>JAILKE010000094.1 GCA_024694125.1 Bacteroidales bacterium
GCCATCACAGCCTGCGGCATCGAACAGTCGCCCGTAGCCGACTGGTGGAGCCGCATCTTCATGCCCATCGTCACCCGCTACCCTCTCTGTTTCGTAGTCACTGGGACCAACACTCCATCGTCGCACTATGGACCATCGCCCGAGACTACCACTGCCGACGATTTCCTCCGTCTGGTGCGTCAGCACCTCCTCTTGTTGCTCCCCGACATCATTCAGGCTCAGAGTGACGCCAGCCGCGACTCGTCCGAATTGTTGTGGCTTTAATCACGAAGAAGTGACTAAGAAGTGACTTCCCTGTCACTCCCTTTAATTATCTTCCCTTAATCATCTTCCCTTAATTTATTCACCATGTCCACTATTACCGAAAAAATCGCTTATGCACTGGGCGATGCTGCAGCAGGCGGCATCACCTGGAAGATTATGGCTACGGCCTTCCCGTTGTTCTTTACCAATGTGTTTGGACTCACCTTTGCCGATGCAGGAGCATTGATGCTCATAGCACGAATGTTCGATGTCGTGACCGACCCGATGATGGGGTCCATCGCTGACAGAACACAGTCACGTTGGGGCACCTATCGTCCGTGGCTGATATGGGGAGCCATTCCCTTCGGATTGATCTTCGCACTGTTGCTCTATACGCCCGATCTTGGTCCCGACGGCAAACGGATCTGGGCCTACTCGCTCTATATATTGATGATGGCCGTCTATACGATGGTCAATGTCCCCTATGGTTCGATGCTGGGCGTGATGACCGAGGACGACAACGAGCGCAACCAGTTCTCGTCCTTCCGTATGGTCGGCGCCTATGCCATGGGCTTCATCACGATGTTCTCGTTCCCCTATCTGCAGCAGTGGGTAGGCGGTACCGAGGCGCACCAGTATGCCGTGCTGGGCGCTGTCTTCGGCTGTGTGGCTGCACTGATGACCTTGACCTGCGGACTGCTCACCCGCGAGCGATGCCGTCCCGTGCGCACCGAACATTTCTCGTGGCGACAATATGCCAACCTGATGCACAATCGCCCCTGGATATACATCACCCTGACGGCTGTGACGACCAATTTCTTCAATGGCTTCCGCTATGCTGTAGCAGGGTACATGATTCTCTACTGCCTGGGCGGAGACATCACATGGGGCAAACTCATCATCAACTACACCGTCTTCATGTCCATCGGCGAACTGGCCTGCATGGTGTTCGGCGGCGTCTCTCCAGCTTTCACCCGTTGGGTAGGCTCCAAGCGCAAGGCATTCGTCTGGTCGGCACTGATATGCTGCATCTCGTCCGTAGCCTTCTTCTTCATCCCGATGAGCGCCGACTACATCTGGCTCATCATCGCCGTATCGGTCATCACCTCCATTGGTGTCGGTCTCTACTCTCCCCTGCTCTGGTCCATGTATGCCGACGTCGCTGACTATGCCACTCAGCATGACGGCATGTCCAGCACAGGTCTGATCTTCTCCAGCGGCACAATGGCACAGAAGTTCGGCGGCGCCATCTCCGGCTCGCTCATCGCCCTGCTGTTGGGCATCTCGGGTCTCGAATCGAGCCAAGACCTCCAGACAGGCGAGACCATCGTGACTATCTCCAACCTCGCTTCGGTCCAGACAATGGTATGGTCCCTCTTCTCCATCGTCCCCGCCGCCATAGCCATAGTCATGGCCTGGCTGGTGTATCGGTTCCCAATCAAGAAGTAAAAAAGTGGGATTTACACTTATACCTTACATAATGTCGAAAATTCAATATTTCAACACATTATAAAGCAATGAGAATTTGTTTATTTAACAAATAATGACTATATTTGGCCCAATTAACAACCTAAATATTTACGATTATGGACAAAAAAGAAAACAAAAAGGCCATCTTTCGCGATATTATTAGGAAAATGATGGATGACAAACGTTCTATCCGAGAATACATCAAGGAAAACGGAACAATTAAAGGCTATAATAGTGAATCCGTACATTTCGCAAAGCCATTATGAAATAACCGAAGTTAAAGAAGGATACACAGACGATTTAGGAAGCACTATTGCATATATCCTCGATTTATTCTTCAAGAAGCAACAAAACGCCATCATTACCCAATGTGAGACTGAAGATGGCTGTCAAGACGCAAGGGCGAGACTATTCGAAAGATGGTTCAATCGCTACAATAGTCAAGGTTTAATTGACAAAATTTCGGAAAAAGTTGAATTTACTGATGATTACACGACAGTATTCTCAATTTATTTTAATCCGAACAGTCCTGACATAGAATTACTAAAAAATAGTTTCTACGAATACGTTAGTTACAGTAAATGAAGGACGAAATAGAACATTATTTGATTTCGTCCTTTATTGAAAATATAGCTAAGGGTAAACTACATTACAGTTTATTACATGCAAAAAGCCACCAGTTCCCTGGTGGCTTTTTGCATTGTATATATCGAGATGAAGTTATCGCTTGGTCTTGTACCCCTCGGCACGGAGCAGCTCGGCGGCGCGGTCCACGCAGTTGCCCTGCAGTAGGATCTGACCGTCGTAGGGAGGTTCGCTGTTGAAGCAGTGACTGCCACCAGTGGCAAGACGCGACTGGAGCAGTTTCTTCAGGCGTACCAGTTCCTGCTCCTCCCCTTCGAACTGACTGATGATGGTGCAAGGCTTGCCCTTGCGCCCTTTCTTGTCATACTCGATGCGGAGTGTGCCCAGTCGACCCTTCTCCCGGTCTGTGGCAGCACGAGCAGCTGCATCGGCTTCATTCTCGGCAGCACCTTGTGCCAGTTCGTCAGCACTGACCGACGAAGCTAATATATCTTTCCAATCCATAGTGATTCAGTTCGGTTGAAATAATTTTTAATTTTTAGTTTTTAATTTTTCATTCTCGATGTGATATTCCGATGCAGATCGGAATATCACATCGGGTCCACATCATAGTAGAACACCACCTTGTGCATCTCATTGTTGCACTGCATCATCGCAGCGTGTACCTGGCGGAGGTGCTGGCGCACCTTGGCAGGCGGAGCATCGCGTTCCATCTTGAGGAGTATCTGCTGGATGTAGAAACTCTTGATGCGGGAGACGCCTGGTGCCTCCGGTCCCAGCACACGGGCGCCAAATGCCTGACGGAGTGTGGCGGCATACTGTTCGGCGAGCAGGCGAGTACGGTCCTCATATCGGCCCTTGATGTAGATCATGATGAGACGTGTGTAGGGCGGAAAACCATACTTCTGCCTATCGGCCAACTGCGTAGCCGCCATTCCCTCGTAGTCGTGATGGACCACCTGGCGGAGCAGCCGGTCCTGTGCATTGGAGCACTGGATGAGCACCTGTCCCACTTGTCCTGCCCGACGTCCGGCACGACCAGCCACCTGTTCCATCAACTGGAAAGCTCGTTCGTGCGCCCGGAAATCGGGGAAGTTCATCAGGCTGTCGGCACTGAGCACGCCCACGGTCTGCACCTCGCTGAAGTCCAATCCCTTGGAGACCATCTGCGTACCTATCAGCACATTGGCCTTGTGCGACTCGAAGTCGGCCAACATCCGCTCATAACTGCGCCGCGATGCCGTCGTGTCGGTATCCATACGCACGGGACGGGCACCAGGCACTACCTGTTGGAGTACATCCTCAATGCGCTCGGTGCCGAAGCCCGACAATTGCAGCGGTGCATGGCCACACAATGGACACTGCGCCGGCCAGGGCGTCTGGTAGCCGCAGTAGTGGCAGGTCAACATACGGGTGCGCTTGTGGTAGGTGAGCGACACGTCGCAACGCGGACATCGGGGCGTCCAGCCACAGTTGTGGCACTCGATGATGGGCGAATAGCCGCGACGGTTCTGGAACAGGATGGCCTGATGGCCTTCACGCAGTGTATTGCGCAATGTTGCAATGAGTCGTGGCGAGAACAGACCCTGCAGACCCTGCTCCTTGCGTGCCTCGGTGAGCGAGACCAACTGAATGGAGGGCAACGACACGCCTGCATGTCGCTCCAGCAGATGCACCACGCCGTACTTGCCCTGTCCAGCCAGGTACCAGCTCTCCAGGCTCGGCGTAGCGCTGCCCAGCAGCACCTTGGCGCCATGGTAGTGCGCCAGGACCATAGCCACGTCGCGTCCATGATAGCGCGGGGCAGGATCCTGTTGTTTGTACGACGGCTCGTGCTCCTCATCGACGATGATCATCCCCAACTGACGGAAGGGCAGGAACACGGCACTGCGCACTCCCAGCACGACGCGGCCAGGACTGTCGGCCGATGTGCCGTCGTCGGCGAGCAGGCTCTTCCATATCTCAACGCGCTCGGTATCGGACAACTTCGAGTGATAGACCAGCAGCCGTTGGCCCAGGACCCTGCGCAGACGCTGGCACAACTGGGTGGTCAAGGCTATCTCGGGCACCATCATCAGCACCTGGCGACCATCGGCCAGCACCTCCTGCATCAGGTGCATGTAGAGTTCGGTCTTGCCGCTCGATGTGACGCCGTGCAACAGGGTCACGCCATGCTGGCCGAAGGACTCGCACACCTGACGATAGACCACCTGCTGCACCTCGGTGAGCGGGTGCAACGGCTCAGGCTGCACCGTCTGCCCCTGCCCTGTCTCGATACGGCTCACGGGCTGCTGCACTATCTGGCACAGGCCCTTCTGCACCAACATATTGAGTATCTCGGTCGATGTTCCGGCGGCACGAAGCAAGTCATCCTGTGCCACCAGGTCGGGCTCGCTCTTCTGCAGTGCATGACTGCGGTCCAACAGCGCCATATAGAGCTGCTGCTGGCGGGGCGAACGTTTCAGCTGGTCGAAGGTCTGCGCCAGGTCATCGCGCATCACTATCTGCACGAACGGGCGCATCTTGGGCTTGAAATCGACCCGGACCACTCCCTCCTTGCCCTCTTCGGGCTTCAGTTCGGAGGGCAAGGCAGCCTTCATCACATCGCCGATGGAGCACATATAGTAATCGGCGATCCATTGCCACAACTGCAACTGCACGGGACGCACTATAGGTCCCTCGTCGAGCAGTTCGATCACATCCTTGACCTCTACTCCCTCGGGACACTGGTCGGTCAGTGCCAACACGATGCCGGTGTAGATGTGGTTCTTGCCCAATGGTGCCGACACGCGCATCCCCACCTGCACACGCTCCGCCATACCGTCCGGCAGACGGTAGGTGAAGGTGCCTTCGAGCGGCACGGGCAATATCAGTTCGGCATATTGGGTCATAGCATTTTGTCCGGGGACGCACAGACTGCATTGCCTGTTGGCCCCCATCATATCCGGGCGCAAAGATACTCATTTATTCGCAGATATGCAACAGACAAGCCGGAAAATGTCTGCTCTCCCTGCATCCTGTTAGCCTGGTGGTCAAAATCGGTCAGCTTTTCACATTTTTAATTTGTCCCGACAAAATATACAACCGAATATTTGGACAATACGCCGAAACACAGTATCTTTGCAGTCAATTGGAAACCACGACCTGTCGTGAGGTTCGTCATTCATTCTCAATTATGGAGCTGCAACAAGGCAAAGCTTACATACAGAAGAATCCGCTATTCGGACGCAAGGTATTGCGCATAGACCGCATCCGTGAGTCGGTGTGGGACTGGGACCTGTGTGACGTATCGCTCGTCACCATTGACAAGGAGCCCTCCACCCTGCGGCTCCAGGGGGCGGCATCGAGCATATACGACCACCAGGGACTGGAGGAGATTCCCGTCCGCACGTTCGACAAGATCTTCGCCATGGCCAAGTTGCTCGATGCCATGCAGCAGTCTCTGGACCCTCAGCAGGCCATCGTCCTGCGCCAAGAGACCCTGGGGCGCATCATAGCCCTTCTCTCCGACGAGGGCATCATCGACGACGATACCTACACTCCCGAACAACTCCGTCTCTACTCCGAGCAGTATGACCGATACTCGCGCCAACAGATGGAGAAAGTCACAGACGTAATGGATGTGCACAAATAAGGGGGAAAACTATTTTAATGAACTAAACCTATAAGCAATATGAACCAAACCATACAGGATATCATCGCACGACGCAGTGTGAAGAAGTATCTGGACCAGCCCGTACCCACGCAACTGGTCGAGGAGATAGTCAAGGCGGGTACCTACGCCCCATCGGGCATGAACCGCCAGTCAGCCATCATACTCGCTGTAACGAACCGCGAGATGCGCGACCGACTGAGCCGCATCAACCTCGACATTGTGACGGGCAAGGGCCTCAGCACCTCCAGCGGCCACAGTGACCCATTCTACGGCGCGCCTGTCGTCCTCGTGGTATTGGCGCGCCAGGACTCGGCCACCCGCATCTATGACGGTTCCCTCGTCATGGCCAATCTGATGCTGGCAGCACAGAGTCTCGGGCTCGGTTCCTGCTGGATTCATCGAGCCAAGGAGACATTCGAGACTGCCGAAGGCAAACAGATACTGCGCGACCTGGGCTACACCGACGAATACGAGGGCATCGGCAACTGCATCATCGGATATGCTGCTCCGGATGCGCTCAAACCTCAGTCTCCACGCAAGAATGACTATGTCCGATGGATAAAATGATACGAGCCATACTCTTCGACTTCGACGGCACATTGGCCGACACCGCCCCGGGCATAGTCAAGACCATGCAGGAGACTTTCCGCCGGATGCAACTGCCCATACCCGACGAACGGGACATGAGGGCTACCATCGGCCTACCCCTCACCCAGGCGCTCCAGATGCTGGGGCAACTGAACGACGCAGATGCCCTTATCGCCACGAGGCTGTACAAGGAGCTGTTCCCCACCTTCGAGGCATCGGACGTCTCAATCTTCGACGGCGTGCGCGATACATTGGCCCGACTGCGTGACCACGGTCTGCGCCTGGCCATAGTCACGTCGCGCGAATCGGTCTCGCTCGACATGATATGCGAGCACCACGGCATACGCGACTGTTTCGAGACTCGCGTCACGCACAGTGACCACCTACCCTCCAAGCCCGCTCCCGACATGGTATTGGCCCTGCTGGACCGAATGCAGCTGGACCGCAACGAGGTACTCGTGGTGGGCGACACTACCTACGACATCGAGATGGGCAACCGCGCCGGCTGTCGCACGGTGGCAGTGACCTACGGCAACCACACGCGCCAGCAACTCCTGTCGGCCCATCCGACCTATATGATTGACTCATTCAGACAACTTACTCAATTGATATGAAGAAAATAGCTGTACCTACACGCGAGAATGTAGTGGACGATCACTTCGGCCACTGCGAGTATTACACCATCTATACGGTCGATGACAACAACCAGGTGACGGACCGCTCTCGTCTGGACTCACCCCAAGGCTGCGGTTGCAAGTCGAACATTGCCTCGGTCATGGAGGAGATGGGTATCTCGTTGATGCTGGCTGGCAATATGGGCAACGGAGCCTATGCCAAACTGACCGATCATCACATCGAGGTGATACGTGGTTGCCACGGCGCTACGGAACAGGTCATTCAGGACTATCTGGCTGGCAAACTTCACGATTCGGCCGAAGCCTGTGACCACCACGACTGTGACCATCATCACGACGAGGAGCAACCGGTATATCACGTTGCCTTCCCGACCCAGAAGTAACAGACAGAGGTCTCACGTGCCCTCTGCCGTGAGACCTCTACATTTTAAGTAGTTGTTCAAAATTATTTAGCTATATTTTTCAGAGAATGGGATGCAGATTTTGGTTTTGAGCGAGGGAGCTATGTGACATAGTGACCGAGCGAAAAGCCGAAAGATGCGCCCAAGAATGAAAAAGATAGTCTCTTGAACAATACTACTTGATATGTAAAAATAATTTTGAATGACTACTTATCTATCCATGACACCGCCCAGCATCCACTCTTCCACCCGCGAGGAACGCATTGCTTATGTTTCCGAACAATGGCAATGCCTGAATCATTGTGCCTCATGCGGCAAGTGCAGTCTTCTCAAGGGCCGTGACGAACAGACTCTCTATGCTGACTACATCAATGGTCTGCGCGAATATATAGAGATTACTCGACAACTGAAGGAACATTAACCCCTTAAACAATAACCCCTCAAACCTTAAAACTTAAACCTTAACAAGTTAGGCAGCGGGCCGAAGGTCCGCGGAAATACAGGCGGGGGCGTGAGCCCCCGTCCCGCAAGTGTTACTACAGGTACATCTAGCTCAATTGATACAACTGGCTCAATCGACAATGGAAACGCTATGATTTGTAACTCCCATTAAACCTTAACCAATCAACCCATAACTTTTATACCTTATCCCATCTATTGGCCATACCCAACAGTTGGGTCAGCGATGCTTCAGCGTAAGTGCAGCATAAGACATTTCACTTACTCTTCACTTACGCTGAGCTCGTTTTTCTATGATGTTGACCGATACTATTCCGATGGAATATAATCACGATCTAAGTAGCACGAACATTGGATTAAGAATAAATTTTGTCACGTGTAGCTAACATTCATTTTTGGGGGACCGAATATACTATTGAATAATCCTTGGGTTATTTCGAATATTTTTGGAATTTTAAGGATAATTGTATAAACTTGCAAAAGGAAAATGGGTATATTGCGTAAACCCATCCCAGCATTCACATTCTACAGACTTTGTTCTTGCGTCTGCATAAGATCCAATTCTTTACTACAGACTTCGGGTAACAAACAAAAACATACTCCATTCAAGTATTTCATGCTAACAATAGCAAACCGGTCCTTGAATACAATTTCTAACATATCAATATGAAGAGTCAATCTTTTCTTTTATTGTGCATCTCAGCGTGTACAGGAGTCACGGCGCAGGTGATTACGCGCTCTGGTAACGAGTGGCGCAATGGCGATGCACTGTGCAAGGTGCAGGTCGCCTATGTCAGTCCTGGCGAGAAGGGCCAGGATGCAGTATGGCAACTGGGAGAAATCAACCGACACAGCGAGGAGTTCATGCAGGGTATAGCTTCCAATGGCGACACCATCGCCGTCTTTGAGCCGACCCGTATCGTGCACTATGTGGTGCATGGCGACACGTTGTGGGACAAGGGCGAGCAGCAGCGGCGCACCTATCGTATCTACAGCAACGAGCGGCCCGTACTGCGTTATCCTTTTGCCTATGGGGACAGCATAGGCGGAACGTTCACTGCTCGTGGTATTGATGAGGGTATCGACCTTATGGTCACAGGATCTGGTTATTCGGTAGCCGATGGTACTGGTCTGCTGACCGATGGCATCGATACGTTGCGCCACATCCTGCGTCTGCATCTGGAGGACTGCTATACGGAGGACTACGGCGGACAGACGCAACTGCATTAC
>JAILKE010000027.1 GCA_024694125.1 Bacteroidales bacterium
AGTGTGCCGCTCATCGCGAGAGCGCGGAAGCAGCCGCCGTTTCCGTCCGGAGCTTCCACATAATTGCCGTTTTCATCCTGCAACGGAGTGCCGTCCGGTTTTAAGGCGCAGAGCATGCCCTGGTCAAAGAATCGGATGTAATCACGGTTGTAACCGAAGAAGGAATGATCCTCAAAATGCTGAACGGTTTCCGCATGATTCAGCGGGGAAGTCATGATTGCCCAAGGGACCGGCTTTCCAGCCTTTGCGCCCAGGTTCATCAAGCGGCGCGCCTGCATCCGGAAAAGCGTCGCCTTGCTCGGAAGGCCAAAATCATACGCGCCTTTCGGACCGTCAAAGCCCAAACGGGATCCCTGACCACCGGCGAGCGTAAACGCTGCAACAGCGCCCTGTTGCTGCGCTTAGTCGCCTCTTTCAGTTTCCGCCTGAGTTTGTCGTAGGTCTTTGGATGCACGCATAGATGACATTGTCCTTTGGCCGTATAGAAGGAGTATCCAAGATACTTCATCCCTCCCACATAACCCACTTCGGTCTTCTCTCGGTTTACTTTCAGCAGAAGGTTTCCCTCGATAAACCTCGTGACGGTCTTACAGACCCTCTGGGCAGCGCGCTTGCTGCGGCAGAAGATGAGGCTGTCGTCCGCATAGCGGACAAAACGCAGTCCACGTCTTTCCAGTTCCTTGTCACTTCCCTTTCACCCTCATACTCCACTCCTCGTAGCGCTCCAGTACCAGGACGGGCCAATAGCCATACCAGGCATAGCCCGTGCGGCGCTCGCCATTGACCTCGGCGAGAGAGGAGACCTTCTGCCCCTTGCGGGTGCAGAAGAAAGGAGTATTGTCGGCACACTCGTAGAAGCGCGCCCAGATGAGGGGAGCCGTGACATCGTGCACCACTACATTGTCGTAGGGATACTCGTGATTGAACTGCTCCGATTCGGGGATAGATACCCGTTCCACACGCAGGCCCGATATAGCGACACGGCGCAACCAGGCTACGGCACAATCCACCGCCTCTATTACTTCGGCCGATGGCTCGCGTATGTCCATGAGCAGATTGATGATAGGACAACTCTCGTTGGCGGTGAGACCCGGCAACTCGAACGAACGGGCGCCCGTAGGCAGAAGCGTCACATTGTCGTGCTGCTGTGCCCATGCCGTCTTGATGCCATCCTGCACATACTGGCAATCCAGTATCATGCGGATGCCACGGTCATAGGCAACGCGGATGCGACTGCGCAGCGAGTCATCGATCCAACCATAGACAGGATCGTCGTACAGGATACGCTGCATCAACTGCAGGGCCCCCGGAGTCACTTCATCATTCATCGTGATGGCATCCACATCCCAGCCACGCCAACCGCCGTTGGCCTTCTGCGTATCGAGCAGATACATCAGTCCGCTTTGCGCACCCACACGATAGCGGTCCTGACCCGTGAGGCAATAAGTCTGGGCCAATAGTTCTATCTGCGGGAAGGTATTACGATTGTCCAACGTGGACTGGCGATGATAGTCATCCAGGGCAGCCACGACGGAATCGACATTGAGCACGCCGAGCCAATCCATATTCTTCATCCATCCGCCGTCGGGATTCTGATAGGCAAGCAGATTGTCAGCTATGCCACGGTAGTCAGCCTCGTCCAGACGGGGGTAGTTACGTTCGCGGTGCAGCAGGTTCCAGTGATGAATACCGTCACGCAGTCCAGCTATGGAGGGGGCGTGCAACCAGTCTGCCAGTCGCGCCATGAGGCGGATATAGGACGAGGTCGATACCCCCTGGAACGTACTGTCGGGATAGTAGGGCGAGGTATCATACTCATCGCCTGCATTGGTCTCGGCATACGCATCAGTGCTGCTGGGTCGCTGGTCGTGCGGCATGGGCCGATAGGGATGACTCCCCTTGCCGATGGCGACCATCCAGGCACCCGAGGGCTGCTGCATGCGCAGGATATCGGCAACCGACGTGGGCAACGGTCCATTGTGCCTATATACGTTGGGATGAAAATAGAACGACGGTATCGCCGTGGTGCTGTCCGGATGCAGCAGTGGCGAGGTACGCAGCAGCGAATCGACGGACCAATGCTCGATGGTCCGGCACATCGCCTCGGCTTCCGCCAGATTGGCGTAGAAGGCCGAACTGTAATGCTTGATAGTACCGTGCAGATCCTGGTCGGTATAGTAGTGGCCATTGCCGACGTTCGAGCCGCAACGGTGCACGAAGAGCGGTCTGCCGTCATCGGGCGAGACGAATCTGGGCAACAGAACCGCCGCTGTGTCCCTTTTCAAGCCCCTCCACACACTTTCGTACTCGCGGGGCAGGATTATCCCACCCACGAAGCGAAGTGCGCTCCTGAAGCCCCGTATGAAGCGCTTGTCTCCTGTCAGGCTGTAGTAATAGCCCATCACCCTCAGCATACGCAACGTGGTGGAGGTATTGACCGAGCGGGGTTCATAACTGCGCGCATGGCCCGGCAAGAGCGTCTCGGGGTCATACTGGTCCGCCCACCCTGCCAGGGGTTCAGGTTGCTGCAGGTCGGCCAACAGATAGATGGCACGGATGATAGGTTGGTACAAGTCCGTGCGGTGCAACGTCTGGTAGCACTGCAGCAGGAACTCTACATTGTCCATCATCACATTGTCGTTGAGCGTGATGAAAGGCGAATAGTCTGCACGACCCTGGAACGAATGGTCGTACCGTAACGGCCAACGCTGTGGCCAACCGCCATTGGGATACTGACTGTCGAGCACGAACTGAATGGCATGGTCCAATGCCCGGCGCACCTCGGCATCGTGCCGTTCCAGGTATAGTCGCAGCAGGAAGGAGGCGGCATCAATGGTCACGCCATCGTCGAACGTACAGTTGCCGTAGTAATACTGGAACTCCTCCATACGCCACGCCTGACGGCCCACAGTGGCATAGAACTGGCGCAGGCGCTCCTCGCCTTCCAGGTCCTCCACATAGTTCCAACCGCCTTCGGGATGTTGTACACTGATCAATGAGTGTGCCACACGCAGGGCCTGCTCATAGTAGTAGTCATCGCCCGTGGCGTGGAGGGCATCAATCAACATTTGACCCATAGCGGGAGTACCAGGGTCCTGGAGCCACACCATAGTGGGGGACGTAGCCTCGAGTTCGCCCCATCGGCGCGACCCATCGGCCATATATTCCCACACGAAGGCACCGTCATGACTGACAGAGTCCATCATATACTGCGTGGCACGACGCATGCCCTGCAACACCTCGTCACGCGTGGGTGCTGCCTGGTTAAAAACGGATTCAGCCAATACTGTGTGTGGTGTGGCAGATAATAAAGTAATGCAAATAGCAGATAATACAGGTGTTTTCATCGAATCAAAACTTCTGGTGAGAGCACAAAAAACAAAACTGAGATAAGGTAAATGCGACGGCCTCACAGCCCACAGTCGCAGAAAAAACAATAATGCTGGCCACACCTATCGACAGGTGCAGACCAGCATTAATATTTCAGAGAGATTACTCCTGCTTGAAGCCGTAACCATTGGTGATGGTACCACCAGAGGTCAGGATAACATTAGGAGTGAGAGGCCACAGATAGACTGGAGCGGTCTCGTAATCATAGTCGAAGAAGAGGTACGTAGAGTACTCGTCCTTGTTGTCAACCAACTGCTTGCCATACTCGGTCTTGGTATAACCCTGAGCCTCGAGAGCAGCAGCCTCAGCACCAGCAGGATCAATGTACTTGAACAGACCCTTGATAGCGAGGTTGGTCAGGTTGCCTGCAGTAAGGTTCTTGGCAATGTTAGCCTCGGTCACACCGCACTTGATACCGGCAGCAGACCAGTCATCATTCTGACCACGCCAACCTGGGAAGCGGATAGGATCATCCTCCATACCCTCAGGGCACTGAGTAGTCAAGCGATAACCGATAGAATCCTTGGCATCAACCTGCTTGGTCCAAACATATGCCGAAATCTGGTTACCATTATCGAAGGTATAGTAGCCATCAGCCTCCAGACCAGCGATCATCTTTTCGGTCAACTCCTTGATGCTCTGGATAGCCTCACCGACCAGACCGGTACGGATCAATGTCCAACGACGGTCGCCCTCGCCAGCATACTCGAAGCCACGCTCCTGAACGACAGCCTTGAGCATAGAGCCGCAAGATGTGATGAAGGCATCGGTATTGGCCTTGCCTTCAGGGAATGAGCGCTCACGGACCAGAGCCAAGTAAGTCTTGGCCTCGCCGTCTTCGCCCAACCATGCACAAGCCTCGGCATAACCCAGGTACATCTCGGCCATACGCATGTATGGGCCATTGATGCCCGAAGTACGCTGCTTGAGTGCGTATGGATTGGCCATACGGTTCTCGTCCCACTTGTTGAGCGTCAGACCACCAGCGGAGCTCTTAGAACCAGGAGTGAAAGGAATCAGAGTCTCGGCGCCCTTACCTGTAGAACCAGTGACGCAGACACTGACGTCGCGACGCTTGTCGTTAGGATCGAAGACACCCCAGTAGAAAGCTGGGTTGATACGGCCCTGACCATAAGCCTTACATGGGAAGTTGTTCGAACCGCCACCTGAAGAAACACGACCGAAAGAATATGGACGGGCATCATTACCGGTACCCTGAGTCATAGCATATTCGTTGATGGACTCATCAGCATACTCCAGATTGTTCATCTGCTGGAAGAAGTACTGATAAGGGTTGTCAAATACCTGACCTGCAGAACCGGTCTTACGTGGATCGGCTGTATAGAAGGTAGCCGAACCAGGATTGTCAATGACAGCCTTGAAGGCAACCTTAGCCTTGGCTACATAGTCCTTCCAACGGTCTGGACGACCATACTTGGCATTGTCTGCACTGGCATTGACCTTACCCATATCCTCGAACGTTACAGCAGTACCGTCACCATAGGTATAGGTCATATCGCTGCGGCGAGTCTGATAACCGGCTGCGTCAAGGCAGATACGGCCCAAAAGACCCTCAGCAAAGGTACGAGAGAACTTATTCTTGGTCATGTTGGCATTTTCGCCGACACGATACATCACAGGGATGACAGTCTCCAACTGCTCGATCAACTGGTCGTAGATCACATAGCGAGAGACGAGGCCCTCGGATGACTCATCGGCAGTAACCAACGGCACATCACCCATGAAACGGACCATCTCACGGTAGGCAGCTGCACGAGCGCAGACAGCCTCGCCGTACATCTGGCTGGCAGTATTGGCCTCACCTGCTTCGAGGGCAGCCTGTACATCATCCAGAGCCTCGGTCTGCTTGATGATGATGTTGGCAGGAGCTACTACATCGAAACCATGGCTGTATGGGCTGTTGGTCTCCTTGAGGTAACCCAACAGATTGTACTGGTTAGTATAGGTACCATTCTGATAGAAAGACTCAGGATAGTGACGGGCAGGCTGATTGGTGAACTTCTCAGGGTGACGCTCGATGTCCGAACCGCACACCTCCGAAGCATAGTAAACACCATCACCGAAGAAGTCGCCCTGTCCGGCAGCACGCCATGCCTCATAGACACCGATCAGTGCTGCATTGGCAGTTTCATCGAACTTAAACACATCCGCAGCCTCCAATGTAGATGGAGATTTTTCCTCCAGGAAGTCGTCGCATGAGGCCATGCTCATCAATCCGGCTACGAAAAGAGTGGAATAATATATTTTTTTCATAGTAAAAAATCAATTTATTTGACTGTTAATGGTTCTGTTAGAAGGTAACATTCATACCGAAGGTGAAGGTACGAGCCTTAGGATATGCACAGTAGTCATAGTTAGGAGTTGGGAATCCAGTATCACTGGCATCCTCATCGACACTGACCTCAGGATCCAGACCACTGTAACCGGTGAGGCAGAAGAGGTTGCCGCCAGTGAAGTAGATACGGGCATTGCTGATGCCTACCTTCTTGGTGAACTTGACAGGAACAGTATAACCTACAGTCAAAGTGTTGAGACGCAGATAAGATGCATCCTCGATGAACTCTGACGATACTACGCCATACTCAGCAAAGGCACAAGCATACTTGGTACCGCTGTTGATGCTGCGGAGTACATCTGGGTCAGTAACGAGCTCCAGGTCGCCAGCTGCATTGACCTGATAGTTCTTGAAGCAGTCTGAGACAAACGACAGACGGTTCTGGCCAAGGCTGTTATCCTTGTTACCCATCATAGAGTGCATGGCATTGGCATTATATACATTGCCACCGATCTGATAGGTGAAGCCCATCGACATATCGATCCACTTATACTTGGCATTGATGTTGAAACCACCATTGTGCTTAGCCTTGGTCTCGGCCAATACAGTGCAGTCGTTCTCATCAATGAAACCATCACCGTTGACATCCTCAAACTTGGCTGCACCTGGGAAAGCACGCTGTGCCTCACCGTCGCTCATGATATTGGTATTGTCGGCCAATGAGCTGACACCCGATGAGTAGTTGAGCAGGCGTGCATCAGGAATACCTTCCTTGAGGGTATAGGTACCATTGGCTGCATTGTAGTTAAAGTCATCAACAGTATAGTAGCCACAAGACTTGAAGCCCTGGATGACACCCACTGGACGGCCCTCCTCTACGATGTAGTCGTAGTTAGGAATACGCATGGATGAACCCCAACCGGTATGAGCGCTGGCCTGTACGTCGGCGTTGATAGCCTCGATGTTGTTCTTGTTGTAGTTGTAGTTGACAGTGACACCTACGGTCCAGTCTGCAGTACGGAGGATATCGTAGTTCAAGTTAACCTCGAATCCCTTGTTGGAGGTCTCGGCAACGTTCTGCATCTGGTAGGTATAACCAGAGTTCTGTGAGACTGGCACCTTCATCAACAGGTCCTCGGTAGAGTTCCAGTATGTCTCGATGCTACCATGTACGATACCATTGGCAATAGAGAAATCGAGACCGAGGTTGCGGCTGGTGGTAGTCTCCCACTTCAGGTCAGGATTTGGCATCATGTCGCTCTGGGTCCAGGTCTTCTGCTTGACACCATCGACAGTCACATACTTAGATGACCAACAGTCACGCCACAGGCCAGATGAGATGTTGTCAGCACCGGTAGTACCGTAAGAAACGCGGAGCTTCAAGTTGTCAACCACATCCTTGGCATCCTCCATGAAGGCCTCATCGCTCAGACGCCATGCCAATGCACCACTGGGGAAATAACCCCAACGGTTGCCCTCGCCGAACTTGTTCGAACCGTCAGCACGCAGGGTGAAGCTGGCCAGATAACGGCCCTTGTATGAATAGTTGATTCGGCCGAACAAAGAAGAAGTCTTGACGCGCTCACCTACAGAAACCTCGTAGGTATCCATACCGCTGGTATTGGAAGCATAACCGGTCTCGTTCAAACGAGCGAAAGCATCAGAGAATGTGAAGCCCGATGGGTAGCCATAGCCGGTGAAGACGGTCTTGTTGGACTTGCTGACCATCAACTCCTCACCCAACATCACGGTCAGGTTGTTGGCCTCGCCCAGACCAGGAACTTCGTATGTCAACGTATTGACCATACGGACGCCATAACCGTTGCCCTGAGTGTGCTTAGCCTGGCTGTAGGCTGTGCTGTTAGGATCCTCTCCACCATTCCAGTACTTGGTCTCGCTCCAGTTGCGTGACAGCGAGAATTCGCTGCGCAGCTTCAGACCCTTGATAATGTCCCAAGTCAGACCTGCACGGTTGCGGATTCCGTACTTCTTCTCCTTGTTGGTATAGTTGTTGAGAATATCTACTGGATTGTAGGTCTCATCCACGTTAGGAGAGGCATTGCCCCAACCGGTATTGACATCGCCGTCACCGAGAGGATTATCGATAGGACGGAAACGATAGGCTGAGGTAGCCATATCGAACTTGGTACCCTCCAATGCGCGCTCGTAGTAGCGGATATCGAAATCAACAGAGAGTTTCTTGTTGATCTTCTGCTCCAACTTGGCATTGGCGCTGATACGCTTGTAACCAGAGAGGATACGGATACCCTCGTCATTCAGGTAGTTGAGAGAGGCAGTAACCTTGGTCTTCTCTGTACCGCCCGATACGCTCACATCGTGATTCCATGCAGAGGCTGTACGGAGCAAGTCGTCAACATAGTTGTGCGAACTGACGTTGGCATAGTCTGCATAGTGGTTGCCATAAGCAGAACCCAGACCAAAGGTACGGGCTACTGCCTGACCGAGCGAAGAACCATACTGGTTGGCTGCAGTCTGACCGGCGGTGAAGCCGTAATCCTGTGCGTATGCCCAGTTCCAGTAGAGGTAATCCTGTGCGTCCTGAACCTCGAGCTCGTTGGCTGCCTTCTTGGACTGATAGTACATGCCGTAGCGTACTACGCACTTGCCAGCCTTGGCACCCTTGGTAGTGATGAGGATAACGCCGTTAGCACCACGCGCACCGTAGATAGCGGTTGAGGCGGCATCCTTGAGCACGTCCATGCTCTCGATGTTGTCGGCAGCGAGGTCAGAGATGTCCGATACCTGTACACCATCCACGATGTAGATAGGATCGTTGCTCTGGGTGATGGAGTTTCCACCACGGATGCGGACATTCATCGTTGCACCTGGACGACCATCCTGTGCCGTCACGCTCACACCTGGCATCATACCCTGCAGTGCCTGTGCTACGTTAGCTACTGGATTGGCCTTGAGTTGGTCACCCTTGATAGAGGCTACCGAACCCGTCAAGTCACGACGCTTCACGGTACCGTAACCGATCACGACGACGTCCTCGAGCTGTGCGACATCCTCCTTAAGAGTGACTTTGATTGTTTTTTGGCCTGCCACTGGTACGATCTGCTCGGTATAGCCGATGAACGTGACCTTGAGTTGGCCATTTTCTGGTACTCCTGTCAGGGTGAAGTTACCATCCATATCGGTGGTTGCACCCGTCGTAGTACCCACGATTACAACATTGGCGCCCAGGATGGGTTCTCCGAGGTCGTCAACAACAGTGCCGCTCACAGACTTGGTCTGGGCGAACACAGCAATACTACCTACCGCATACACGGCAAGCATCATAGCTGCTTTGCGCAGCCAGGACATCCTTGATGTACTGCTTTTCATGCTTTTCTAAGTTTAAGTTAAATAATAATATAGTTAGTGTGAATTCCCATGTTTCTACATACAATGAGCAGCGGATCTGCGCATTCGGGCAAAGTGGTATCCCAAGATTACAAAATTGATTAGCGGTGCAAAATACGTTATTTTTGGTCAAATATACAATTTTTTTAACAAAAAAGTGACAAATTAAACGCATTTTTATGATTTTCTTCTTAAAAAATACTAAAAATGCGCTTAATTGATTAGGCTAATCGGCCTTGGTCATTGATTTACCTGATTCTGGACCTTACCCTGCTGGAAGGAGCGCAGGTTATCGACCGTGATGCGCATCAATCGCTCGCGTGCCGCCTGGGTAGCCCAGGCTATGTGGGGCGTGATGTGACAGTTGGACAGACCTATGAGGGGGCTGCCGTCACGTGGAGGCTCCTGGGTGAGCACATCGATGCCGGCTGCATACAGACGTCCCCCGGCGAGGGCATCGGCCAGGGCCTGTTCATCGACCAGGGGACCACGACCTGTATTGATCAATATGGCCGACGGACGCATCCAACTGAGGCTCTCGCGGTTGATGAGGTGACGGGTATCGGCTGTGAGCGGACAATGCAGACTCAGCACGTCACTCTCGGCACAGAGCTGATGGAGGGAGGCAGCACGACGTATGCCCATCGATGCCAGTTGCTGGTCACCCTTGCTGCTCAGCGCCAATACCTGCATGCCGAAACTCTGTGCGATGCGCGCCACTGCCTGACCCGTATTGCCCAGTCCGACTATACCCATGGTGCGACCGTCCAGCTCGATGAGGGGCTGCAAGGAGAAACTGAAGTCGGGCGCCGTCTGCCATGCTCCGCCGCGCACGGCATCAGCATGACGCGCCACGCCATGTGTGATGTGCAGCAGGTGCGCAAAGACCATCTGCGCCACGCTCATCGTGCTGTAGGCTGGGATATTGGTCACCACGATACCACGGCGACGGGCTGCATCGACATCGACCACGTTATAACCTGTGGCCAGCACGCCGATGTAACGCAGCTGGGGCAACTGTGCCATCTCGGCGTCACCGATCAGGACCTTGTTGGTCAGCAGCGCCGTGGCACCCTCACTGCGGCTCAACACCTCGTCCGGTGCTGTCCTATCGTACACTACACACTCTCCCAGGGCCTGCAGTTCGTTCCAACTGAGGTCGCCTGGATTGGCTGCAAAGCCGTCCAATACTACGATTTTCATAATTATATCTTTTATGGGTGGTTAGCTCCTATTGATGAACTGCTCATCGAACCAAAAAAGCCCCCTACTGTCCGTAAGAGGCTCTGCGCGGAAAGGCAGGGATTCGAACCCTGGAAGCAGTGTGACCCGCTTGCCGCATTTCGAGTGCGGTCCATTCGACCACTCTGGCATCTTTCCTCAATGCAAAAACTACGTTATAATGTTCATGCGGGTGCAAAGTTATGGAGAAAAATGTTAAGTTGAACAAAAAAGTTTATATTTTTCGTAAAAAAATGCTGAATTATGCGAAAAATATTGTAATTTTGCGGCAAGTTATTAGTACGGACTGACCATCTTAAGCAATTCCTAATCAAAAATATACCCAATTATGCATCATTTCATCAGTGCTTTGCTCCGCGGAGCATACGCCTTAGGATTCGGTTTCATACTGCTGTTCCATACAGCGGACATCATCAACTATATTCCACAACTGCTGGGCGGTCTGCTCATGCTCGAGACCATTGCCCAACTGCTCGAACTCTTCGTGCTCAAGATCAAGACGCACGTGGGCGGCGGGTACTTCATCGTCCCTGTGCTGATCCTGCTGTACAGCCTCTTCCTGATCTTCTGCTGCGACTCGGAGATAACGGACAATACAACGGTGCGTGAGGCCTTCATGCCTGCTCACGGATTCAGCTACACCACCTTCGAACTGCAGCTGGGCGGCGCCTGCTTCATCGCCTTCCTCATCTCGGAGATAGTCATCATGATCCGCTTCATGAAACCGCTCTTCATGCCGGAGAAGTTCGCCGAGGAGGAACGTATCCGCAAGGAGACTGCCCGCATCAAGGCCGAAGAGGAGGCTGCTCAACTCAAGGCCCAGGACAAAAAAACATCCAAGAACGACGCCCAGCACGTCACCACAGCCACTGACGCCAACGCCAAAGAGTCTGCTCAATGAGATTAAGTCTGCTCACCTCTATCCTGTTGTGGCTATGTGCCACGATGCTCTCATCGCAAACGACGCACCGTCTGCAGGTGCTGGAGTACGATGGGACGGAACAACGTAAGCCTCTGGCTCACGTACAGGTGCAGGTGAGGGACGCCCCATCGACATCGACCGACCGGAACGGCATGTGCAGACTCGACTTCCGCACTGCCCATCCGGGCGACCGCGTCTATGTGCGCCGCATAGCCAAACAGGGCTATGTCATCCTGGACAACGAGATAATTGACCACTGGTACCTGCCTTCGGACGACAGTCCCATCGTCATCGTGATGTGCCGCACTGAACTGCTGCAACACATCGAACAACAATACCTGTCCGCCCTGACCAGCCGCCAGGACCAGTCGCTGCAGGAGGCGGAGAGACTCCTCAAACAACGCCACGAGGAGGGTGCCATCAGCCAGAAGGAGTACGAGGCTCAACTGGTCAAGCTGTACGACGAATATGAACGCCAACTGAACGACATAACGAACTATATCCACCGCTTCACGCACATCGACCTGTCGGCCATGAACCACCAGGAGAAACAGGTGGTGGAATATATCAAACAGGGTGACCTGCAACACGCCATCGAGTGCTACCGCGCGATGGATGCCCTGCGCCTGTACGAACGCAAGGCTCAGGAACTGCAACGCCTGTCCCACGCCGACTCGCTCATCACGGCTCACCTCTCCATGCAGCAGCTGACGCAACGCCGCATCGTCGCTTCGGTAGTCCGCCACTTGAGCCTGCAGTACCACACTGCCCGCTCTCTCATGGTTCAGGACCAACTACCCAAAGCGCACTCTATAGCTGCCTCCGCCTATGCTATTGCCGACAGCATCAACTCGCTGATGCCCGACTCCCTGCGCCGGGAACCTATCTTTGTCAGCAAGCCCGCTGATGCCACTACGGACGCGCCTGCTGGCTCGAATACCAACATGCAGACTGATTCTACCCAGACTGACTTTGCGACGATTCTGGAGCAAATCAAGAACTTGTACTCCGAACTTGACTCAACCAAATACTAGAATTATATAATTTTACTAGAATTAGGGGAATTAAATATTTTACTAGAATTAGAGAATTATAAGAATTTCTATAATCACCGAATTACGGGAATTATAAATCTACTAGAATTAGAGAATTATAAGAATTTTATAATCACCGAATTAAACGAATTAATACAAAATTTTCGTTCAATTCGTTTCAATCACTTCATTCAAATCCAAAAATATTAAACGAATTTCCTCGAACCAATTAACTGGTTTGAGCCTGCGTTTATGTTATGATTGGATGGGCGCGCCCCGAAGGGGCAACACCTCATATCCCAGGGCAACACACTGGGTAACAGCACATTAAGTGGAGGACATCCTGTAAGGTCAGCGCCAAAATCAATATGATTCCACCATAAATTGAACATTACATTAATCCCCCAAAACCTTAATCTTTAACTAACCTCCATTAAACATTAAACCTTAAACATTTAACGACCATAAACATTACCAACTTTAACCCTACTATTACGCGTACTCCATAGTAAGTCGAGAGTAAGTGAAGCGTAAGTGCAGAGTAAGTGAAATGACTTACTCTGCACTTACGCTGAAGCATCGCTGACCCTTCGCAGAAGATTACGGCAACGATGGAATATAAATGGGAGAAAAATGGAACAAAAATGATGGGAACAACGGAGAAAACTACCGTTCGCTCGGGTCCAATTCCTTCCGTTCAAGGTGCAACATCTCATTGACCTTGACGATGGAATCGTTGTTGTAGCGGATGCGGGTGATGGCACGTTGGTCATCCGGACGAATCATCAGGAAGCGGCCATACTCCTGGTTGGAACGCTTGTAGTAGTTGACAGCCTCAGTGTAGCGAGCACTGTTCATGCAGGCCTCCGCCATGTCGCAGTAGAGATCGGCCAGGTAACGCAGGTAGGCATCGGGATTGTGCGCCATGGCAGCCTGATAGAGCGTATCGGCCAGAAAGAGATTGCGCATGGCATCGGTATAATGGTCGCCGCCCATACGGACATAGTCAGCACCCAGATGCTGGTAGCTGTAGGCCATCATGGCGGAGTAGTGACGGGGCTTGCGCATATAGATGCGGCGCATGATGGAGATGGCATCGCGATGGGCCTGCAGCGCCTCGGTGAAACGATCCATGAAGGACTGGACGTAGCCGATGAAGATGGTCGAACGGACCAGGTCCAGATAGGACGAGGCAGAAAGACTGTCCTGCTCCAGTACCTGCTGGTAACAGTCACGGCTGCGCTCGAAGTACTTGATGCTACGTTCGTAATCCAGGTCCATACGGGCTATATGACCCAGATGATACATCGCCAATCCCTCCAACTTCGGTTTGCCGAAACCGCAATCGGCCAGGGCAACAGCCTCCTGCAGTACTCGCTCGGCCTCCTCGGACCGATACAACATGCGCAGGCAGGCGCCCTTGCGGACCAGAGCCTCGTACAACATCGTCGAATCACGGCCGGCATGACGGCACAACATATCGAAAGCCTGGAGTGCATCCTTGTAGTACAACTGGCTATAGCACAACTTGCCATAACGATAGAGCGCCTGGGCATAGGTGGTATCAGCATAGGCGGCACTGCGCAACAGGGAGATGGCCTTGGCATAATTGTCCTTGCCTCCCACCAGACGAAGCAGTTCCTCCTGTCGAGACAACACACTGAACATGCTGTCGCGCTCCACCTGGTGTACAGATATCTCGTGGTGCAGGGACTGGTAGGTCTGTCGCTCCTGCTCAATGTGCCAGGCCTGTTCGCAAATCTTGCCGATGAGGTTCTGATTGTTGTAGAGCTCAATCGCCTCGTGGTACTTGCCCTTGCTGATCAGACGGACTATGCGGCGCTCCTCCTCACTGAGGGTACTGACATCCACACGGGCAAAGCGGGCAACAAACTCCTCCGCACGGTCCAAACGGCTCTCGTAGTCGCTCTTGACTTCTTGTAATTTCTTGTAGTATTCGCTCGAGGTAAGTGAACCATTCTTGAACTGTACCTTCAGTTCGCGCTCCTGCCGCGCCTCCTGCGACTTGAAGTGCTTGGACGCAGCCACATAGTACATGCGGCGAGCCTTCTCCTGCTGCTTGTCATTGGACATCACTATGGTGAGGAGATAGTCACCCTCGGCAGGTATGACCATGGCATCCACGGCTTCCTGATTGAGCACGCTGTAACCAGCCTTGTAGATGCGGCGGAAACGTATGCGGTCGCCCTGCTTGAGCACGCGAAAATTCAGGCGGAAGTAACCGTTGCGGTCTGTCACCGTCGAACCGGCGCCCAGGGCCTGTACCTCGACTCCAGCCAGGGGCTTGCGCTTCTCGGTTCCATCGAAGCAGCACACCTGCCCCACCAGAACGGCTTGGGCGTGCAGGACGCCCACATCCCCCAACAGGGGAAGCAGTAAAAGGGTAAGCAGAATAGTTAAATAGTATCCTTGTCTCATAGCATAGGGGTGTTAGATCGGTTACAGGGATTTCACGGTTTAGATTGTGTTTCATGTGAAACACCGAAATATTGCTGCAACTGCGCCGCCTTGGCAGGACCTACGACAGCAGCAATCTCTTCGGCAGATGCCTCCAGCATGCGCTTGACGCTCTTGAATGCCTGGAGCAAAGCCTGCTTGCTCTTGGGGCCAATGCCTGGCACATCGTCCAGCGCAGAATGAATCTGGCTCTTGCTTCGCTTCTGCCTATGGAAGGTGATAGCAAAGCGGTGGACTTCGTCCTGTATGCGTTCCAGCAGATGGAACAGGTTAGATCCTGTCTTGACATCCACGGCCAGCGGAGGATCACCGAACAACATCTGGCGCGTGCGGTGATGGCCATCCTTGACCAGACCACCTACTGCAATCTGCAACTTTTCGTGAATCTCGTGCATCTTGTCTGCCGAGATTTCACCGGACAGACTGCGTTGCAGATACTGCCCTTCCAGGTCCGTCAGGGCCTGCTTGATGACGTTCATCTGCCCCACTCCACCATCGGCCAAGATAAGGTCCGGCAGAGGCAACATTTCGTCTATGACGCGACGATAACGGCGCATTACCACCTCGTGCATGGAAGCATAGTCATCCGGACCATCCACAGTCTGGATGTTGAACTTGCGGTACTGCTGCTTGTCGGATTTGCCGTTGGTGAAGACCACGCACGAGGCGACAGGATCCGATCCGGATATATTGGAGTTGTCGAAACTCTCTATGCGCATGGGCAACTTGGGCAGTCCCAACTGACGCTGTATCTCGGTCAACAGACGGACCTGTCGTTGCTCGGGATTGAGTTTGTCAGCCTTCTTCAACTGGTCGATGCGATACTGACGACAGTTCTTCTCGGCCAACTCCAGCAACTTGCGTTTGTCTCCTCGCTGCGGGATGAAGGTGGTATAACCTGCCGGAACCATGGCGGGTTCAAAGGGAACGATCAACTCGCGTTCCTTGCCACCTGTGGGTGCGGCATCGGACAGTGCATCGACATCCTCCGTACGTTGCCGGAATCGCTCCAGCAACTCCTCGATACCGAGCGCCAGTACATCTTCCCGGGGCTCGTCTATCTGCTTGCGATACTCGATGGTATAGCTCTGTATGATGGCGCCCTGCACGATGTGGAAGAACGATACGATGGCGGAATTGTCCTCCTCATCGTAGGCAAAGACATCCACATCACTGATGGTGGATGGAACGATGTTGCTGCGCACTCGGTAGCCCTCTATCCGCTCGTAACGTTCCTTGAGCCGCTGCGCCTCCTCGAACCTCATTTCGGCTGCTGCCTGCATCATCATATCGTACAGACGTTGGCATAGATCGGCTGTATGACCGCGCAGGATCTGCTTGATTTCCTCGATTCCATCCTGGTATGCTTCACGTGAAACAGCGCCAATACAGGGGCCCAGACACTTCTTGATATGGTACTTGAGGCACACTTTGTAGCCCTTGTCTATCATCGTCTGCTGGAGATTGAGACTGCAGGTACGGACGTGATAGATCTGCTCGAACAGTTCGATGAGCACCTTAGCTACCGTCAAATTAGTGTAGGGACCGAAGTAATGGGAACCATCCTTGACCAACGTGCGGGTCAGATAGACTCGCGGGAAAGCCTCATTGCGCACGCATATCCAGGGGTAGGTCTTGCCGTCCTTGAGCAAGACGTTATACTTGGGCTGGTGCGCCTTGATCATTCGGTTCTCCAGGTTCAGGGCATCGGTCTCGGTATTGACCACGATATACTTCAGGTCATATATCTGACGGACCAGATTGGCGGTGCGCCGGCTCTCGTGCTCCTTGGTAAAATAGCTAGACACACGGCGCTTCAGGTTCTTCGCCTTGCCCACATAGATGATGGTACCCTCGGCATCCAAGTATCTATAGACGCCGGGGCAATCGGGCATCAGATTGACTATGCCCATCAAATAATCATATCGTGGATTTTGTTTGGCTTGAACCATAGGACTCTCCCCAACCCTCCCTATGAGGGAGGAAGAATTAATAAATACAACTGTGGGACGTTAACCTAAAGTTTCACATGAAACACTACCATAAGAGTTATATTTGAACCACTAATTCAAAATAACAATTCTCCCTCCCTCATAGGGAGGGCCGGGGAGAGTCCCCTCCTCTTACTCCCCCTTATACGTGACCGGGCAGTAGATATCGGTGCCAGCTGGGAAGACTTCGCGACCCTTCAGGTCCACCAGCTCGATGATGCAGTTGATATATACCTTCTTCACGCCGAGCTTCTGGCACAGGTCATAGGCTGCCTTCATCGTGCCACCCGTGGCCATCAGGTCATCGTGGATAAGCACGATATCATCGGGCGACAGGGCATCCTTGTGAATCTCGATACAGTCGGTACCATACTCGAGCTGGTACTCCTGACGGATGGTCTCGGCTGGCAACTTACCTGGCTTGCGGATAGTGACGAAACCGGCATTGATGTTGTTGGCTACGATTGGGCCCAGGATGAAGCCGCGGCTCTCGATGCCGAGCACCTTGGTAATGCCAAGTCCGGTATAGTAACCTGTCAGGCCGTTGGCCAACTCACGAAGGCATGCTGGATTCTTGAGCACCGTAGTGATGTCACGAAACATGATGCCTTTCTTTGGGAAGTCAGGAATAGTCCTGA
Source organism: Bacteroidales bacterium (assembly GCA_024694125.1). Classification (GTDB taxonomy): domain Bacteria; phylum Bacteroidota; class Bacteroidia; order Bacteroidales; family UBA3663; genus Liminaster. The sequence continues at coordinate 17,358 of JAILKE010000027.1, forward strand.
GATTCTCCTTGATTAAGTCTATATTCATAGTTAAATAAATGAAAATACGATGGGATGGGGTTAATGGGTTGAATGGGCCCAATGGGCTTAATGGGGTCCATAGGCTTAATGGTTCTAATGGGCTTATCCCAATGCCAACTGGAACGCTAACAACTATTAACTAATAACTATTACCTTGCTTGTACTGCCGGGCAGATTTACCTGCCCAGCAGCACAAGCAGTATGTTGACGTCAGCAGGCGAAACGCCCGGCACACGCGAAGCCTGACCCACTGTCTCGGGACGGATGCGGGACAACTTCTGGCGCGCCTCGATGGTGAGCTGCTGCAATGAATTGTAGTCGAAATCGGGACGGAGACGGATGTTCTCCAGGCGGGCAATCTTGTCGGCTACCATCTTCTCGCGCTCTATATATCCAGCATACTTGATGCGGACCTCGGCTGCCTCGATGATCTCCTCTCTCCTATCAGCGGGCAGAGTCTCGAAGAGTGACTTCAGTTCCGGTACATACTCGGACAACTGGAGCATGGTAAGTTCGGGACGATTGATCAAAGCAACCAATTTGCAGCCCTCCTTGAGCGGTGTAGAACCCAACTTAGAAAGGACATCGTTGAACGATAGTTTCACGTGGAACTCATTGCAGAACGACAAAATCCTCTCGACGCAATCGCGTTTCTCGCAGAAGAGACGCCAACGCTCCTCGGTAGCCAAGCCAAGTTTGTAGCCCTTCTCGGTGAGGCGCATGTCTGCATCGTCCTGACGAAGCAGGATGCGGTACTCGGCGCGGCTGGTAAACATTCGATAGGGTTCATCGACGCCCTTGGTCACAAGGTCATCGATCAAGACTCCGATATAGGCTTCATCACGCGACAAGGTGAAGGAGCCGCGGTCCAGGGCGCGCAGTGCTGCATTGAGACCTGCGACCAGTCCCTGTCCAGCTGCCTCTTCGTAACCGGTAGTTCCATTGACCTGACCTGCCATGAAGAGATTGGCGACCACCTTGCTTTCCAGGGTATGGAGCAACTGGGTTGGGTCGAAGTAATCATACTCGATGGCATAACCAGGACGATAAGCCTGTGCGTGAGCCAATGCTGGGATATGGTGCAAAGCCTCGAGCTGGATATCGATAGGCAACGAACTGGAGAAGCCATTGAGGTAATACTCCTGGGTATCGGTTCCTTCGGGCTCGAGGAAGAGCAGGTGGTGATCCTTGTCCGCGAAGGTTACAATCTTGGTCTCAATGCTGGGACAATAGCGTGGACCGATGCTGTGGATCTGGCCGTTGTACAAGGGTGAGTCCGGCAGACCACGACGCAGCACCTCATGCACCTTCTCGTTGGTCTGTATGGTCCAACAAGGCATCTGTTGCAAACGGGCTTCTTTCTGTTCGTCAGTGAAAGGCAAGTAAGAGAAATGATGGAAGTCATTCTCTCCGTCCTGACGTTCGGCGAGACTGAAGTCTATAGTGCGGCCATCCAGTCGGACAGGAGTACCGGTCTTCATTCGACCCATAGTGATACCAGCCTCGACCAGTTGTTCGGTCAGTCCGTAGCTTGCCTCCTCTCCTACTCTACCGCCTGGTATCATGGTCCGGCCGATGTGCATCAGACCATTGAGGAAAGTGCCCGCCGTGATGACCACCGCCTTGGCCTCGAAGCGCACGCCCATACGGGTCACTACACCACCTATAGTTCCACGTGAAACAAAAATCAATTCCTTGACCGTATCCTGCCAAATGGAGAGATTAGGGGTATTCTCGAGCACCTTGCGCCAAGCCCAGATGAACTTGCCGCGGTCCGCCTGACTGCGAGGGCTCCACATGGCGGGACCCTTGGAACGGTTGAGCATTCGGAACTGAATAGAGCAGGCATCGGTCACTTCACCCATCTTGCCGCCCAGGGCATCAATCTCGCGCACAATCTGACCCTTGGCGATACCGCCCACGGCAGGATTGCACGACATTTGTCCAATCTTATTCATATCCATAGTGATCAGACACGTGCTCGCACCGAGACGGGCAGCCGCATGAGCAGCCTCACATCCTGCGTGACCAGCTCCGACCACTATGACATCGTAAGAGAAAGTCATTGTTAATATATAGAGAGATAATTACATCTCCCTCCCTTAAAGGGAGGGGTTATTCATTTTGTCCAACATCCGGAGGGCTTCGTCCTCATTCTGCTCCATGATCTCACGTTCGCCTGGTCCCTTGTCATTGATGCCGCACAGGTGAAGCACGCCGTGAATGATGACACGGTGCAGCTCACGTTCGTAGGGCTGATGGAACAGTTCGGCATTGGACCTTACTGTATCAAGGCTGATGAATAGGTCGCCCGAGATACGGTCACCTTCAGTGTAGTCGAAAGTAATAATGTCGGTATAATAATCGTGCTGCAGATACTGACGATTTACCTCGAGGATCTTCTCGTCGTTGCAGAAGATGTATGAGATCTCGCCCACTCTCTTGCCGTGCGATGCCGCAACCTGCTTGACCCACTCACGTATTTCAGTGCGTCGCAATACAGGCATTTCCGTTTGCTCGTTAAAAAATGAAATTGCCATATAATATATGAAATAAACACAATCTTGAATCTGGTCTGCTGTCCGACTCCGGACTTTGGTCATAGTGACATAACCTGCCTCGTGACGAGACAAAAGGACCAAGCCCGGAGTGGAGATTGGTCATAATAGTCTCGTAATACCCTTGTAATACCCCGACCGAACCCGAAACAGTACGTCGGGCACACTCCCTAAAGGCATATATGACAGGGCATAAATCCCGAGAACACCGCAAAGATAGACAAAAAAAGGCAAGTTATGAACAATTTACAACACTTTTTTCAACAAGAGTGCCCGAATATCGAGAAAATTGCCGAAAGTAGTCGGAAAAAATAGCAAAAATCAGCCCTTTTTAAAAAAAATTGAAAAAAAAAGGCAAAAAAAATTTGACGATACGAAATAAACATTATATTTGCTGCACGAAAAACTCTCAACAGCTTTCTTTTTTATACTTTTTGAATAGTATTATTGCACTTGATAGTTAGTATTACTGCATTATTTTTATTCTGTATTCAATAAATAATTAAACATAAAACACTATGTCGGAGAATGTAGGACATATTTCACAAGTAATTGGCCCTGTAGTTGACGTAGCTTTCGAAGGAAACGAACAGCAAACTAATCTACCTGCCATCAACGAAGCTCTCTCAGTTACCCGCCCGGATGGCCGCGAACTGATTATAGAAGTGCAACAGCACATAGGAGAAAATTCCGTACGATGCGTAGCTATGGATTCGACCGACGGACTCCGCCGAGGCCTGGAGGCTAAAGCCACCGGTGCCCCTATCACTATGCCTGTAGGCGACCAGGTCAAGGGACGCCTGCTGAACGTAGTGGGAGAAACGGTCGATGGAATGAAGACCCTCAGCAAGGAGGGCTCCTTCCCTATCCACCGCGAACCACCTAAGTTCGAGGAACTGAAGACATCGCAAGAGGTGCTCTATACCGGTATCAAGGTCATCGACCTGCTCGAGCCATACCTGAAGGGCGGTAAGATCGGCCTCTTCGGCGGTGCTGGTGTAGGTAAGACCGTGCTCATCATGGAGTTGATCAACAACATTGCCAAGAAGCACAACGGATTCTCGGTATTCACCGGTGTAGGCGAACGTACCCGCGAGGGTAACGACCTGCTGCGCGAGATGATCGAATCGGGCGTAATCCGCTACGGCGAGAAATTCAAGGAGGGCCTGGAGGAGGGCAAATGGGACCTCTCTTCCATCGACTACGATGAGGTTTCCAAGAGCCAGGCAACCCTGGTGTATGGCCAGATGTCTGAGCCACCTGGAGCACGTGCTTCGGTCGCCCTGTCTGGTCTGACCGTGGCTGAGTCATTCCGTGACTCGGACCAGATCGGTACATCGAAGGATATTCTGCTCTTCATCGACAATATCTTCCGTTTCACACAGGCAGGTTCGGAGGTATCGGCTCTGTTGGGCCGTATGCCATCAGCCGTAGGTTACCAGCCTACCCTGTCCACCGATATGGGTAAGATGCAGGAACGAATCACTTCGACCAAGAAGGGCTCCATCACCTCTGTACAGGCTGTATATGTGCCTGCCGATGACCTTACTGACCCTGCACCTGCTACGACGTTCTCGCACCTGGATGCAACCACGGTATTGAGCCGTAAGATCACCGAGCTGGGTATCTACCCTGCCGTCGATCCTCTGGACTCTACATCGCGCATCCTCGATCCTAACATCATCGGAGAGGAACACTACAACTGCGCTCAGCGTGTCAAGCAGATTCTGCAGCGCAACAAGGAACTCCAGGACATCATCGCCATCCTCGGTATGGACGAGCTCTCGGACGAAGACAAGCAGACCGTAAACCGCGCACGCCGCGTGCAGCGTTTCCTCTCGCAGCCTTTCACCGTCGCAGAACAGTTCACCGGCGTCAAGGGTGTGATGGTCAACATCGAAGATACCATCAAGGGATTCAACATGATCCTGGACGGCGAAGTCGATTACCTGCCTGAGCAGGCATTCCTCAACGTCGGCACCATCGAGGAGGCAATCGAGAAGGGTAAGAAGTTGATCGAGGCTGCCAAGGGAGCCTGATCACCACTACCCATCGGCCTAAAAATGCAGCCGAAAATGAGCTACAATTTAGAGTGTTTCACCCACCAAACAAACTGATTATTATGAAACTTGTCATATTCAGTCCGGAAAAGACCATCTTCGAAGGTGAAGTATCGCTGGTCGAAGTACCGGGCAGCAAAGGCCGATTTGTGATACTGGAGAACCACGACGCTATCATCACCACGCTGCAACCCGGCGAAATTCGATTTGTGCGCGACGGCGAGGAGACTCGCCAACAGGTCTCGTCAGGATATGTCGAGGTGCACAATAATCTGGTTTCAGCCTGCGTACAGATATGATGACCTGGCAGATAGGCCTCATCGCAGTGTGCATACTGCTGGAAATCGGCATCGTATGCGCCTACCGTTGGGCACAGAACAATACCCCGGAATATACTCCATGGGTCATACTGGGCTCCAAGGTAGTCAAAATGCTGGCCGCCATCGTCTCGGTGATAGCCATCTACTACATCACCGAGATAGAGGTAACGACCTACGCCATCTGGCTCATCGTATGCTACCTCATTTCGATAGTGATAGAGTCTGTACTCTTTCTTAAAAAGAAGCAATAACACGTTATGATAAACAACAACAAGGTCTGCAGCTACCTGCTCGCTTGCATCCTGGCCATCGGCATGCTGTTGCCAACGACAGCTCAAGCCGCTGCTCAAGAGGAACCCGCAGCCAAGGGTGAGATCGATATGACATCGCTCATCCTGGGCCACATCGGAGACTCGTACGAGTGGCACTTCTGGGGCGAGGGCGAGAATGCAGTAGCTATACCACTGCCCATATTGGTTTACTCGCGCGAACGGAGCCAATGGTTCTTCTTCAACTTCCACCATCTGGAGGAGGCCGAGAAAGAGGGTATCACCTACCAGGGCTTCAAGTTGGCCGATGCCGGACACCCAGATGCCGGCAAGGTGGTTGAATACAACAGCACCACGGGCAACTGGGAACGTCCATTGGACCTCTCGCTCACCAAGAATGCCGTTGGCCTGATCATCAACAGCATCCTGCTGATATGCATCGTGCTGGGTTGCGCCCATTGGTACAAGAACAAGAAGCCTTCGGACGAAGCTCCACGCGGTTTCGTCGGTCTGATGGAGATGATGATTTCCATGGTTTACAACGACATCATCAAGGCCAATATTCCTCAGCACGTTCAGCGCTACTCGGGATATCTGCTATGCGCCTTCTTCTTCATCTTCTTCACCAACTTGATTGGACTTATCCCTGGATCGGCCAACATCACCGGCAACATCGCAGTTACTTTCGTACTGGCTGCCTGCACGTTCCTGTTCGTCAACCTGGGTGGTAACAAGGAGTACTGGAAGGAGATCTTCTGGGCCGATGTACCTGGCTGGCTCAAGCCTATCATGGCTGTGATCGAGTTCTTTGGTATCTTCACCAAGCCTGTCGCCCTGATGATTCGTCTCTTCGCCAACATTATGGCAGGTCACGCAGCTCTGCTGGCATTGATCGGAGTTATCTTCATCACCGCCAACATCAGCCCAGTCATCAATGGCATCATGACCCCACTGTCGGTCATCTTCGCCATCTTCCTCGACTGCCTGGAGTGCCTGGTTGCCTTCATTCAGGCTTACGTCTTCACCATGCTGTCAGCTGTATTCATCGGCCTGTCAGTACCGAAGCACCACGCCGAGGCGTGAGGGGAGAAAGAGTAATGAGTAAAGGGTAATGTGGAGTGTAGATTGACAATTCTATTATTCCTTGTCACTCTTTGTACTTTGTCACTTTGTACTTTGTCACTTCTCTGTACTTTGTACTTTGTCTCTTTGTACTTATTCTCTTCCTTAATCAAAGAAAATTTTACAAAAGAAAATAAATTCATTAACAACTAAAAATCTTACTATTATGTTTACTACAGTTCTTCTCGAAGCAATTTCTACTCAGGGTGCTGCCGCTCTCGGCGCAGGTATCGTAGCAATTGGTGCTGGTCTCGGCCTCGGCAAAATCGGTGCCGCTGCCATGGACGCTATGGCTCGTCAGCCAGAGGCAATCAGCAAGATTCAGACTCCTATGATCATTATCGGCGCTCTCGTCGAGGGTGTCAGCCTTATCGGTGTTGTAGCTTGTCTGCTCGGCGTACTCAAATAAAAAATCTTTTAGCTTATGTCATTGTTAACGCCTGAAATAGGACTTATCTTCTGGATGCTCGTAGCATTCGGCGTAGTCTTCTTTGTACTGGTCAAATTCGGTTGGCCTATCATCACCAATATGGTCGATGAAAGAAAGAAGTACATCGACGACTCACTCGAGGCTGCCAAGCAGGCCAACGAGAAATTGGCCAAGATACAGGAGGAAAGTGCCGCAATGCTGAAGCAGGCCCGTGAACAGCAGAGCCAGATTCTGGCCGAAGCCATGGACCAGCGTAAGCAGATAGTCGAAAAGGCGCAGACGGAAGCAACCACAGCCGGCCAGAAGATACTGGAAGAGGCCAAACAACAGATCGAGGTAGAGAAGGAGGACGCCATTCGCGACATTCGCCGCCAGGTAGGCCTGCTCTCCGTCGAGATTGCAGAGAAAGTACTTCGTCAGAGCCTGAAGTCCGACAAGGACCAGATGGCTATGATCGATCGTTTACTCGATGAGATGGATAACAAGAAGTAATTATGGATATTGGAATTATCGCCAAACGTTACGCCAAGGCTCTGTTAGACTTTGCTCTGGCCTCAAAAACTGAAGACACGGTGTATGCCGAGGTACTTCAGTTCATCGGGTCGTGGAACAACGTCCCTCAGCTGGCCCAGGTATTGGGCAATCCGCTCCTCCCTGCCCAGCAGAAGGAGTCGGTGATCTGCCAGGCTGCCTCGACTGCGGTGAGCCCCACATTCCAGAAATTTACTACCTTGGTAGTGGCTCACCGTCGCGAGTCGTTCATGCTCTTCATCGCCCACAGTTATGTCACGCTCTACCGTAAGTTGAAACATATCTCGATCGGCAAGCTCGTTACCGCCGTACCTGTATCCAAATCGGTCGCAACCCGTCTCGAAAAGATGGTACAAGACCAGTCGGCAGGTGCTGTTGACGTTATCCTCGACACCCAGACGGATCCCTCCATTATGGGTGGTTTTATCTTCCAGATCGACGACCTGCGACTGGACGCCTCCGTGCGCTCTCAGTTTGAACGGATCAAAAAACAGTTTGTAGAGAAGAACAAGCGCATCATCTGATAGCCCCACTCCTACCGACTCCGTTTCTTGACCGGACAAAGTCGTCAAGTATATAATAGTCTAATTGTCAAAAATTCCTATGAGTAATATTAAAGCCAGCGAAGTGAGCGAAGTGCTCTTGCAGCAACTGCAAGGTATCGACACCCAGGCCCAATACGATGAGGTCGGTACCGTACTGACCGTGGGCGATGGTGTGGCGCGTATCTACGGTCTGCGCAATGCCGAAGCCAACGAGTTGCTGGAATTTGAAAACGGCGTCATGGCAGTCGTCATGAATCTGGAGGAAGACAATGTGGGAGCCGTACTCTTCGGCGGCGCCGAGAAGGTGCGCGAGGGTATGATCGTGAAGCGCACCAAGCGCATCGCCTCCATACAGGTCAACGAAAACCTCTTCGGCCGTGTCATCAACCCATTGGGTGAACCGCTCGACGGTATGGGACCTATCGAGGGTGAGAAATTCGAAATGCCTCTGGAACGTAAGGCTCCTGGCGTCGTATTCCGTCAGCCTGTAAAACGTCCTCTGCAGACTGGTCTCAAGGCTGTCGATGCCATGATTCCTATCGGTCGTGGTCAGCGTGAGCTTATCATCGGTGACCGCCAGACTGGTAAGACTGCCATCGCTATTGATACCATCATCAACCAGAAGGAGAACTACGAGAAGGGTGACCCTGTATATTGTATCTATGTAGCCATCGGACAGAAAGGTTCGACCGTTGCATCGCTCGTACAGACTCTGCGCGAAAAGGGTGCCATGCCCTATACTTGCGTCGTAGCTGCTACAGCTGCTGACTCGGCCGCCCTGCAGTACTTTGCTCCTTTTGCAGGTGCTGCTATCGGTGAGTTCATCCGTGATACTGGACGCCACGCTCTCGCAGTATATGATGACCTCTCTAAGCAGGCTGTTGCCTACCGTGAGGTATCATTGATCTTGCGCCGTCCTTCAGGACGTGAGGCTTATCCTGGTGACGTCTTCTACCTGCACAGCCGTCTGTTGGAACGTGCAGCCAAGATCATCGAACAGCAGGAGGTTGCCGAACAGATGAACGACCTGCCACCATCACTCAAGGGTCATGTCAAGGCTGGTGGTTCTCTCACCGCCCTGCCTATCATCGAGACTCAGGCGGGTGACGTATCGGCCTACATCCCTACCAACGTGATCTCTATCACCGATGGTCAGATCTTCCTCGAGACCGACCTCTTCAACCAGGGCTTCCGTCCTGCCATCAACGTAGGTATTTCGGTATCTCGTGTAGGTGGTTCTGCTCAGATCAAGTCTATGAAGAAAGTGGCTGGTACCCTCAAAATCGACCAGGCTCAGTATCGCGAACTCGAGTCATTTGCCAAGTTCTCAAGCGATATGGATGCCGTCACTGCGATGGCTATCGACCGTGGTCGTAAGAACAACAAACTGCTCATCCAACCTCAGTACAGCCCTATGCCTGTAGGCGAACAGATTGCTATTCTCTACTGCGGTACTAAGGGTCTGATGGCCAAGATTGCAGTCGACCAGGTACCTGAGTTCCAGGACAAGTTCCTCGAGCGTCTGCGCGTATCTCACCAGGAAGATGTAATCAAGCCATTGTCGGAAGGAAAGATTGATGACGATATCATCAAGATCATCACCGATACGGCTGCAGGCATCTGTACAGAACTGGCCTAAATATGGACATCTCCCGCCCCGTGTTTGTCCCGGAAACAATATATAGAAATAACTATTGTCCCAGAGATACATCGGACAGGGAGATTCCAACGAAAGGAAGCGGTTGGAGGGTGCTACCTGCACCCCACCACCGCCTAACCTCATAACCTAACACTATGGCTTCATTAAAAGAAATCAAAGGACGCATCGGCTCGGTAGAGGGTACTCTCAAGATAACCTCGGCCATGAAGATGGTAGCCTCGGCCAAATTACATAAAGCCCAGGGTGCCATCGAGAATATGCTGCCCTACGACCGACAACTGCACAAGATAATGGTTTCGCTCCTATCGGGCGATACCACCATCTCGTCGCCATTCTGCAAGGAGCACGACAAGGTGAAACGTGTCGCAGTGGTAGCCATTGCAAGCAACTCGAGCCTATGCGGCGGTTATAACAGCAACGTGCTGCGCCACACCACTGCCGTGCTCAAGGAGTATGCTTCGCAGGGTTTGGGTGCCGACGATATTGACTGCTACGTGATAGGCCGTAAACTAGACCAGAGCCTCGGCAAACTGAATGGCTTCTGCCTCAAGCGCGATTATGTGGATAAGGGCGACAATCCCGCATTTGCCACAGCTCGAGACTTGGCTCTCCAGTTGATGAAGGACTATCAGAACGGCCGCATAGACCGCGTAGAGCTCGTCTATATGCACTTCAAGAGCACAGCCACACAAATCCCTACCCGCGAGCTCTATCTGCCCGTACAGCTCAATTCTGAGGGCGAAGAGACTTCGACAGCGGGATATATCATCGAACCTGACCCAATGTCAGTGCTCAATGCACTCATTCCGGATGCGCTCTGCATGAAGATATATACCATCATGCTCGATGCCCAGGCTGCTGAACATGCCGCACGTACCGTAGCCATGCAGACTGCTACCGACAATGCCAACGACCTGCTCGGTGAACTGCGCATTCAGTACAACAAGGGCCGTCAGGCCGCTATCACTGCCGAGTTGCTCGACATCGTGGGCGGATCAATGCAGTAAAATCTACCTCAACATACAGGGCGTGCCATTCAAGACACGCCCTTTTGTTATGTTCTGAAATGAACAAGGCAATAAAACCAAACTTATTTCGTTTTAGAACATAATACATTGATCCACAAATAAGACAATGATCTACAAATAAGGCATTGACGCAAAGAAAGAATAAATGCTTTAAACCAATGCCGAAACGTATCATCTAAAATAAGGACAAACATATAAACAGTATAGCACTATGAAAAAGATCTACACCCTCGTTGCTGCAGTCGTCGTAGCCGCTACAATGCAGGCTCAGACACTCGCTGACTATGCCAACGCCGGCGATGCAGCCATGAGCAACCAGAAGTACCAGGAGGCCATTGACAACTACATCAAGGCCCAGGAGTTGGACAAAGACAATACAGACTATATGACCGCCTTCCAGTTGGCTACAGCATACCTGCAGGTAGGTGACCAGCAGAAAGCAGGTGACGCCTTCAAGGCAAGCCTCTTGAAGGGCAACTACGACCAGGCTGTCATCAACAATATGAAGAATGCCTACGAGGCTGCAGGCAAGCCTGAACTGGTGAAGCAGTCTTACATAGAGATCAAGGAAACTAATCCTGACCAGAAAATGGCTATGGACAAGAAACTCTACTACATATTCTCGAAGGAGAAGGATTGGGCCAACGCCCTGCCTTGCTGCTTGACCATGCTCAGCGAAGAGGGACTGTCGGACGACAAGAAAAAGAAGTACTTGATGAATGCAGCCCAGCTCTACCTTAACCTGGAGCAGGCAGATTCAGCCGAAGTATATTACGACAAGGTGCTGGCCATTGATCCAACCAACGCCAACGTACATAAGGCTCTGGGCTATGGTCTATACAACACCATAATGAAGATCAAAAATAACGCCGAAGCAGAATACAACCGCCACAAGAATGACCGTTCAAAGGCCAATCATTACTACTCGGCCATGCAGACTGCCACCAAGCGTGCTACTCTCAATTATGGTCCAAAGGCCATTGACCACCTCAAGATAGCCAATAAGTCGCTCAATGACCCCGAGGTAGCCAAGATCATTTCTCAGCTCGAAAACAACGTTTCAGCGTACAAGAAATAAAAAAACAAGCGTCGCGAATGAATCGCGACGCTTATTTTTTAACGAAAACGAAAAACTTCGTACAAAAACAATGCGAAAACGAAGACTTCGTACGAAAACAATAACGAAAACGAAAAACTATACCTGAAAATAGTTGGGAAGCAAACTTAAAATCTCAATCATTATTTGTTTTCAACTAAAATCTTGACCAATTCTCCGAGTCCTTCGCTGGCACCCTTACGAATTTGGGTAAAAGTACGGTAAGGAGAGGTGACAGGTTTAGGGTCAACGACATAGACAGGCACCTGACTACCTGCATAATTCAGCAGGCTGGCAGCAGGATAGACGTTGAGCGAAGTACCCACTATGACCAGAATATCGGCCGTAGAAACAATCTCGGCACCACGCTCCAGGTTGGGCACAGCTTCGCCAAAAAAGACAATGTGAGGACGCAACTGCACACCATCAGGAGTCTGGTCACCCATATGAATGTCCGGATTGGCAGGATCAAGCGGGTAATAGACACCTCTGTCGGGTCCATCAGGGCGAGCCTTCATCATCTCACCATGCAGATGCAATACACTCTTGCAACCTGCCTGTTCGTGCAGCGAATCCAGGTTCTGCGTGACCACCTTTACATCGAAGTATTGCTGCAGCGAGGCAATCAACCGATGGCCCTCGTTAGGCTTGCAGTTCATATACTTGCGGCGCAGCATATTATAGAAATCGAGCAACTTAGCAGGATGAGCCAGCCACGCATCGTGCGTACAAATCTCCTCGACACTGTACTGTTCCCATAGTCCGTCACTATCACGAAAAGTAGAAATACCGCTTTCGGCACTCATACCTGCACCTGTCAGAAAAACAATTCTTTTCATAGCAAAAAGGTATATAATGCTGCAAATATACAAAATAAATGAGAAAATTATTAAAAAAGGTCAAAAAAAGCGCAATTTCTCATAGAAAATCACTATCTTTGCGGTTGCTAAACAGCAACCTAAACAACTTAACATATAATTTACATGAAACAATTACTTTACATTTCAGCAATTGCTGTAGCTGCTCTGGTAGGTGTCAGCTCATGCTGCAACGGTCCTAAGGCATCGTTCACCAACGACATCGACTCTGTATCATACGCTTATGGTACTATGTTCGGCTCACAGTACTCCAACTTTGGCGATACTGGCATCGTAGTTCCAGAGAAGGTCATGAACACCGAGAACTTCCTGGCAGCATTCGAGGCAGCCTTCAAGAAGGACAGCGCCAACCTCAAGATGACTCCAGATGAGGCACGCAATATCCTGAACGACTTCCAGATGAAGATGCAGCGCGAAATGGAAGAGAAGATGATGAAGGCAGCAGCAGAGAACAAAGAGAAGGGCGAAGCCTTCATGGCAGAGAATGCCAAGAAAGAGGGCGTACAGACACTCGAGTCAGGTCTGCAGATTCAGATTCTCGAGCCAGGCAAGGGCAAGAACCCAACTATGGATGACAAAGTTACAGTCAAGTACAAGGGTACCCTTATCGACGGCACCGTATTCGACCAGAACGAATCAGCCGAGTTCCCACTCAAGGGTGTAGTCAAGGGCTTCAGCGAAGGACTGTTGCAGCTCAAGAAGGGCGGCAAGGCAATCCTCACCATGCCTTCAAGCCTCGCTTATGGAGACCGCGGTGCTGGTCAGAACATCCCTGGCGGTTCTACACTTCAGTTTGAGGTAGAGTTGCTCGATATCAACAGCAAATAAATTCATGTAGCGCAAACAACAGTTTGCGACTTATGAACAACGATAGATCCTTCTCCGTCTTACGGAGAGGGATTTTTTATTGTTTATTGAATGAATGATTAGTAAAGTAGAGGATTAGGACGACAAATTGGAACATCGGACAAGAAACAAAAGAAAAGGGAAATAGAGATAAAAAGAACAAGAAATACCATAGAAATGATAAATTGTGGACAAATGCTACCGAAGGAAAATGAATAATAATGCAAAGAATAATACATTTGTCAAATAAATGCAACGTTTTTCGCGTAATATGCAATAAAAAATGGCAAAATGCTAATAAATTTGACAAAAAGTTTGATAATTTAACAAAAAAGTAGTACATTTGCACCAACGAAAAATATTGAACAACTGGTATAAATAACTTTCAATTTTCAACAAACCCAAAGCAAAAGAGGACCTCTGATGCTGAGGCTCGAAATCGTCTGTATTTATACAAAGCTAAAAACCCAAACATTTAAAATCAATTATGGAAAAAATTGATGCATTGGATAAGAAGATACTGGATATTATTACCCGTAATGCCCGTATTCCATCCAAAAACGTCGCAGTAGAGTGTGGTGTATCACGCGCCGCAATACACCAGCGTATCCAGCGACTCATCGAACTCAAAGTCATCATCGGATCAGGCTACGACATCGATCCACGTGCACTGGGCTTCCAGACCTGCACCTACATCGGTATCCGCCTGGAGAGAGGCAATATGTACCGCGAGGTAGTGAAGTGCCTTCAGGCCATCCCCGAGATCATTGAGTGTCACTTCACGACAGGACCTTACACTATGCTATGTAAACTCTATGCCCGCGACAATGAGCATCTGATGGACTTGCTCAACAACAAGATTCAGAGCATAGACGGCGTGCTTTCAACCGAAACACTGATATCGCTGGACGAAAGTATCAAGCGTGAAATCAGTATCTGTGGCGGCGTTCCTCCCGAGGTACCAGCCATGGTCGGCGACGAAGACTGGGACTAAATTAAAAATAGCGCATTGGAGTTGTCCAATGCGCTATTTTTAGGTTTAAGGGTTAAAGTTTATAGGTTAATGGATGTATGTTCAAAACATAATCGTTAACATAAATGAATTAACTGTTCAATTTTGTTTCCGACATTACCCCATCACTCCTGCCCCAACAGTTTCTGGGCCAATGCAGTGTCGCCAGCCTGAAGAGCACGGCGGACTTCGCTCGACGAATAATGCAAGCCAGAACCATCGTCAAAGACAGGTTCCTGAATCACCTCCATACCGCACTCCTTGCCGTAGCGTACATAGTCCTCAAATCCCTCGCTGCGATTGCGACCGAAGCGATGATCATAGCCAATAATGAGTAATCGTACGTGCATCTGTCGGCACAGGACATCCTGAATGAACTCGCGGGCAGATAGTTGCCGAACCTGCGGTGTGAAATCCAGCAGGAAGCAGGCATCCAGACCTGTGGCCGAGAGTTTATCCAATCGTTGCTGCAGCGTATCAATGAGGAGGAGGTCATCGTCTGGATGCAAAACCAGGCGCGGGTGATTGCTGAAAGTCACTACAGAAGAGAGCAATCCACGCCGAGCAGCCTCATCGCGCAAGTGAGCGATGAGGAACTGATGTCCACGATGAACGCCGTCAAAGAAGCCAATACACGCGGCAAAACTACCCTCTATAGCGTCAAATTGTCTATAAATAATCATTTTTATAGCAAAATATTTGCGAAATTCAGAAACTATTATTATCTTTGCGCTCGGAAAAAAGGAAAAAGCCACAAAATGGCACCTATTTTCCTCATTTAGACCGGTCCTATAGCTCAGTTGGTTAGAGCAGCGGACTCATAATCCGTTGGTCCTAGGTTCAAGCCCTAGTGGGACCACTTTATACTGGTTTGAAAATTTTCCGTTTGAAGGGAGCAAGACGAAGAGAGTTCGGCTTGCTCTCGTACTTTTAAACCGTCTCCCGCTGCATACAGACGCATATACACAGCGATATGCACAGAGTTATCAACACCCTTTCAGCTGCAGCACACGACAAATCGCCAGATGCGGTGTGCAAAGATAAAAGAACTTTCGAGAAATACAAAATTTTTATACAAAAAACTTGTATAGTTGTCAAAATATACGTACCTTTGTGCCCGAATTATAAGCTGTTACATACAAAACCGAGGGGTACGCAATGATTGAAGTACACAACATACACAAGGCGTTTGGCCCGCTGGAGGTGCTCAAGGGCATCGACCTCAGCATAGCCGACGGACAGGTAGCAGCCATAGTGGGCAAGTCAGGTGCCGGCAAGACTACCCTGCTGCAGATAATGGGCACCCTGGAGCGCCCCACACTGACAGGAGTGACCCCAGCCCCCAGCATCCACATCGGCGGCACAGATGTACTCCGGCTCAATGACCGCGAGTTGTCAGCCTTCCGCAACCGCCACATCGGTTTTGTCTTTCAGTTTCATCAACTGTTACCCGAATTTACTGCTCTGGAGAACGTGATGATGCCGGCTCTGATAGGCGGCACCAGCACCTCGCAGGCTCGTCAGCGCGCAGAGGAACTGCTCTCGTACCTGGGACTCTCCGACCGAGCATCGCACAAACCCTCCGAACTGTCGGGTGGCGAAAAACAGCGAGTAGCAGTAGCCAGGGCATTGGTCAACAGACCGGACGTAATCTTTGCCGACGAGCCAAGTGGCTCACTCGACAACCAGAATAAACAGGAGTTGCACCGACTCTTCTTCGACCTGAGGCGCGAGTTCGGGCAGACCTTCGTCATAGTGACCCACGACGAGAGCCTGGCGCAGATGTCGGACCGCATCATACATCTGTCCGACGGTCAGATAGAGTCCGATACAGAGACGATACAAACGGAAATATCGGCCGAAGAACAGACATCGGCCCAAACAGATAACAAAGAATAAAATAAACAAAAGACAATGATAACTCAACAACTCTACATCTACAACACGCTGGCTCGCGTCAAGCAGCCATTCAAGTCGATTGTCCCCGAACGCGTTGGCATGTACGTGTGCGGCCCTACCGTATATGGTGACGGCCACCTGGGCCACGCCCGTCCAGCCATCACCTTCGATATATTGTTCCGCTACTTGACCCACATCGGATACAAGGTGCGCTACTGCCGCAACATCACCGACGTAGGTCACCTGGAACACGATGCAGACGAGGGCGAAGACAAGATTGCCAAGAAGGCCCGCCTGGAGCAGAAAGAGCCAATGGAGGTCGTTCAGTACTACCTGAATCGCTACCACAAGGCCATGGAGGCGCTCAACGTGCTGCCGCCCAGCATCGAACCCCATGCCAGCGGACACATCATCGAGCAGATTGCCTACGTGCAGAAGATCCTCGATGCAGGCTATGCCTACGTGAGCGAAGGCAGCGTCTATTTCGATGTCAAGAAGTATGCAGAGCACTTCAACTACGGCATCCTCTCGGGCCGCAACATCAACGAACTGCTCGATACCACACGCGAACTGGACGGTCAGTCCGAGAAGCGCAATGCCTGCGACTTCGCCCTGTGGAAGAAAGCCGCACCGGAGCACATCATGCACTGGCCATCACCCTGGAGCGAAGGTTTCCCAGGTTGGCACCTGGAGTGCTCGACCATGGGCGAGAAGTACCTGGGCGAGGAATTTGACATACACGGTGGCGGCCTGGACCTGCTCTTCCCTCACCACGAGTGCGAGATAGCACAGAGCTGTGCCGCCAAGGGCAAGCCTACGGTACACTACTGGATGCACAACAACATGATCACCATCGACGGCAAGAAGATGGGCAAATCATACGGCAATTTCATCACACTCGATGAGTTCTTCACCGGCTCGCACCCCAAACTGCAGCAGGCCTACAGCCCGATGACCATCCGTTTCTTCATCCTGATGGCTCACTACCGCAGCACCGTTGACTTCAGCAACGAGGCACTACAGAGCGCCGAGAAGGGCATGAAACGCATGATGGAGGGATATGCCTCGGTAGCCCGCATGAAGGCATCGGCTACATCTGCCGAAACAGCAGCCACACTACAGGCTATCAACGACCTGGAGGCCAAGATGTACGAGGCCATGAACGATGACCTGACTACCCCTATTGTCATCTCGAACCTGTACGAACTGGTATCGTTGGTCAACAAAGTGGTGGACGGACAGACCTTCATCGACCAGGCTGGCATAGACAAGGCCAAGCAGGTGTTCGACACTTTCCTGTTCGAGATACTCGGCATGAAGGACGAGAGCGGAGCCGGCGCCAACGACGACAAGAATGCTGCCTATAAGTCGGCCGTAGATCTGCTGCTCGAAGTTCGCCAGCAGGCCAAGAACAACAAGGACTGGGCTACATCAGACCTGATCCGTAACAAGATGGCCGAGATGGGATTCCAGGTCAAGGACACCAAGGACGGCGCAACGTGGAGCCTGTGACGTTGCAAGTCAATTGATAATTGATAATTGACAATTGATAATTAAAAGTTAAGAATTAAAAATTCCCTCCTTTGGAAAAGTAAAAGAGGTAAGCACGTTTCCGTTGTGCTTACCTCTATTTTATTTTCTATTGGAGGGACAATTTTTAATTTTTCATTGTTAATTGTTAACTACTTTTGGGCTACAGCCCAAAAGTCATATGTTGCAATTAAAAAGTAAAAGTTAAGAATTAAAAATTCCCATATTTGGAAAAGTAAAAGAGGTAAGCACATTTCCGTTGTGCTTACCTCTTTATATTTTCGATGGGAGGGACAATTTTTAATTTTTCATTGTTAATTGTTAACTACTTTTGGGCTACAGCCCAAAAGTCATATTCCGCATATCTTCTTGATTTCTGCCAACTTGTTCAATGCCTCCATTGGGGTCATGTTGTTGGGATCCAAGCCCTTGATCTCGTCACGAATCTGGGTGAGTACCGGGTCATCGAGCTGGAAAATCTGGAACTGATAACCGGCAGGAACCGAAGGAGTCTGAATCTGCTGGACAGGAGCATTGGCCGACATGCCATTGGCCGAAGCCGAAGCACTCTCGAGGGAATGCAGCACCTCGTCGGCACGACGTACCACCTCGGGCTTCATACCCGCCAATCTCGCCACATGGATACCGAAACTGTGTTCGCTGCCGCCAGGCATCAGCTTGCGCAGGAAGAGCACCTTGCCATCCACCTCGCGCACACTTACATTGAAGTTGCGGATGCGGCTGAAGGAGCGCTCCATCTCGTTCAGTTCGTGGTAGTGGGTCGCAAAGAGCATCTTAGGACGACCCTCCGCGCGCTCGTGGACGTATTCAACGATGCTCCAGGCAATCGAAATACCGTCGTAGGTAGAAGTACCTCGTCCGAGCTCGTCAAAGAGCACCAGCGAGCGCGGAGAGAGGTTATTCAGGATGTTGGCAGCCTCGGTCATCTCGACCATGAAGGTTGATTCGCCCAGCGAGATGTTGTCCGATGCCCCGACACGGGTGAAGATCTTATCCACTATGCCGATATGAGCAGCATCGGCAGGTACGAAACAACCTATGTGCGCCATCAATGTGATGAGGGCAGTTTGGCGCAGCAGGGCCGACTTACCAGCCATGTTCGGGCCGGTGATCATCATGATCTGCTGGTCGTCGTCCAGTAGCACGTCATTGGGCACATAGCACTCTCCTATCGCCATCTGACGTTCGATAACAGGATGTCGGCCCTGACGAATGTCTATGACCGTACTGTCATCGACCACCGGACGCACATAACTGTAACGCTGCGCTATGAGACTGAACGACAACAGGCAGTCCAGACGAGCCATCAGATGGGCATCAATCTGAATGATCGGAATATACTCCTCGAGGGCGGCAAGCAGGTCCTGATACAGACGACTCTCGATGGTCTGTATGCGTTCTTCGGCCGAAAGGATTTTTTCCTCATACTCCTTCAGTTCCTGCGTGATGTAGCGCTCCGCACCCACTAATGTCTGCTTGCGTATCCAACATTCAGGGACTTTATCCTTGTGGGCATTGCGCACCTCGATATAGTATCCGAAGACGTTGTTGTACGCCACTTTGAGCGAGGGTATTCCATATTCCTCCGACAGGCGTTGCTGCAACTCAAGCAGATAATCCTTGCCGCTGTATGCTATATGTCGCAGTTCGTCCAATTCAGGATTGACATTGTCGCGAATGACCTTACCCTTGCCCACTGCTACAGGCGGTTCGGGCTCAATCTCATTGCCTATACGCTCCGCAATGCGGTCACACGTGTTGATCTGTTCACTTATCTCCTGCAACTGCGGCAGCGAGGACTGCTGACATACCGCCTTGATATCCTTGAGCGACTCAAGCGCCAGGCGCAACTGCACCACCTCGCGCGGAGTGACACGTCCCACAGCAACCTTGGCGACGATGCGTTCCATGTCGCCCAACTGCTCGAGCGACAAGCCTATACTATCGGCGGTATCGGTATTTTCAATCAGGTACTGTACTACATTAAGGCGCTCGTTGATCTTCTCGGCACTCAACAGCGGGAACAACAGCCATCGGTGCATCATTCGTCCACCCATCGGCGTGGTGGTCTGGTCCAGGACCTTGAGCAACGAACATCCTCCCTCGTTCATCGGACATACCAACTCCAGACTACGGATGGTGAATCTATCTAAACGCATATTAGACTGGCTGTCAATGCGTCGTACCGATGTGATATGTCCTATGTTTTTGTGCTGTGTCGCATCGAGGTAACGCAATATCGCACCTGCCGAAGAAATGGCCAGGTACATCTCCTCGATGCCGAATCCCTTGAGACTCTTGGTATGGAACAGTTCCAACATACTGCGCATCGCATTGTCATAACTGAAATAGTAATCATCCAGTTCATAACAATAAGGTGTAGTGGTGAAATGCTGCTGATAATAGGGTTTCATACCCTTGACAAAGAGCATTTCCTTGGGCGCATAGTTGGCTATCAGTTTGTCTATGTAGTCGAATGTTCCCTCGGCAGTGAGGAACTCTCCGGTCGAGATATCGAGCAGAGCCAAGCCCACTTCCGATGCCTGTTTGCCCTTCTGTCGGGCATTGTCCGAGACCGACCCGAAAGTGACAGCTGCAAGGAAATTGTTTTCGCGTGCATTGAGCACATTATCTCCCATGCTCAGACCCGGAGTGATCAGTTCCGTCACACCACGCTTGACCAGTTTCTTGGTCAACTTAGGATCCTCGAGCTGTTCGCATATAGCCACACGTCTGCCCGCCCGGACCAACTTGGGCAGATAGGTATCCAATGCGTGGTAGGGGAAACCAGCCAACGGACTTCCAGCCCTCTGTGTGAGGGTTATACCCAATATATCGTGCGCCTCAACGGCATCCTCATTGAACGTCTCGTAAAAGTCGCCCACACGATACAGGATGATTGCATCGTGGTACTTTGCCTTGAGTTCCAGAAATTGTTTCTGCAACGGAGTGTCTTGAGGATTAGCCGCTTTTGCCATACCAAGTCTTAAATTATGTTGTCAGTTTACGTATTGTTCTATTGCCAAATATTCTGTGTCAACAGATGTTCTATATGCATTGATTGAACCTGCCATAGGCCCACAAAAAAGACCAACGTTCGACGCTGGTCAGGGGTGCTGCGATTGAGCGAAGTACACCTTGGCAAACTCCCAGATGACCAGACCGGTCGTCACCGCGACATTGAGCGAATGTTTGGTTCCATATTGTGGGATCTCCAGACAACCATCGCATATATCCACCACCGACTGCTGTACGCCCTTCACCTCATTGCCCATCACCACGGCATAGCCCTGGCTGGGTTTGCCGAAATCCGGACGGAAGTCATTGAGCATCGTACTGCCAGCGCATTGTTCGATAGCAAGAACTTGATATCCACGCGTTTGCAAGTCACGCACAGCCTGATGGGTATCTTCGTAGTAGAGCCAATCGACTGAATCCTCGGCACCGAGCGCCGTCTTGTGTATCTCCATGCTGGGCGGTGTGGCCGAGATGCCGCACAGACAGATGCACTCCACCCTGAAAGCGTCGCTGGTCCGGAAGACCGAACCGATGTTGTTGAGCGAACGTATATTATCGAGCACTATGACCAGGGGCATCTTCTGCGCCGACTTGAATTCGTCGGTCGAGATGCGATCCATTTCGAGCATAGTCAATTTCTTCATTGTCCTAATATTTGAAATTCAGCGCACAAAGATAAACATTTCTACCGAAATATGCAAATATTTCTATCATTTTCAATCCTATCGACCGTGATAAACCAAATAATTATCCACAACCACGGAAACTATATACTGCCACAAAACGTTCTTTTCCGCTGCACCTCACGCAGCATCACGATTTTTCCTCTAAATCGTGAATCATCATACATTGTTTCTCCATTTGGTATTCAGTTACAATAAGCCAGTCATATTCTATCGTTGAGAGTGCGATTGATGTGCGATTGGAATACGATTGGTGCGCGATTGGTCATCCCTATCCTATCGTACACTAACCCATATCCAAACGCCCCTCAATGCTGCTCATTTCACGCTGTTTCCGTTGTAATATCGAGCAGTCAAAGCACACCCATATACAAGCCTAAAGGTCAAAACAATCCATTGTTTCTTCCCACAATCGACCAAAATTAAATTGTTATTAAAAGTTAAAATAAAAACACACATTTCCGCTTTAAAATTGCTATCTATACATTACAATTATTAAATATAGTGTTAAATTTTTATCATTTCCGCAAAAACTTATCAACACTTTCTTTCGCGCACGCAATAATATGATTACCTTTGCGAACACTAATGACCCAAGTGAAAAAAGATCTAAAACTGAGATTTTATGTTCTGAAGGCCTTCACACAGCCTTCCATTTAGGAGTGAATAATATTTACCAAATAATAATTTAACTAAAATGAAAAAGTTTATCTTTACAAGCATTGCACTCTTATCTGCGATGGGATTGCAGGCGGCCGTGACCTTGACCAATGGCAATGTCACGTATTCTTGCGAGCAGACCAATGTATCAGAGGGAACGCCAACCGACTCTATCATCAGTGAGCAATTGACTACATCCAATGTAACTTCCAGCGGATCATTAGCCCTCACTATTGAGAATGGAGAAAGTCAAACTAATACCTACACCTATAATGGTACTGTAACTGGAGCTGACGGAACAAACATTGATCTGAAGAATTTCTCTCAGACCGTAGAGAATGCTTCAATAACGACAAGTGGAAGTACTAATCTTGATAGTGCAACATACTATACAACTGATTCCGCTAAATATGCAACATATTTAAGTGAGGCTGCGAATATCAACAGCAATATATTGACTTACGATCAAATCAGTTCTTATAGCAATGAAAACTCATACTACTATTATTTCACCTATTCAACGAGATCTGGTTGGAATAAAAAAGAGTGCACTTCATTAGCTGAATTTCAAGGGGATTACACCAATTACGAGAACGTATATTATTGGAAAAATACAACAACTGTAAGCGGTACAGAATATACTGATTTTTATGCAATTTGCCAAATCGCAGTAGCTTCAAGAACAACTACAAGCATTAATAAAATTAATAATGTAAAAGTAGTAGCTATTGCAGATGATGCATTTGTTGATGATGATGATATACAAGGTGTGACTATTGGTAAAAATATTACTGGTATCAATCCTGCAGCTTTCAAGGGTGCAAGCAATTATACATTGTCTCTTCAAGATAATAGTTATGCATATACCTATTCAAATGGTATTCTCTACAACAGTTCTAAAACAGAGATTGTTTTGGCTTCAACTGGTGTAGAAACACAAACTTTGAATAACTCTGTAACTACAATTGACGATTACGCATTTTACAACACTGCTAATACAATATCAATTACAACGAAGAACAGCAGCATTAGCGTTGATGAGTCAACTCAGGGTTCGAACGTTACATTCTGCTATCCTTCTTCAACTCTTAATATAGTTGCTACGTCAAATGGCGGCTACAAAGTGACTGGTAGTATTGTTGATGCCAATATGGATACTTTGAATATAAAGGGTACCTATATGGATTTCACTGATGCTACTATTTTGGAGTCACTTTCATTCACTAACAATGATAGCACATTATTATATTTTAATACTGATGCAATTGTAGATGGCGGCAAAAACGTAATCAACGGTGGAGTTTGTGCTAATTTTGCTATTACAGATAAAAAGACATTCTATTGTCCTACATCCTTTACTGCTACATCCGCTACTTATACCCGTACATTTACTACTACATGGGGAACTCTATGTTTGCCATTCAGTGTAGATGACCTTAGCAACAACCTAAGATTAGGCGCTTTAAGTGAATTTAGCAACAATGTATTTACTTTCAGTGTTTCAGATGGTATAACTGCCAACAAACCATATCTGGTTAGAGCAATAGATGGAGAATACACCATTATTAGTGCTTCTAATGTAACTGTAGCTGCTTCAGGAACTTCTTTTGTAACTAAAAACAATGCAACCTTCACTGGAGTATATGAAGCAATTACAGTAAATAGTGATGAAAGCACTTATTACTATGGAGTAGGAACAAAGGATGGAGTGACCAGCATTTACAAATTCAACAATGTAAAAGTTAATCCATTCCGCGCATATATATCCTTACCTTATACTTCTTTAAGTGCTGCGAAATTCCGTTTCGTAGATGCATTTGAAAATGAAATAGAGAGTTTTGACGTAGATGTAACTACAGGAATTGAAAACATCAAATCTACTAATAATTCAGATAATGTATATAACCTCAATGGTCAAAGCCTGAATAAGGCTACCCGCGGCTTGAACATTGTTAACGGAAAATTAGTTATTAACAAGTAAAACTGAACAACCAAAATGAAAAAGAATTATTCCACTCCAGCTATAACAATTGTTGAAATAGAATTACAATCGATTATAGCTTTAAGTGATATAAATAGCACCACTATTAATTCTACGATTAGTAAAGAAGATGAGGGTGTTAGTAATGTAGAAGCTGGTGCTGCTTCTTATCGTAGCAATCTCTGGGATTAATACTATATATTAACCCTAAATATAATAAATGATAAAGCGAGGCCCTTACCGGCTTCGCTTTATCATTTAATATAATACGTCCAAAATTCTTCCAGATTGCTATCTAAATTGAACGGAGCAATAAACAGACTACCATCAAATAAAAGTGCCAGAAGATGCAGCAAATACAGCAGTAAACAGCCGTATATAGATATTCTCATTACAGCCCAGGAAAGTCATGACATAGCTCTCTAAATGCAAAAACAAGAAGTTTGAGCACTTTCGATTATACTACCATTTACCCTTGGTGAACTTAATGCGAGAAAACTTTCGGAACTAAATATGAATATGGATAAAGCATTATAACCCTGTTTACAACTCACTGAAAACTTTTGGAAAAATTGTGGGTTAAATATTTGGAATATTCAGAAAAAGTGGGCTTAATATGTTTTTTGAAACTACCAAATTTTTTGCTGACAAAATATTAAAAAGTTTTTAACGTAAAAAAACAGACTTTTAAGCATCAAATGTGGAAAATATTTATTAACTTTGCACCAAACAAGCTTGAATGTTGATAAAATACTGATACCATCGTTAAGTGCGACCGAAAACAAAACATATAGAGCTACTTAACACAATGGGCAAGGTATGGATAAAAATTGAATAATGGTTAAATAAATAAGGTATAACTTTTGATAACTCAAAACCTCTCTACCCCACCAAAAGTTATTAACTCTATCAACAGGCTATTATAATCAGCATTAATTAGTTTTAATTGAAAAAAATTTTTTAAAACCAAACTCATTATATATAATAAAAGAAATGGTTGAAAACATGGATAAGTCGAAACTCATTGCTGAAATACGCCGTCTGAAGCAGGAAAAGAACGCTGTCATCTTGGCTCACTACTATACGTTGGGCGAGATTCAGGATATTGCTGACTTTGTAGGTGACAGTTTGGCTCTGGCTCAACAGGCCGCTCGTTCTACTGCCGACATCATCGTGATGTGTGGCGTCCACTTCATGGGTGAGACTTGCAAGATACTATGTCCTGACAAGAAAGTGTTGGTGCCTGACCTGGAGGCCGGTTGTTCATTGGCCAACAGTTGTCCGGCGGATGAATTCGGCAAGTTTGTCAAAGCTCATCCTGGATATACTGTGCTCAGTTACGTCAATACCACTGCTGCGGTCAAGTATTATACCGACATTGTGGTGACTTCGGGCAATGCGCTCAAGATTGTCAACAGTTTGCCCAAGGACGAGAAGATCATCTTTGCTCCGGACCGTAACCTGGGCGGCTACATCAATGCCGTCACAGGGCGAAATATGTTGCTTTGGGACGGTGCTTGTCATGTGCATGAACAATTCTCTACCGAAGCAATCTTGAAGCTCAAGGCTGAGCATCCAGGGGCTAAAGTCCTGGTTCACCCAGAGTGCAAGCGCCCGGTCGTCCTGCTGGCAGACAAGGTTGGTTCTACGGCAGTGTTGCTCCAGTACGCTGTAGCCGATACGGAGTGCAATGACTTCATCGTCGCAACGGAGAGCGGTATATTGCACGAGATGCAGAAGCAGGCTCCTCACAAGAACTTCATACCCGTACCTCCCGAGGTCAGTGAGGGTTCTGTCGGATGCAGTTGCAACGAATGCGCCTACATGCGTCTCAATACACTGCAGAAGCTCTATGATTGCCTGCTCAATGAAAAGCCCGAGATAGAGGTGGATCCAGCCATCATTGAGCGCGCCAAGCTGCCTATTGACCGTATGCTTGAATTGAGCAAATAACACTTCATTCAGACTGCTTTTTTCTTTTGGAATTAGTAGTAAGTAGAGATTAGGACATTTCTCATAAGGTAATAAGGATATAATACCTTTACTCAACTTTCGCAAGCTTCAGTTGAGAGCAGGGAAAGGCTAAAAAAAGTAGTAAAAGGGGAGAGAAAGGGACGATACAAACTTCCTCTGAAACTCCCGCCGATAATAGCGCCCCTCGCTAAAGCTCGTCTTCTCGCTGACCGATTATCAATCGTTCTGTTCGCTGCGAGGACCCTTTTACTACCTTTTCACTCCCCTTTCTCTCCCTTTTACTACTGAAAGTGAGCAAGTTGAAGACTTGCGAAACTTGAATTATTTATATTATCCAATGCGATACCTACTGTTGCTCTCCTGGCTACTATGCAGCGTCGTGCTCCATGCACAAACGCCCTCGTACCATGCACTCCTGGCTGGGCTCAGCGACCAGTCTCTACCATTGGTCCATGTCACTTTCAGCGCCGATACCGTGACCAAGGAGGCCTATGTCCCAGCCCAGGTCGAGGTCTCGGACTACCGTGCGGATGCAGCTGTCCCGGTGCACACGGTACGGTACGACTGTCTGTTCAAGGTACGCGGCAGCAGCAGCATCCACTACGACAAGAAGTCCTTCGCCCTCAGGCTCGTTGACTCCGACGGAGAGAATCTCGATGCCAATCTCCTGGGACTGCGCAATGAGAACAACTGGATCCTGGATGCTATGAGCATTGACCGACTGCGCATGCGCAACCGTCTCTGCTTCGATGTCTGGAACCAGTTGAGCCACACGCCCTATCAGACCAAGTTCGATGGGCGCAATGGCACGGTGGGCCGTTTCGTCGAGCTTTTTCTCAATGGCAGTTACCACGGCATCTACTGCCTGTCGGACAAGGTGGACCGCAAGCTGCTGGGCCTGCGCAAGACGACCGTCCTACCCGACAGCACCATCGACCTGCGCGGTTGGCTCGTCAAGTGCGAGAAGTGGCAGTATGCCTGGTCGCTCCTGAACTATATCGACCAGGACCAGAATCAGTGCACCTGGAACGGCTGGGAAATCAAGTACCCCGACGACTATCCCTCCGCCACCACCTGGCAACCGCTCCTGCAGCTCATCGACTTCTGCGCCCAGTCCTCCGATGCCGACTTCCAGCTCCATTATACCGACCATTTCTACTTCAACAACCTGGTCGAGTACGTGGTCTTCACCCTTGCCATGAACGTCGGGGACAATGGCTACAAGAACACTTTCCTCTCCATCCCGGACCTCACGTCAGCGCAGCGTTGCCTCATCACGCCGTGGGACATGGACATGTCCCTGGGTGGCAATTACGACGGCTGTTACTACACCGATCTGGCGGATGTGGAGCGCTACAATATCATTGCTCCGTTCAATCGGCTCATGGGTCAGAACATGGACGGGTTCCGCGACTCGGTAGCCTGTCTGTGGGGGCGACTCAGCGGGACGCTCTTTTCGCCGGACAGTATTGCCGCCCGCCTCTACAGCTATGGCGACCTGCTGACCCGTTCCGGAGCCTGGGCTCGCGAACGTGCCCGGTGGGACGGCTCGCCCGTTCCCCTGCAGTCCGACATTGCGGACGAGGTTGCGCTCGTCATGACCTCCTACGTCAACAACTACGACACGCTCTGCCTGCAGCTGGGCACCGGTGCTCCGCGCACGGCCATCGACGCCCTGTCGCACCGTTCCCTGTCCCGTTCGCCCATCTACATGCTCGATGGACGTGCAGCACCCTTTGCTGCACCTTTTTCTATTCAGTATGTCAAAGATCGTATGATTCTCTTCCGCTCCAGATGATGTACCATCCCGCGGAACAGATGTGGATAAGTGCTTGTCTCCCGTTCATTATGCACAGGTTTATCCACTTGATTCAGGGCTATTTGCACAGTTATCCACACCCGTTCCCCGTCATGCACACTGATTGTTGATAACTATTGTGGATAACTCTTCAGCAATTTTAGGGCGTGACATTTGGAAAAGCCGCAAAAACTGATTATCTTTGTACCCCAATACTTAATTACCGCAACATGAAGACATCCTCTTTCCTATTGACCATAGCTATGCTGACCTCCACGCTGGTAGGTTACGCCGTCACACCCGATCAGATAGTCCGCCGTGAGCAGGCACGTCCGTTGGCTTTCCCCACAGCCCAGGGCTGGGGCAGTCATGCCTGGGGCGGCCGCGGTGGCAAGGTTCTCTATGTGACCAGTCTCGATGACTCCGGCCAGGGGTCCCTCCGCTGGGCGGTCGAGCAGACCGGTGCCCGCACCGTAGTCTTCGCCGTCAGTGGCACCATCCAGCTGCAGTCTCCCCTACGCATCAACCACGACAGCATCACCATAGCGGGGCAGACCGCTCCGGGCGACGGTATCTGTCTGCGCGACTATCCACTGGTCGTCAATGCCTCCGATGTCATAGTCCGTTATCTGCGCGTCCGTCCTGGCGACGATTCGGGCAAGGAGTGCGACGGAGCCGGGGGTGGCAAGTATGGGCAGCACGACGTCATCCTGGATCACCTGTCCGTGAGCTGGAGTGTCGATGAGTGTCTCTCTTTCTACAAGGCGCGCAACCTCACCGTCCAGTGGTGCCTGGCCAGCCACAGCCTGCGCAAGTCGGTTCATACCAAGGGCAAGCACGGTTTCGGCGGCATCTGGGGCGGCAATCATGCCACTTTCCACCACAATCTGCTGGCACATCACACCAGCCGCAATCCCCGTTTCTCGTCGGTCGATAGTACCACATGGGTCGATTTCCGCAACAATGTCGTTTACAACTGGGGCTACAAGGCTGCCTATGGAGGGGGTCATCATGGCACCATCAACTTCGTCGATAACTACTACAAGCCTGGTCCTGCCTCTACGTTCCACAAGTTTGTCGAGGTAGCTGGCGACGGCACCAGCCGGTATTATGTATCGGGCAACGTGATGACCGACAATGCTGCCATGACGGCGGACAACCGTCTCGGCGTCACGGACAAGGGGGACAGCTGCACCGTGCAGCAACCATTTCCCAGCCTGCCCATCGTCAGCCAGCAGCCTGCCCAGGCCTATCCGCTCGTCTTGCAGCGCGTGGGCTGCAGTCTGCACCGCGACAGCTACGACCGTGCCGTAGTCAGTCAGGTCGAGGCGGGTACGGGACAGATCATCGACTCTCCTCACGAGGTGGGCGGTTGGCCCGATCTCCGCTCTGCCCAGGCTCCTCTCGACTCGGATCGTGACGGTATGCCCGATGACTGGGAACGGCAGCACGGCCTGGATCCGGCCAATCCTGCTGACGGGGCTCAGACTGCCACTGCCACTCACTATACTAATCTGGAACTCTATCTCAACTCTCTTGTGGAGTAGGGGAGAACAATTTTCTCAAAGCGAACCCGCCCGGCACGTTATGCTGGACGGGTTGCTTTTTGACTGAGGGATACGGGTAGGATTATCCGAGGTCGCCTGCTCCGCCAGTTGAGTCGCCGTTACCGCCCTGTGGGGTGGTCTCATCTGCCTTGAGGACATGCTTGACGATGTAGGCGTTGAAGCGGCCGATGCGGTGCTGCGACTTGTAGGCTGCCAGGGTCTGCTGGTAGAGCTCGGTACCCTTAGGCTGAGTGGCCGATGGCTTGTTCTCCGCCAACCAGGTCTTGCACTGTCCCATCAACTGACCGAACTTGGTGCGTGCTGCCAACTGTGCCTCACTGGGTGCTGCATCGCTGGGGAAACAACGCTTGCCGGTATAGACCTTGCCGTTCTGCTTGTTGGTCGAGAAGTACATGTCACTGTGCTGGCACACCTTGCCAGAGAGGTTTGCAACGATTGCGATTGGTTTTACTGATGCCATAATAATAAATGTTTTTAGTTGTTAATAATTGTTTTTGCCAATCCAGCCGCTCTCTGTCGGGCCCGGACTCTCGAGCTTTCTGCTGAATTGCGGTGCAAAGGTACGGCCATTTTTTCACCCCTCCAAATTTTACCCCCCTATACTTTTGCCTATACTTGGCTATACTTTTATATCGGTCAATGAGTTACGCTATACAGAGAATGACCTTTTACATGGGGTGTTCAAAATTAGCCTTCCTGATGAGACCATTTTTAGGCGGATTTCAATGTTTTGATTCGTTTAACGACTTGACTCTCCATAAGGTTTTCGTTTCTCCAAAGAGTGATGTCCCGTACCTTGTTTTTGCATAAGCGTTCTTTGACATTATAGTTATTTGCTGCTGATTCTTCTGCAAAAGCAAATTTGAGAGGAAGATGCAGAATGAGTGTTGTTACTCCATTCATTTTGTTTGGAGATTGATTGTACTTGAATATACCGAACGCGGACTCGATGATATCAGAAGAATTGTTCACAGCTTCCCCCTCTTTCAATCGTTGGTCTTCTTCCTTCAGATAATCAAGTATCTGCTGCCCGACCCGTCTCATTCTTTCATTTCCGCACATGACAGTCCTACATACATGTTGTTTGCATACAGAGACAGTTCCTTTGCTCAACCCGTAATGTTTCATTTTTAACTCTATTTCATGGATGCAGGATACCATTTGCTGCATTTCATCGATAAAAGAGGAATATTGAGGAAGAAAACTGAATACATTCCTTTCCTGCTCATTCAATGTATGGTATATCTCAAGCATTTTATCTGCCCATGTTATGCAGTCAGAAAGATTCATGAATCTGGCCTTGACGCGTTGTGACGGAGATTGAAGAAAGGCAATCTCTTTCATACAGTTCTGTTTCTTACAGGTGGCCATTTTATTATTGAAGTCCAAAAACTCGGAATCAGCCTTATATTCTCGCTCCATAAACATCGCTAGAGTATGGCTGATGTCTCGATGCCATACATATGAAGACATCTCTGCCGCCTTGCGCATCTTGCCATCATTGTCAGAAATCAGATACAAAGGGGATTTTCCCATCTTGTCGGCAGTTGCCTTAAGAGAATCACTTACGGTCTGAGCAGTCCAGCCTGATTTGACAAAGAATTCGACAACCTTTGCGTCACAGAGGCGAAGAGGACGTCCTTGATGTTCTGCTGGTACTGCAATAACCGGAAGTAGTTTCTCGCTGCCAATCATCATACACTCATCAACAACTGCGGCATACTCCTTGCCCTTGAATGCCTGTGGAACATTCTTGATTTCGTCAAGGCCACATTTCCTCACCCAATTATCAACGGTGTTGTATGACGGAACTTCATCGACAAGACCAGTAGTTAATTCGGCCAATATCCGTATCACCTTGACAATGTCCCGAGAACTGCAGTTCGTCTTACTTCGGAGAGATAAAGCATATCGGACGACAAATTCCGAGAATTGATGCCCTGGAATTGTAGTTGCATACTCTGGGAACTTGAATCCGCATGTGGGGCATTGGCATTTCCTTAACTCTTCCGACTGCTGAGCAATCTTTGCCTCCAGTTGAGCAATCTTCTCGTCTCTGCGCATGAGTTTGGCTGTTGCATTTTTGAGACTGTTTTTGAGATGTCGGTTCTTCTCGGTCATGTTCATGTTATTGATAGAATTTAGTAGCCTTGAATTATATACAAAGATACTAAAAATCAATGACATACGCAAGTTTT
>JAILKE010000072.1 GCA_024694125.1 Bacteroidales bacterium
TGAAGCAGGTAAGGCTTATTCGCTCGACGAGGCTTCAGCTCTCGTTAAGGAAATCACTTTCACCAAGTTCGACGCTTCGGTTGATATCGATATCCGTCTCGGTGTCGATCCCCGTAAGGCTAACCAGATGGTACGTGGCACTGTGTCGCTGCCTAATGGTACCGGTAAGACGGTTCGCGTTTTGGCTATCTGCCAGGGCGCTGACGCTGACGCTGCTCTCGCAGCTGGTGCTGACTATGCAGGTCTGGACGAGTATCTCGATAAGATCAAGAGCGGTTGGACTGACGTCGATGTTATCATCACTCAGCCTGCGTTCATGGGCAAGCTCGGTCCTTTGGGCCGTGTGCTCGGTCCTCGTGGCTTGATGCCTAACCCTAAGTCGGGTACTGTCACTATGGATGTGGCCAAGGCTGTCAAGGAGGTTAAGCAGGGTAAGATTGACTTCAAGGTTGACAAGGGTGGTATCGTCCACACTTCAATCGGTAAGATTTCATTCAGCGCAGAGGCTATCTGCCAGAATGCAAAGGAGTTTATCAACACCATCATCAAGCTCAAGCCTGCTACTGCCAAGGGTACTTACATCAAGAGTATTTTCCTTTCGAGCACTATGAGCGCCGGTATCAAGGTTGACTCTAAGTCTGTCGAAGCTTAAAAAACAGTGTATTATGAAAAAAGAAGATAAAGTCCTTAATATCGAGAAGCTCGGTAATCTCCTCAACGATTACGCTCACTTCTATGTTACTGACATCGCCGGCCTGGATGCAGAGAAGACCAGTTCACTGCGTCGTATGTGCTTCGGTAAGGAGGTTAAGCTTGTTATGGTCAAGAATAACCTCTTCCGCAAGGCCCTCGAGAAGAAAGGTGTTGACTATGCTCAGATCGCTGATGCCTTCAAGGGTACTTCAGCTATCATGTTCTGCAACACCGGTAACGTTCCTGCTAAGCTGATCAAGGAGGTGAATGGCAAGGACGAGATCGTCAAGCTGAAGGCCGCCTACGTAGAGGAGTGCTTCTACGGTGCCGACTCTCTCGAGACCCTCGTTGCTGTCAAGAGCAAGAACGAGCTCATCGCCGACGTTATCGCACTGCTGCAGTCTCCTGCCAAGAATGTCATCTCGGCTCTGCAGAGTGGTCAGAACACCATTCACGGTGTGCTTAAAACCCTGGGTGAGCGCGCTGAGTAATCAGTCCCATCCTGCCTTGGTCCATCCCCTGGCGGCGTGATTATTCTGCGTCGGCAGGTGTGGTATGCCTCGGCTAAAACCAAACTATAAAATAAAAAACAAAAAAATATTAATTCTTATAAAAATTTTACAATTATGGCAGATTTAAAAGTTCTCGCAGAAGAGTTGGTTAACCTTACTGTTAAGGAAGTAAATGAACTCGCACAGATCCTGAAGGATGAGTATGGTATTGAGCCAGCTGCTGCTGCTGTTGCAGTTGCAGGTCCTGCTGCTGCTGGTGCCGCTGGTGCTGCAGCTGAGGAGAAGACTAACTTCGACGTTGTCCTGACTGACGCTGGTGCAGCTAAGCTGGGCGTTGTTAAGGCCGTTAAGGAGGCTTGTGGTCTCGGTCTGAAGGAGGCTAAGGATCTCGTTGACGCTGCTCCTAGCACCGTTAAGGAGGGTCTTCCTAAGGCAGAGGCTGAGGCTCTCAAGAAGGCTCTTGAGGAGGCTGGCGCTAAGGTTGAGCTCAAGTAATCACTCTCCGGAGAAATTTCGGAAATTTAAGGGTTTAGTCCTCGCATCCCGCGAGGTACTAAACCTTTTTAATCCATCTCCCGTCGTAAGCCGCTTCATGCGTAGTTGCGTCTTCGACTCGAGATTTTACTTCGAAAAGGACACTTTCCATGTCCTTTTTCGTCGTGTCTGGAGGTTGGCAAATCAGTGATTTTTTTTCGGTTTTTGCCACTTGGACATCTCAATAAATAACGGAAATTTTTATTAATTCATAAACGATTCTGGATAATATGAAGCCAAGAGTAAGCTTTGCTTCGACTAAGAGCCCAATGCAGTACCCCGACTTCCTCGACATTCAGTTGAGGTCGTTCCGCGATTTCCTGCAGTTGGATACTCCGCCGGAGGAACGTAAGAAGGAGGGTCTCTACAAGGTATTTGCCGAGAACTTCCCGATTGCTGATACCCGAAACAACTATGTGCTCGAGTTCCTCGACTATTTTGTTGATCCTCCGCGCTACTCAATCGAAGAGTGTCTGCTCCGTGGTCTGACGTACAATGTACCGTTGAAGGCCAAGTTGAAACTTTACTGTACGGATCCTGATCACGAGGATTTTCATACCAAGGTAACTGACGTTTATCTTGGTCAGATTCCGTATATGACTCCTCAGGGCACCTTCATCATCAATGGTGCTGAGCGTGTCGTCGTTTCGCAGTTGCACCGCTCTCCTGGCGTATTCTTCGGCCAGAGCCTGCACTCTAACGGCACGAAGTTGTATTCGGCTCGTATTATCCCATTCAAGGGTAGCTGGATTGAGTTCGCTACTGACATCAACAATGTCATGTATGCTTACATCGACCGTAAGAAGAAGTTGCCTGTTACAACTCTGCTCCGTGCCATCGGCTTTGAGAGTGACAAGGAGATCCTCGAGATCTTCAAACTCGCCGAGACTATCGAGGTCAATCCTAAGACTATCCACCAGTATGAGGGCCGTAAGCTTGCTGCACGCGTGCTCAAGTCTTGGACTGAGGACTTCGTTGATGAGGATACGGGTGAAGTTGTTTCTATCGAACGTAACCAGGTGCTCATCGACCGTGAGAAGGAACTCACTGCCGAGAACATCGAACTCATCCTGAACAGCAACACTGACAGCATTCTGCTGCAGCGTACTGATGCTCACCTGGATGATTATGCCATTATTTATAATACGTTGCAGAAGGACCCAAGCAACTCGGAGAAGGAGGCTGTCATCTACCTCTACCGTCAGTTGCGTAACGCTGAGCCGGCTGATGATGCATCGGCTCGCGAAGTTGTCCAGAACCTGTTCTTCTCGGAGAAGCGTTATGACCTGGGTGATGTAGGTCGTTACCGTATCAACAAGAAGTTCGGTCTGAACATCAATCCTGAATGCCGTGTATTGACCAAGGAGGATATCATCGCTATTATCCGTTATCTGATTCAGCTCATCAACAGCCGTGCTGACGTGGATGATATCGACCACCTCTCTAACCGTCGTGTACGTACTGTAGGCGAGCAGTTGTCTAATCAGTTCGCTATCGGTCTGGCCCGTATGAGCCGTACCATCCGCGAACGTATGAACGTACGTGATAATGAGGACTTCAGCCCTGTTGACTTGATCAACGCCAAGACGATTTCGAGCGTTATCAACTCTTACTTCGGTACCAACGCGCTGAGCCAGTTCATGGATCAGACCAACCCATTGGCCGAAATCACTCACAAGCGCCGTATGTCGGCCCTGGGTCCTGGCGGTATCAGCCGTGACCGTGCCGGATTCGAAGTTCGAGACGTACACTATACTCACTACGGTCGTCTCTGTCCTATCGAGTCTCCTGAAGGTCCTAACATCGGTCTTATCTCTTCTATGTGTGTCTTCGCCAAGATTAATGACCTTGGCTTCATCGAGACTCCATATCGCAAGGTTACCAATGGTCAGGTTGACCTTTCGGACAAGGGTGTCATCTGGATGAGCGCCGAGGAGGAGGAAGACAAGAAGATTGCTCAGGCTACTGCTCCTATGGATGATGAGGGTCACTTCACCGAGAAGAGTATCATCGTTCGTGACGGTGCCGACTTCCCTGTCGTTCCACCTGAGGACGTTGACCTGATCGATGTTGCTCCATACCAGATTGCCTCTATTGCTGCAGCCTTGATTCCATTCCTTGAGAATGACGATGCTCACCGTGCATTGATGGGATCGAACATGATGCGCCAGGCAGTGCCTCTGATGACTTGCGAGGCTCCTATCGTCGGTACCGGCATTGAGGAGCAGCTCATCCGCAACTCGCGTACTCAGATCATTGCCGAGGGTGATGGTGTCGTAGAGTTCGTCGATGCTACCGTAATCCGTGTACGCTATGACCGTACGGAGGATGAGGAGTTCTGCGCATTCGAAGACAGTGTCAAGGAGTACTTCCTGCCTAAGTGGCGTCGTACCAACCAGTCCACTACCTATGACCTGCAGCCTGCCTGCGTCAAGGGTCAGCGTGTCAAGGCTGGCGAGATCCTCTCGAAGGGTTATTCGACCGACCAGGGCGAGCTCGCTATCGGTAAGAACCTCAAGGTAGCTTACATGCCTTGGAAGGGTTACAACTATGAGGATGCTATTGTGCTCAGCGAACGTATCGTTCGTGAGGATATCCTTACTTCTGTACACGTTGATGAGTACACGCTTGAGGTCCGCGAGACCAAGCGTGGTATGGAGGAACTCACAGCCGATATTCCTAACGTCAGCGAGGATGCAACCAAGGATCTGGACGAACGCGGTATCGTTCGTGTAGGTGCCCTGATTGAGCCAGGCGACATCATGATTGGTAAGATCACTCCTAAGGGTGAGTCGGATCCAACTCCTGAAGAGAAGTTGCTGCGCGCCATCTTCGGTGATAAGGCTGGTGATGTCAAGGATGCATCGCTCAAGGCTAATCCATCTCTCCATGGCGTCGTAATCGACACTGCTCTCTACAGCCGTTCGGTCAAGGATCGCAAGGCTCGTATGGCTGAGCGCGCTCAGATGCCATTGCTGGAGCAGGATTATCAGGATCAGCAGGATGCGCTCCTCAAGAGATTGCTCGAGAAACTCAATGTCCTCCTGGAGGGCAAGACTTCTGCCGGTGTGAAGGATTTCCTCGGTATCGATGTTATTGCCAAGGGTCAGGCTTTTGCTCCTGAGACATTGGCTGGTATCGACTATCGTGGTGTCCTGGTCAGCAAATGGACCAACGATGACCATACCAACAAGATGGTCAAGGACACCATCATGAACTACTTGCGCAAGTCTAAAGAGATTTCTGCCGAATTGAGCCGTAAGAAGTTCGACCTCTCTATCGGTGATGACCTGCCTTCGGGCATCATCAAGCTTGCTAAGGTCTATATCGCCAAGAAGCGTAAGATCGGTGTAGGTGATAAGATGGCCGGTCGCCACGGTAACAAGGGTATCGTCTCTAAGGTAGTTCGTGACGAGGATATGCCATTTACAGCTGATGGTCGTCCAGTCGATTTGGTACTTAACCCTCTGGGTGTGCCTTCTCGTATGAACCTGGGTCAGATCTTCGAGGCTGTGCTCGGTTGGGCTGGCAAGGAGCTGGGCGAGAAGTTCGCTACTCCTATCTTCGACGGTGCTACTCTCGATGACCTCAACGAGTGGACAGCTAAGGCTGGTCTGCCTCGCTACGGTAAGACTCAGCTCTACGATGGCGGTACTGGCGAACCATTCGACCAGATGGCTACCGTAGGTGTTACCTATATGTTGAAACTTGGTCACATGGTCGAGGACAAGATGCACGCACGTTCCATCGGTCCATACTCTCTCATCACACAACAGCCTCTGGGCGGTAAGGCTCAGTTCGGTGGTCAGCGTTTCGGTGAGATGGAGGTCTGGGCGCTCGAGGCATTCGGCGCATCTCATATTCTGCAGGAAGTTCTGACCGTCAAGTCGGATGATGTAGTAGGTCGTGCCAAGACTTACGAGGCTATCGTCAAGGGTGATAACATGCCAACTCCTGGTCTGCCGGAGTCGCTCAACGTGCTCCTGCACGAGCTCCGTGGTCTGGGTCTCAGCATTAAGTTTGAGTAAGTTAATAGTTAAACCGACTTTTAACTTTTAACTGTTAACTTTTAATTTCGACAAAGACTATGGCTTTTAGAAAAGAAAACAATAATAAGAGATTCAGCTTTACCAAGATCAATATCGGTCTGGCTTCGCCTGAGGAGATTAAGGAAAACTCTCACGGCGAGGTGCTGAAGCCTGAGACTATCAACTACCGTACCTACAAGCCTGAGCGCGACGGTCTCTTCTGCGAGCGTATCTTCGGTCCTGTAAAGGATTACGAGTGCCACTGCGGTAAGTATAAGCGCATCCGCTATAAGGGTATCGTCTGCGACCGATGCGGCGTAGAGGTTACGGAGAAGAAGGTGCGTCGCGAACGTTGCGGCCACATTGAACTGGTGGTCCCCGTAGCTCATATATGGTACTTCCGCTCGTTGCCTAACAAGATTGGTAACCTGCTCGGTATGCCAACCAAGAAACTCGATTCAGTCATCTACTACGAGCGCTACGTTGTGCTCCAGCCTGGCTGTATGGAGAAAATCGGCAACGTCCAGAAACTCGATACTCTTTCGGAGGATGAGTACATGGAGTTGTGCGAGAAGATTCCTGAGAAGTACAGAAAACTTGATGATGATGATCCTAACAAGTTCATTGCCAAGATGGGTGCAGAGGCTATCCTGGAGTTGCTCCAGGAGGTTGATCTCGACAGCCTTGCTTATGAACTGCGTGCCCGTGCTAACGAGGACGGCAGTGTTCAGCGCAAGCAGGAGGCCCTGAAGCGCCTGCAGGTCGTTGAGGCTTTCCGTGCTGCCAAGGATCGTAACAAGCCGGAGTGGATGATCATCAAGATTCTGCCTGTCATCCCACCTGAGCTTCGTCCATTGGTGCCACTGGATGGTGGTCGTTTCGCAACCAGCGATGTCAATGACCTCTATCGTCGTGTCATCATCCGTAACAACCGTTTGAAGCGACTCATCGAGATCAAGGCTCCTGAGGTCATTCTCCGCAATGAGAAGCGTATGCTCCAGGAGGCTGTCGATTCTCTCTTCGACAACTCTCGTAAGTCAAGTGCCGTTAAGAGCGAGGCCAACCGCCCACTCAAGTCACTTTCTGACTCACTCAAGGGTAAGCAGGGTCGTTTCCGTCAGAACTTGCTCGGTAAGCGTGTTGACTATTCAGCACGTTCGGTTATCGTCGTAGGTCCTGAACTGAAGATGAACGAGTGCGGTCTGCCTAAGTTGATGGCAGCCGAATTGTATAAGCCATTCATTATCCGCAAGCTCATTGAGCGTGGTATCGTCAAGACCGTCAAGTCGGCCAAGAAGATTGTCGATAAGCGTGAACCTGTCGTTTATGACATCCTTGAGCTTGTGATGAAGGGTCACCCAGTTCTCTTGAACCGGGCTCCTACACTGCACCGTTTGGGTATCCAGGCTTTCCAGCCTCGAATGATCGAGGGTAAGGCTATCCAGCTCCACCCATTGGCTTGTACGGCATTCAACGCCGACTTCGATGGTGACCAGATGGCTGTGCACCTGCCATTGGGCAATGCTGCTATCCTCGAGGCTCAGATCTTGATGCTCGGTTCGCACAATATCTTGAACCCTGCCAACGGCGCACCTATCACCGTGCCTTCGCAGGATATGGTATTGGGTCTGTACTACATCACCAAGCTCCGTGACCACGATAAGGGTGAGGGTCTCACTTTCTATGGTCCAGAAGAGGCTATGATTGCCTACAATGAGGGCAAGTGCTCTATGCAGGCCAAGATCAAGTGCGTAGTCAATGACGTTGACGTTGAGAATGGTCGTGTACCTGTCAAGCGTCTGGTCGAGACTTCCGTAGGTCGTCTTATCTTCAACGAGAAAGTTCCTCAGAAGGTTGGCTTTGTCAATGAGGTTATTACCAAGAAGTCTCTCCGTAACGTTATTACCGACGTCATCAAGTGGTGTGGTATTCCACGTACGGCAGAGTTCCTTGACGGTGTGAAGAACCTCGGTTACTACGAGTCATTCCGTGCTGGTCTGTCATTCAACTTGGGTGATGTGCTCGTTCCTGCTGAGAAGGTCGATATCATCCGCAAGGGTGACGAGGAGGTTGAGGCTATTACCGATGATTACAACAATGGTTGGATCACCGATAAGGAGCGTTACAACAAGGTCGTCGATGTTTGGTCGGGTGTGAACAACCAGTTGACCAACGTATTGATGAAGCAGTTCAAGGAGGCCGAGCAGGGATTCAATGCTATCTATATGATGATGGATTCCGGCGCCCGTGGTTCTAAGGATCAGATTGCTCAGTTGTCTGGTATGCGTGGTTTGATGGCTAAGCCTCAGAAGGCTGGTGCCGAAGGTGCACAGATCATTGAGAACCCAATTAAGGCTAACTTTAAGGAAGGTATGTCGGCCCTCGAGTACTTTATCTCTACTCACGGTGCCCGTAAGGGTCTGGCCGATACCGCCCTCAAGACTGCCGACGCAGGTTACTTGACTCGTCGTTTGGTCGATGTCGCTCACGACGTCATCATCCGCGAGGAGGATTGCGGTACGCTCCGTGGTCTGGTATGTACCGAGCTCAAGAATAATGATGAGGTGGTTGCTTCCCTCAAGGAGCGTATCCTGGGCCGCGTCACCGTACACGATATCATCCATCCATTGACTGGCGAACTCATCATCGCTGCTGGTGAGGAGATTACAGAGCGCATCGCTGATGCCATTGAGGATTCTCCTATCGAGCAGGTTGAGATTCGTTCGGTACTCACTTGCGAGTCTAAGCATGGTGTCTGCGCCAAGTGCTATGGCCGTAACCTCTCTACCAACCGTATGGTTCAGAAGGGCGAGGCTGTCGGCGTCATCGCAGCCCAGTCTATCGGTGAGCCTGGTACACAGCTTACACTTCGTACCTTCCACGCCGGTGGTATTGCTTCCAACGCAGTCGCTATCTCCAACCTCAAGGCTGGTTACGACGGTAACCTCATCATCGAGGAGCTCCGTACCATCGATGCTCCACAGGAGGATGGCTCAATCCAGAAGGTTGTCGTCAGCCGTATGACCGAAATGCGCATCGAAGATCCTAACACAGGTATCGTGCTGCAGCAGGCCAATATCGGTTACGGTTCAACTCTGTTCCTGCAGAGCGGTACCAAGGTCAGCAAGGGCGATGTCATTGCAGAGTGGGACCCATTCAATGCTGTCATCGTTGCAGAGCATGCCGGTATGATCCAGTTCGAGAACGTCATCGAGGGCATTACCTACAAGGTAGAGGCTGATGATGCTACCGGTTTGGAGGATAAGATTGTCATCGAGTCCAAGGACCGTACCCGCGCTCCTATGGTACACATCATAGATGAGGCTGGTGATGTTGTCGCCAACTATACTTTGCCTATCGGCGCTCATATCATGGTCAATGACAAGGATATGATCAAGCCAGGTGCTATTCTCGTTAAGATCAACCGTACTGCCAGCAAGGCAGGCGATATCACCGGTGGTCTGCCTCGTGTTACTGAGTTGTTCGAGGCTCGTAACCCATCCAACCCAGCTGTGGTTGCAGATATCGACGGCGAAGTTACATTCGGCAAGATCAAGCGAGGTAACCGCGAGGTCATCGTTACTGGCAAGTATGGTGACACCCGTATCTACCTCATTCCGCTCAACCGTCAGATCCTCGTACAGGAGCACGATTACGTACGTGCCGGCAATCCATTGTCGGATGGCGCCATCACTCCTAACGATATCCTCCGCATCCTCGGTCCAACAGCCGTTCAGGAGTACATCGTTAACCAGGTACAGGACGTATATCGT
This sequence comes from Bacteroidales bacterium, assembly GCA_024694125.1. GTDB lineage: Bacteria > Bacteroidota > Bacteroidia > Bacteroidales > UBA3663 > Liminaster. Next base: position 9,541 of record JAILKE010000072.1, read on the forward strand.
CTGCAGGGCGTTAAGATCAACGACAAGCACTTCGAGGTTATCGTTCGTCAGATGATGCGTAAGGTTACCGTACTCAAGCCAGGTGATACTCGATTCCTCGAGTCACAGCAGGTTGACAAACTCGACTTCCTTGCAGAGAACGACCGTATCTGGGGTATGAAGTATATCATCAAGGCTGGTGACAGCACCGAGCTCAAGCCAGGTATGTTGGTTACTGCACGTCGTTTGCGCGATGAGAACTCAATGCTCCGTCGCAAGGACAAGAAATTGGTCGATGCCCGTGATGCAGAGCCAGCAACGTGTGAGCAGATGCTTCAGGGTATCACCCGTGCAGCATTGGGTACTTCAAGCTTCATGTCGGCTGCTTCCTTCCAGGAGACTACCCGTGTCCTCAACGAGGCTGCCATCCTTGGCAAGACCGACTACCTGGAGGGTATGAAGGAGAACGTTATCTGCGGTCACCTCATTCCAGCCGGTACAGGTATCCGTGACTATGAGAATTTGGTAGTAGGCAGTCGTGAGGACTTCAACCGTTCATTCACCACTCCACGCCGAAGCCTCGACTTCGATTGATTCTAATTCCTCTCTTACCCCGTTCGCCGTCAGGGCGGACGCGGTAGGTGTACAACCTTGCAAACTCTGGTCCTGTACCACCTGCCGATATGAGTAGGGAGGTTCTATAAAAATGGTCAGTATCTGCAAACGACTGCGGGTGCTGGCCATGTATTTTTAATTCAATTATTTATTTTTATGGTTCAATCCCCAAAAATGAAGACCAAGTGGAAGCGCTTCAGCGGCGCTTCGTACGCTACCTTCCAGAGTTTGCACAGGGAGGTTCGGATTGGCGTTTTGAGTGTCGCAATGTTATCGTCAGTAGCTCTCAAGGCTAAGGCAGCGACCTCGGTAGGCACAATGGCACAGCCTGTTTCGTACGAAGAGGCAGCCGATGCCGGCGACAGTCTGGTGGTCGGATTGGAGGACGTAGTTGTCCTCTCATCGCGCGTGCCGCTTTCACAGATGCAGGCACCGCGTCAGGTAACCGTACTCAATGCTGCGGACATCGCCGCGGCGGCGGTACACAGTATTAACGACTTACTCGAATATGCCGTAGGCGTCGATGTCCGACAGCGCGGCGATTTGGGTGTACAGACCGACATTTCGGTTCGAGGAGGCACGTTCGACCAGATTTCTATCTTGCTCAACGGCATCAATATCTCCTCACCGCACACGGGACATCTTTCGGCGGACTTCCCCGTTTCGCTGCAAGATGTAGAGCGCATCGAGGTGATGCAGGGTCCGGCTGCCCGCGTATTCGGAACCAGTGCCTTCACAGGTGCTGTCAATATCGTGACCAAGTCACTGCCAGACAGTGACAAATCTCTCAGTGGAGGCGTACATCTGTACGGCGGTTCGTACGGGTATGCAGGTGGCGATCTATCCGTTGGCCACAATCACCGAGATGCAGCTACCGGCAATGGCTATGCGGGCCGGGGCAGTTTGGGTTACAGTCGCAGTGATGGCGCTACGCCCAACAGTTATTTCGAGAGTACCCGAGCCTTCTATCAGGGCGAGTACCAGCATGGCGAGACCGAGGTAGCCCTCCAGTTGGGCTACAGTTACAAGCCCTATGCCGCCAATACCTTCTACGGTGCAGCCAGCACTGACCAATGGGAGAGTAATGAACGTTACATGGGCGCCCTCACTGCCCACTTCATGGCTGGACAGGTGCACATAGCACCGTCATTAGCATGGAATAGGTGGTTCGATCACTATCAGTGGCACAAGGACAGTCCTATGGGCGAGAATTACCATCAGGTCGATACCCGCACGGCAGCGGTCAACAGTTGGCTGCAGTCCGATTGGGGCAAGACCTCTTTCGGTATCGAGTTGCGGCATGAGGCCATCGAGAGCACCAAGCTCGGCGACCCAATGGACCCCTCGGACTATCGGGATGTACGTGGTCACGATGGTTTGACCGATTCGACGCAATACACGCACCAGTATGATCGCACCAATTTGTCGTTCTATCTGGAGCACAATGTAGTGCTCGACTGGTGGACTTTTTCTGCAGGTCTTTTGGCCAATATGAATACAGGCCTCGAAGACCGTTGGGGAGTCTATCCCGGCGTTGATATTGCTTGGCGTCCCAATCAGTACTGGAAGGCCTATCTCTCTTGGAATATGGCTTTGCGCATGCCCACCTTCACGGACCTCTATTACAGTGGTACCAATATCGAGGGCAATGAGAACCTCAAGCCCGAGCGCACCAGTGACGTTTCACTTGGCGTCCGCATGCGTCGTCCAGCTTGGCGAGCTGAGGCATCAGTCTATTACAGTCACAAGAGCGACATGATAGATTGGGTCAAGTACAATGACGATGCTTCGGGCACGGCTACGACAGGCATTTTCCACAGCATTAATTTCCTGCTCGACAATGTAGGCTGCGAGTTGACCGCCGACTTCCTGCCTCGCGAGGTTTGGAGTGCCACCCCTTTGCGCCGATTCAGCGTACAGTATGCCTGGATTGACCAGCATACCAAGTACGATGTCCAGGTCCTGGCCTCCAAGTATGCCATGGAGTACCTCCGGCACAAGGTCGTCATGCAGGCCGACAGCCGGTTGTGGCGACAGCTCAATCTCGGTATGGCCTGGCGTTGGCAGGACCGACAGGGAGAGGGCAATGACCCATACGGTCTGCTCGAGTGTCGTCTTTCATGGGATGCATCCCGTTGGTCGGTCTATGCCGAGTGTGCCAACTTACTTGACAAGGACTATTATGACTACAGCTACATACCGCAACCTGGGCGTACCTTTACAGCAGGTTTGCGAGTGTCGCTCTGATAGTTTGATATAAAATCAGGGGGCTTCTGTCCAATGCTCTTTCACATCCATTGCGTCTGCTGTTGCAGGTTGTCATGTCACGACCGGCACACAGTTCTGTACGAGAGATAGACAAGAGTGGGACAGGAGCCCCTGTTGCAATAATATCACAACAAAAACGCTTAATTTATTTACATTATGAGAAAAACATCCCTTTTCTCTGCCGTCCTTTCCATGGGACTGGTTGCTGCACTGTCGTCCTGCGGAGGCGGGTACGAGTATCAGACAGTGCCCAACGATCCGTTGGATGCCAAGATCTACACCTTGCCCAACGGCCTCAAAGTGTATATGACTGTCAATAAGGAACAGCCACGTATCCAGACCTATATTGCCGTTCGCACAGGCGGCAAGAATGATCCAGCCGAGACTACCGGTCTGGCTCACTACCTGGAGCACCTGATGTTCAAGGGTACCAGTCATTTCGGTACGCAGAACTACGAGGCCGAGAAGCCTTTGCTCGACAGCATCACCAATCTCTTCGAGGTATATCGTACCAAGACCGATTCCGAGGAGCGCAAGGCCCTCTATCACGTCATCGACAGCATCAGTGGCGTGGCAGCCAAGTATGCCATCCCCAACGAGTATGACAAGATGATGTCCATGATCGGAGCATCGGGTACCAATGCCTATACATCGTACGATGTCACCTGCTATACCGAGGATATCCCCAGCAACCAGGTCGAGAATTGGGCACGCATACAGAGCGAGCGTTTCAAGGATCCCGTCTTCCGTCTCTTCCATACCGAGCTTGAGGCAGTGTACGAGGAGAAGAACATGAGCCTGACCCGCGATTCGCGCAAGGAGATCGAGACCATTGCCGAGGTTCTTTATCCCAATCATCCTTACGGCAAGCAGACCGTGTTGGGTACGCAGGATCACCTCAAGAATCCATCATTGGTCAATATCCGCAACTACTTCAACAAGTGGTATGTACCTAACAACGTAGCCATCTGTATGTCTGGTGATTTCGAGCCCGATCAGATGGTCGATGTCATCACCAAGTACTTTGGCGACTGGCAGCCATCGGACAGCCTGCAGTTGCCCAATTATCCCAAGCCCGAGCCACTCAAGGCTCCAGTCACCCGCGAGGTCTGGGGACAGGAGGCCGAGAACGTCATGATTGCGTGGGCGTTCCCAGGTTCAGCCGATTCCGTTTCCGAGCAGATGGACTTCGTCTCGAGTGTTTTGTACAATGGCAAGGCAGGTCTCTTCGACCTCAACCTCAACCAGGCGCAGAAGGTACTCGCTTCGCAGGCTTTTTCTTATCGTCAGGCCGATGCCTCGGCACTCATCTTCTACGGCATGCCATTGCCTGGTCAGAGCCTGGACGAGGTTCGTGACTTGATGTTGGCCGAGATCAAGAAACTCTCCACTGCCGACTTCGACGATGATCTGGTGCCCAGTGTTTTGACCGATTACAAGCTCTCCCAGCAGAAGGTTCTCGAGCAGAACGATGGTCGTGCCGATCTGTTCGTAGAGAGTTTCGTCAATGGTCAGCCTTGGGAGGATGTGGTCAACTATATGGACCGCTTGAGCAAGATGACCAAGATGCACGTTGCCCGTTTCGCTGCACAGCATCTCAGCGACAAGAACTGCGTGGTTATCTACAAGCGCCAGGGCGAGGATCCCAATCGTCAGATCATCGAGAAGCCATCCATCACTCCTATCGAGTCCAACCGTGATGCAGTCAGTGCCTTTGCTCAGCAGATTTCCGAGAGCGTCGTTGCACCGATTGAGCCAGTCTTTGTCGATTACAATACCGACATACAGCGTGGCAGCCTCGTGCACCAGCAGCCAGTGCTCTACAAGCAGAATACGACCAATCAGCTCTTCGAGCTCCAGTACGTCTTCGAGACTGGTGCCTGGGCAGACAAGTATCTGCCTTACGTAGGCGAATATACCGACTATCTCGGTACCAGCACCATGACAGCCGAGGGTGTCCAGCAGGCCTTCTATCGCCTGGGTTGCCAGTTTGGCATCAATGTCAGCAACCGTCGTATCTATGTCCGCATCAGTGGATTGGACGAGAACCTCGATGCTGCTGTCAAGCTCACCGAGCAGGTCCTCAATGATGCACAGCCCGATGAGCAGGTCTATGCCAATTTCCTGAGCCAGATCATTCAGTCGCGCAAGGTCCGCAAGACCGACCAGCGTCGCATTGCCGGAGCACTCTCCACCTATGCAGTCTTTGGCCCAGAGTATGTGCGTGCCAACACCGTTACCGAGGCCGAACTCAAGGCTATGAAGGGCAGTGACCTCACCAACCGCTTGCACAATCTCTGCAATCTCAAGCACACCGTGCTCTATTATGGTCCACGTCCTATGGCCGACGTAGTCAGCACGCTCGATGCTTCGCGCACCACAGCCCAGAATCCAGTTGATCCTACAGCCTGCACAGTCTATACGGAGCGCAATCCCGACGAGACCATCACCTATTTCACTCCATTCGAGGCCAACAACAGTATCCTGCGCCAATCTACCACCGTGGGTACTACGTACGATCAGTCACTTTCACCACTTGTCACACTCTACAACGAGTATTTCGGTGGTTCGATGAACAGCATCGTTTTCCAGGAGATGCGCGAGACTCGCGCTCTTGCCTACAGTGCCTGGGCCGACCTCAGTTCTCCTAGTCGCAAGGACGAGGATCCATACACCTTCACTGCAGCCATCACCACCCAGACGGACAAGTTGCACGATGCGCTCAATCACTTCCAGGAGATCATCAACCAGATGCCCGAGTCCGAGCAGGCTTTCCAGAATGCCAAGAACGCCCTCATCAGTCGTCTCCGCACAGAGCGCACCACCCGCGTCAGCGTACTCTGGAGCTACATCAATGCTCTGGATCACGGTCTGACCGAGGATCCAGCCAAGCAGTTGTTCGAGCAGGTTCAGTCACTCACCCTGCAGGATGTAGTCAAGTTCCAGCAGCAGTACGTCAAGGGTCGTCACTACTACAATGCCCTTGTGTCCGATCCTAAGTTGGTCGATCTGGACATCTTCCGTGCTGCTGGCAAGGTTCAGCAGGTTTCGGTCGATGAGGCTTTCGGCTATTGATCCGATTACATTTCCGTGGCCTTTGTGCCATTCTACTATAAGCCCGGTGCTCTCCAGTGCCGGGCTTTTTCTATGCATCTGGCACGATGATTGCGCAATTATTGGGCAATAAACAGTTGTCTGGACTCCATTTTCTCTGCAAATACAGGGTATAAATATAGATAAAACAACTTTTTTCTTCTGTGCAATCGTTTTCTATGTTGTAGAACATATTAAATTATTTGCACAGTTCGGCAAAAGGCCCTATCTTTGCGGTACCTTAAAGACATAACCATAACACAATACCTTAAATAATTGAATTCTTGAATCTAATACTGGTTTAGCGAAGAAAAACACAGAAGTTTTATTAAACTTTAAAAAAGGGCAGATGTCATTCACGTCTGCCCCTTTTTTATGTTCCGAGAGCTGATTACAAAATACTGATTGTAAACCCACCTTACAAACATATAACCATACAACCACGTCACGTACAACATCACAATCATACAACTATGAAAGTCGGTAATACCAGGATCCTCACTTGTCCCTATTGCGGGAAGGAGAAAGAGATAATGCATCTGTCTCCATCCTTTTTCGACAATGGTAGCCAATAACCGAAAAACGACGGCAAGCAGACGGGGGACAAATGAGGCACTCTTCACTTCTATTTCTTGTATCTTGATCATAGGTCATTCCTTCTTACTCATTTCAATGAGAGTTTCAGTCTTTTTTGTTCGTCAATAAATAGCGGAATTCTTTGAAATACACCACGCGAAGCCCATAGCCATACGTCTGGCACCGTCCATGAAGTGGTTGCCGTGGTTCCATTCCAGTGTGCAATGATCGGAGCCAAGAGTCTGTTGAAGATGCTCGGATTCCCAACGAATATTGTTCCCCACCTGCGCTACAACCTTGTTTTTGCAGAATTCCTCGCGGTCCCCGAGGCTGAGATAGACATTCTTGGCCAATACCGGATGAGAAGCGGAATAGTCACGCCATCCAGCTATCCATACCGAGGGGGAACAGCAGGCTACGGCTGCGAAGCGGTCGCTCTCCGACGATGCCCAGCGAGCGAATAGTCCTCCCAGCGAGTAGCCACCCAGGATGACGGGCAAGTCGCCGTATTCCTTCTTCATGGACGGTATGAGCTTATCAAGAATATACTGCAATGTTTCGTTCGCATGTTCGCCTACATCCCTGCGGCGCGACACCTCTGGGTCGTGCCACGGCGTCAGTTCCACTTCCCAATCGGAGATAGCGAAAGCTGCCATCACGAAAGGGATTCTTTCGGCTTCACTAATCAGCTGCACCTCGTTGTCTATGCTACCACGTTCCTGCTTTCCCAGAGTCTGGAAGAGCAATACTTGCGGCTTGGGGTCAGTTTGATACACCAAGACCTCTCGTCCACCTGTTTCTATTATTTTTTTCTCCATATTGCGGTAACTAAGAGTTGTTTTTTACTTACGGGGATTTAATATAAGTCTCATTAAAAGGATAGGTGCATCATATCCTTCATATCACTGAAACCAAGGCCTCGATACAGCATACGGCCGGATTCGGATGTTTCGAGATATATTTTCTTGATGCCCTTGGAGAGAGCCACACCCACCAACCAGCGAACGATGCATTTCCCCGTACCATGTCCCTGATGATCAGGATGCACATAGATGTTCATGAGATAGGCACAATGTCCGGTAGGATTGTCTGGTGATGGCATTTCGTCATATAGACAAAGACCACCGCAGCCGATGGTCACTCCATTCTCTTCGGCTAAGCAAGCTACGTGACTGCCATTGGCCAGAGCCCTTTGGTAATACTCCCGGTTGGACTGAACAAGATCGGTGGTATCAGCATCAGCAGGAATGGAGAACACACAGCGTAGCACCTCCTCGCGCCATTGTAACAAGAGGTCGATGTCATCTATATGAACTTCGCGAATTATGATATTATCCTTCATCATCAACAGTCAAATTAAAACTATGCATACAGTCTTCCTTCTTTTCTGATGATTGGCAATGCACGGCGATCCACCTTGCCATTGGGCGTCATGGGCAGTGACTGCATCGTCACGAAATATTCAGGAATCATAAACGAAGTCAGGTGGTCAGCCAACGAACGCTTTAAGCCATCAAGGTTGAACCGGATGGAACGTGGTACCACATAGGCTACCAGGTACGACAGCCCGTCGGTATCGGTCTGCGGACAGACCACGGCAGTCTCCACTTCACGCTGTTCACACAGGATGTTCTCCACCTCGTCACATTCCACACGCTTGCCCATTATCATCACCTGCTTGTCCTTACGGTGCAGGAATGCCAGATTTCCGTCGGGCATCACATATCCAAGGTCACCACTGCGATATACCCGACGACCATCAGGCATATGGGTGAAGTTCTCGTTCTCTGGCACATTGCCTTGATAGCCCAGCGAAATGCCGTCGCCGAAGATGCATATTTCGCCCATCTTACCCTCCTTGACCGGTTGCAGTCCGTCGTCCAGGATCTCGATACCGGTACCCAGCACGGGCTTACCGATAGAGAAGGTCCCGTCTTCCAACGGCTCAGCATTATCCACGCGGAAGTAAGAGGCACATACAGTAGTCTCGCTGGGGCCATAGGTGTTGTATATCCTGACGTCCTGAGTGCGCAGGTGGTCGATATATTTGGCACGAATCACATCCCCGCCGCTGATGAGCAGTCGCAGGCAACGTGGAATTTGCGGCAGTTTGTTCATCTCCAACAACAAATACGGGAAACTGCTGAGCATGGTCACTTGGTTGCGCTCGATATAGTCCATCAGCAGGTTGATGTCTGACTTAGTCTCCTCCGAAGGGATGCATAGCGTGGCGCCACTTAGCAATGTGGTGAATACCTCTTCCACGAAGATGTCAAACGAGCATACGGAGTGTTGTAGCATACGGTCGCCCGGCTGGGTATGGAACTCATGGTCAAAAGCATTCACATAGTGCAGCACATTCTGGTTGGTCACCATCACTCCCTTGGGCTTTCCCGTCGTACCGCTGGTATATAATATGTACGCTAGTCCATTCACTTTTTCCGTTTTTGCTGAGCCCTTTTGAATGCTATGGTCCCTGACTACCCAATCACAATCCTGCATCATATACTTGATACGCTCCTTGGGGAACGATGGTTCAGCGGGAATATAGGCAGCACCCGACTTCAAGGTCGCCAGTATCGTCGCAATCATCCTGACTCCATGCTGCATGATTATGCCGACCTTGGCAGGGTGTCTCACGGGGAATCCGTCGGCTATCTCTCCGACCAATGTATCCAGTTCCGAATAGGTTAATTGCTGTTCCTCGTCCATTACGGCCAGCATTTCTGGTCTGGCATCTACTTGCTTTTTGAATGCATCATAGATCGTTTCGGACATTGTCCCAACATTTTCTCTCTCGGCCGAACAGACTCGTCTGTTTGGCTCTCGTTTAATCAAATGTTTCATCTTGTCTTGCATTTTTTTGTTTCTTGTTTTCGGCTGCAAAGGTACGAAGAAAAAACCTATGCATTGCAAGACAAAAAAGGGAAAAAATGTCACTTTTCGGGACTATGCGTTTTGTTGGCGGAATTCCAGTGGTGTCAGTCCTTTGTATTTACGGAAAATGCGCACGAAATAGGTGGCGGTGTCAAAGTGCAGTTGGGCGGCTATTTCTCCCACCGTCAGCGTTGTGTATTTCAGCAATCTACAGGCTTCCGACAACAGTTGGTCGAGGATATAGCTCTTGGCAGACAGACCCAGTGTCTGGCGCACCACCTTGTTCAGGTAGTTGGGAGTGATGCAGAGCCGGTCGGCATAAAACTCCGTGCCGTGTTCCTCCCGGAAATAATCGTGCACCAAGGAGACAAAATCATCTGCATAACGGCTGACAGGAATGTCGCTTAGACTACGCTGAACCGTATCCACTTGTTCTGCCTCGATGACGGGGACCCGTTGCAGCAGCATCATCGTCTCATAGAGCATGGCGCGCAGAATGTGCTGGTCCTGATGCTCATAGCCGGTGATTTCCCGCTGCATGTCCTGATATAGTCCCAAGATCCTGTCGAAAGCCGCCTCATCTGGCTGCATGAACGGCGTCTCGCGGTCTGCCTGCAAGTAAGTAAACCGGTCTAGGAAATGGGGGTCATTGAAGAAGGACAACAGAAACTCCTTCTCGAAGATGAGGTTCAGCGCCTGGAAGTCCTCGGTATCAGTCAGTGTCCATACCTCTCCTGGTATCGAACAGACGATAGTCCCTCTGGCCACACGTCGAGACTTGCCGTTTAGCGCGACCGTAGTTCCTCCTTCCAATACCAGTGATATACTGTAAAAGGTCTCGCTGAACACTGGTGTCCGCCTGATGTCGGGCATCATCTTCTCATAGCTGATTACATCTATCAGCAGCTCATCGCCATACTTATGCTTGTAGAACTTGTAGGAGGGAATCTTCTTCATCTTGACTGTTAATTACACATTGTTCAATATGAGTTCGATGAACAACTATTTGATGTATAAAATTTTCAAGTTTCGCAAGTCTTCAACTTGCTCACTTTCAGTAAAGAAGGGGAGTAAAAGGGGAGTAAAAAGGTAGTAAAAGTGACATTTGCTATTACTAGCGGGAGTTTTCAGGGTTTGTTTGTATCGTCCCTTTTACTCCCCTTTTACTACTTTTTTCAGCCTTTCCCTACTCTCAACTGGAGCTTGCGAAAGTTGAGTAAAAATGATTTTGAATAACTACTTGGTACCAGAAACCATACAAATTGGCTTCGCTATGTTCTCCGATTGCAAAGTTACGGATTTTTTCATTATGGCCGATGAATTCGTCCAAGTTTATGAATGAATGGAGGCAAAATCATACCTGAAAGCCACAGAATTGTCGAAAAAGTCCTAATAACATCTCCCATCCACTTGTCCGGTTTCGAAATCACGATCATACGGATACACTCCCGCTGCGATGTAATTTTACACTTCCTTCAAGTTCAGTACGTACGAAACTTTAATCAAAAAGTATAATAATCATTCGGGTATGATTGTCATTTGGAATAAAAGTGTATCTTTGCATCCAGAAATAACTCAATCGTGAGCAGCCCCAGTTCCAGACAGAAACGGGACAGAGGGAGGACTCCATATAAAAAAAGAAGAACAATGACACTGCAAGAAGCAATTGAAGCCCGGCATAGCGTCAGGGCATACAAGGATGAGCCTTTGGCTGAGGGTGTTGTCAAGGTAATGCAAGAACAGATTGCCGTGCTGAACCGCGAGGGGAACCTGCACATGTAGTTGATCCTGAACGAGCCGAAGGCATTCCAGGGCACGATGGCCAAGTATGGAAAGTTCCGCAATGCCAATAACTATATAGTTATGGCGGGAAAGAAAGCCGATGAACTCGATGAACGCGTAGGTTATTATGGTGAGCATCTGGTATTGTTGGCTCAGACACTGGGGTTGAACACCTGTTGGGTAGGAGTCAGTTACTCCAAGGTGCCAGGTACCTTCGTGCTCGACGAGGGAGAGAAGATTGCCTGCTACATAGCCATCGGTTATGGTGAGACACAGGGAGCGGGCCATAAGATAAAGACCGTCGAACAGGTGAGCAATGTCAGTGCACTCACTCCATCGTGGTTCAGGAGGGGAGTGGAGGCCGCCTTGTTGGCGCCGACGGCCGTGAACCAGCAGAAATTCTCGTTTGAGCATATTGGAGTCGTGAACGACCGTCATCAGATCAGGACCAAGAGAGGATTCTCATTGATTGGCTATACAAAGATAGATTTAGGCATTGCCAAGTACCACTTTGAGATCGGTGCCGGGACGGACGATTTCGATTGGGTATAGGATAATAAGTAGTCATCCCAATTTCAGAAAAAATAGCTAAATAATTTTGAACAACTACTTATGGCCGATACCAGTCATTGTGGAACCAATTGAAGCGAAGTAAGATGATACGGGAACTGTGGGTAGTGCTGGCAGTGCTTCTGGGTGCGATGTGCCCCGCTGCTGCGCAAGGAGTGTCGGGGAGCGAGGCAGCCAAGCCCCGCGTGCTTATCTCGACCGACGTCGGGGGAACCGATCCCGACGACAATCAGTCATTGGTGCACCTGATGATGTACAGCGATCTCTTCCAGTTGGAGGGGCTCGTCTCATCGCCATCCTATGGCAATGGGTCGAAGGATGAGATATTGCGTATGATAGCTCTCTATGAGCAGGACTATCCGCAACTGTGCAGGCACAATCCTCACCTTATGGCACCCGATGCCTTGCGCCGTCTGGCGAAACAGGGCAGGAGGGGGCTTATGCCCTTCAATGGCTATTCTGAGCCGACCGAGGGGTCCGAGTGGATAGTCCGTCAGGCTCGTCAGGATAGCCGGCAACCATTGTGGATACTCGTGTGGGGTTCGTTGGAGGATGTGGCTCAGGCCCTGCACGATGCTCCTGATATAGTGGACAGGATAAGGGTGCATTGGATAGGCGGGCCCAACAAGAAGTGGGGCGTCAACAGTTATGCATACATTGCACGGAATCACCCTGACCTGTGGATAATTGAGAACAATGCCACCTATCGCGGTTTCATCACGGCCCAGGACAAGGCGAAACTCTCGGTTGAGCACGACGGGATGGCGTCGGATGCCGACCGCTATGGTATGGGATACTACGACTATGCCATCCGGGGGGCTGGCGTAATGGGCGCCGACTTCTCCGATTACTATGATGGGGTAGTGAAGATGGGCGATACCCCCACATTGCTCTATATGATGCACGGCAATCCCGATGACCCTATGGGCGAGTCCTGGGGCGGACGGTTCGTACCTATCGACCACTCGTCGCGCCGGGTCTTCCATGGTCAGACCACCTGTCGCGATACCGTGCCCGTGTATAGTGTCGTGGAGTGGTATTTCGAAGGTCCCGTACAGGAGGATATTTCCGCCGACAGCGTGTGCTTCACGGCCACCATCGACAGGCAGCAGTGGGCAGGCTATTACGCTGGCAGTGGGCAGTATGTCCTGCGCTACTGCCCCAAGGCCCCTGCCCGCCTCACCTATACCATCACCTCTTCCATCCAGTCCCTCGACGGACTGAGTGGAGCCTTCACGGTGGATGACGTCTGGCCTGGCCGACCTTGCGCCGACGACTATCCCCTGGGCCGGCATTGGTACAGCGACCTCCCGGACCGCACTCTCTACGAAGGCAAGTGGCAGGGCGCCAAGGTGCAACGCAAGTGGCGTGCCGCCGTTCTGGAAGACTGGGCTCAGCGCTGGCAGTGGCTGAGGGAATGATTGCACCACCTGGTAAGATAAGCCAATGGGCTGACTCCTCGAAAGGAGTCAGCCCATTTAATTTTGAACAACTACTTATCTCTAAATTGTTTTGCTATTTGATTCCCTCATTCGCAACGTCTGATGTAACCGAATGAGTTTAGTGCAAATATAATGATAAAAACAGAATAAACAATCGACTTAGGTACGGAGATGCACTATTTTATTATTTTTTAACTCAATCCTTGTTCCGTCTTACTCTGAAATACTCTATTCTCTCAATCGCGAGGCAAAGAAAGCAAAATTGTAACGAAAAAACAGACTATAATCGGCAAGAAACCCAGAGTTACCTTTCCACCGAATGAAAACACTATAAATCATCGAAAACGCGCTTTTCAAATCTTGGAAAAATGTTATTTTTATACCGTTATCAACTTGGAAAAGTGTAAGAAAACAG
>JAILKE010000015.1 GCA_024694125.1 Bacteroidales bacterium
GATGTAGGATGTAGGATAGAGCATCTCCTGCATACCAGGACCGCCCTTAGGACCCTCGTGAGTGATGACCACGCAGTCACCCTTCTTGACCTTGCCGCCCAGGATTCCCTCGCAGGCATCCTCCTGGCTATCGAAGACTACGGCAGGACCCTCGAAGTGCCACAACTCAGGTGCCACACCGGCAGTCTTGACCACACAACCGTCCTGTTCGGCAACATCGCTCAGGACGGTTGCGTGGTCAAGACTGCCGGTGTGGCACCTGAGTTGTGGCACTTCGAGGGCCCAGCCGTGGTCTTCGACAGCCAGGAGGATGCATGCGAGGGAATCCTGGGCGGCAAGGTCAAGAAGGGTGACTGCGTGGTCATCACTCACGAGGGTCCTAAGGGCGGTCCTGGTATGCAGGAGATGCTCTATCCTACATCCTACATCAAGTCCATGCACATGGGCAAGGAGTGTGCCCTCATCACCGACGGACGTTTCTCTGGCGGTACATCGGGCCTCTCTATCGGTCACATCAGCCCTGAGGCTGCTTCGGGCGGCAACATCGGCAAGATCAAGGATGGCGACATCATCGTGATCGATATTCCTACCCGCAGCATCAATGTCAAGCTGTCGGACGAGGAACTCGCAGCACGCCCACAGCAGCCTCTCAAGCGCAACCGCGTCGTGAGCAAGGCGCTCCGTGCATACGCTCAGAGCGTGAGCAGCGCAGACAAGGGTGGCGTGAGGATTATTGACTGATCGAGCGACCGCACTCTGACCTTCTCGACCCCACACAGGGGAGGAGAAGGTTAGTTAGATATGACTCATTACCATTTGCAAGCGAAACAACAGTTATGGGATGAGTTCCTTGGTGATTTTTTTGAACAATAATGGTTTTAAGGTCTTGCAGTATGCAGACGACGATGTACTGTCTGATACAGATACGTCTGTGCTGAGATACGCAAGCATATAAATGAAGGATTGAATGATGAATAATAGCACTCGACCATCTAAGTCGCAGGCTGAGGCAACCACCTCCCCACAGGGAGGCCGTGAGGGGCTCATCAGTGGAGCAGAAGCATTGATGCGTAGCTTGGAGCACGAAGGTGTGGATGTCCTGTTTGGCTATCCCGGTGGCTCTATTATGCCTACGTACGATGCACTATACGATCACACCAAGTCATTGAACCATATTCTGGTACGACATGAGCAGGCAGCAGTGCATGCCGCTCAGGGTTATGCCCGAGTGAGTGGCAAGGTGGGTTGCTGCATCGTCACTTCTGGTCCTGGTGCTATGAATACTATCACGGGTGTGGCCGATGCTATGATCGACTCCACCCCATTGGTCGTCATCTGTGGTCAGGTCGGTGCAGCCGTGTTGGGCACCGATGCCTTCCAGGAGGTCGATGTGGTAGGCGTCACTCAGCCTATTACCAAGTGGAACTTCCAGATTCGTCGTGCCGAGGATATCCCGTGGGCAGTAGCCCGCGCTTTCTATATCGCCAAGTCTGGTCGTCCCGGTCCCGTCGTGCTCGATTTCGCCAAGAACGCACAGACGGCCATGATCGAGTACCAGCCACAGACGGTCAACTTCATCCGCTCGTATGTACCGGAGCCTCAGATTGAGCCCTCGGCCATCGACCAGGCTGCCCGTATGATCAATGAGAGCGTCAAGCCATTCATGCTCGTCGGTCAGGGTGTGGAGTTGGCCAATGCACAGCCAGAGTTGCTCGAACTGTGCGAGAAGGCTCAGATTCCATTCGGCACCACTTTCCTCGGTATGTCGGCCGCTCCGTCGGACCATCCGCTCAACATGGGTCGCCTGGGCATGCACGGCAACCTGGGTCCCAATGTGATGACCAATCAGTGCGACCTGCTCATCGCTGTGGGTATGCGTTTCGATGACCGCGTGACGGGTAATCTGCAGACCTATGCCAAGCAGGCCAAGATCATTCACTTCGAAATCGACCCATCGGAGATCAACAAGAACGTCAAGGTCAATCTCGCCGTACTGGGCAACTGTAAGCAGACCCTGGCTGCCGTTTCGGCTCAGGTTGAGGCTACCAGCCACGACCAGTGGATAGCCGGCTTCAAGCCATATGCCGAGAAGGAGTACAACAAGGTCATCGCCCCTGCTCTCTACCCTAAGGAGGGTCCACTCCTTATGGGTGAGGTGGTGCGCAAGGTGAGTGAGGCCGCCCAGAACAAGGCCATCCTGGTCACCGACGTCGGCCAGAACCAGATGTTCGGCTGCCGTTACTTCAAGTTCACCCAGCCTCATTCGGTCGTCACCAGTGGCGGTTGCGGCACGATGGGCTTCGGCATCCCGGCTGCTATCGGCGCCACCTTCGGCGCACCGGACCGTACGGTATGTATGTTCTGCGGCGATGGCGGCTTCCAGATGACCATTCAGGAACTGGGTACCATCATGGAGCAGCAGTGCCCTGTCAAGATGATTCTGCTCAATAATAATTTTCTGGGCAATGTGCGCCAGTGGCAGTATATGTTCTTCAACAAGCGCTACTCGTTCACCCCGATGGTCAATCCGGACTTCGAGAAGATTGCCGAGGGCTACAATATCCCATGCCGCACGGTGGTAGATCGTGCCGACCTGGATGGTGCTATCCGCGAGATGCTCGACACCAAGGGCCCATTCCTGCTGCAGTGCGCAGTGATGGAGGAGGACAATGTCCTGCCTATGACCCCTCCTGGTGGTAATGTAGATGAAATGTTATTAGAGGTTAAGTAATCATGAAACAGGAAAAGAAATACGGTGCCGCCGAATGTGGCGATTGCAATACCTGTCCGCGCAACTGCAACGGACAGCAGGATGGTGAGATTGAGTCTGCTCAGATAGCTCTCGATGCCGCTGTGCTGGCTGCTGCTGCCGTCGATCGCAATTCGTACGAGAAGAACCTCTATCGTGAACGTGCAGCTACATTGGCCGAAGATGTCAAGGCTACCGGCTACCACGAGCGTTTCAGCAAGAATGCCGTGGCTGCTCCTGCCACTCCAGGCAAGGAGGGTTCGCTGCTCAACCAGAACCACGAGGGTCTGACTCTCTACACGCTGATCATCTACTCGGAGAACTATGCTGGTATCCTCAATCAGATCACAGCTGTGTTCACTCGCCGTCAGGTCAATATCGAGAGTCTCAATGTATGTGCATCGAGCACTCCTGGTGTACACAAATATACCATCACCTGCTTCTGCAAGCGTGAGATGGCCGAGATGCTGGTCAAGCAGATTGAGAAGAAGATCGATGTCCTGCAGGCTAACTGTTTCGTCGATGACGAGATCTTTATCCTGGAGACTTCGTTGCTCAAACTCTCTACTCCGCTGGTTCTGGCAGACAAGGAGATTTCGCGCATCGTCCGTCGCTTTGATGCCCGCATCGTCGAGGTCAACCCAACCTTCACCACGGTCGAGAAGACGGGTATCACGGACGATATCCTGGAGTTCTTCCATCGCCTCAATGACCTGGGTTGTGTCTTGCAGTTCGTCCGCTCCGGCCGTATCGCCATCACCAAGTCCTGCATCGAACACCTCGATCAGTACTTGACGCAGCGTGAGGAGGATTCGCAGAAGAAGCAGACCCTCTAAATCCCCCTGCTTAGGGGGACTTTCCCCCCACACGGGAAACAGGGGAGGGGAGAAGTCAAGGACAAAGGACAAAGGAACAAAGGACAAAGTTACAAAGGGAATCCCACGCAGGAGATTGTATCGTCCCTTTTACTCCCCTTTTTCGCCCTTTTTACTCCCCTTTTACTACCCTTTAAAAGAAAAATTTAACAAATTAATATAATAACCAACTTTAATCAACAAAATCATGGCAAAAATGAATTTTGGCGGTGTCATTGAGAACGTTATGACCCGCGAGGAGTTCCCACTCGAGAAGGCTCGTGAAATCTTGAAAGACGAGACCATTGCAGTTATCGGTTATGGTGTACAGGGCCCAGGTCAGTCACTGAACCTGCGCGACAATGGCTTCAACGTAATCGTTGGCCAGCGTCCAGGTAAGACCTACGATAAGGCCGTTTCTGACGGTTGGGTACCAGGCAAGACTCTGTTCGGTATCGAGGAGGCTGCTGAGAAGGCTACCATCGTTATGTGCCTGCTCTCTGATGCTGCTGTAATGAGCGTTTGGCCTACTCTCCAGAAGCACTTGACTCCTGGCAAGGCTCTCTATTTCTCACACGGCTTCGCTATCACTTGGAATGATCGTACAGGTTGCGTACCTGCTAAGGATATTGACGTTATCATGGTTGCACCTAAGGGTTCTGGTACTTCACTCCGTACCATGTTCCTCGAGGGTCGTGGCTTGAACTCTTCATACGCTGTATATCAGGATGCCACTGGCCGTGCTATGGATCGTACCTTGGCTCTCGGCATCGGTATCGGTTCTGGTTACATGTTCGAGACTACCTTCCAGCGCGAGGCTACTTCTGACCTCACCGGCGAGCGTGGTTCTTTGATGGGTGCTATCCAGGGTCTGCTCCTCGCTCAGTACGAGGTACTCCGTGAGAATGGCCACTCTCCTTCTGAGGCATTCAACGAGACCGTTGAGGAGCTCACTCAGTCTTTGATGCCTCTCTTCGCCAAGAATGGTATGGACTGGATGTACGCTAACTGCTCTACCACCGCACAGCGTGGTGCCCTCGACTGGTACCCACGTTTCCACGATGCTATCAAGCCTATCTGCCAGTGGCTCTACATGAGCGTTAAGCTCGGCAACGAGGCTCAGATCTCTATCGACTCTAACTCTAAGCCTGACTACCGTGAGGGTCTCGAGAAGGAGCTCAAGGCTCTCCGCGAGTCTGAGATGTGGCAGACTGCCGTTACTGTTCGCAAGCTCCGTCCTGAGAACAACTAATTAGCTCTGCTTTTAGCAAGTGGCTGACCTGTTTCAGCCATCTTGCTTCATTCATATACAAGCGTGTCTCGGTCCATTCAGACCCAGACACGCTTTTTTATTTCCTATCAATTCTCTGATTCTCCAATTCTCAATTTTCCCTGTCAATTAGGCTCATTCTCTTAATTCTCTAATTCTTGAGTTTTTTATCATTCCATTCTCGTTCATTCATTTTCTATCCCTTCTTTTAATTCTTCAACAGTCTGGATCATTCTCTTAATTCTCTAATTCTTGAGTTTTTATTCCATTCTCGTTCATTCTTTTTAATTCTTCAATAGTCAGGATGATTCTTCTAATTCTCTAATTCTTGAGTTTGTTATAACCCTCTTGACGTAGGGACAAAAATTAACCACCTCTGTTTCTGAGCGATTCTTCAATCTGCTATACAGATTTTAGTATCGCTACAGTACAGAAGTGGATATAGTAGTACAGATTATGGACTACGTTTATTGAGCGCTGGACAGAGTCTGCGCATTGGTCGGGGCGACCGGCATTTGTTGTTCGATATGGTTCTGCTTGACGATGTTGTTCACATAGTAGAGCAGATCATTCATCTCCTCCAGGTCTTTTGAAAATAGGTGGTGGAATTTGGCGCGGTCTATTTTTTGGCCATCTTCATTGTAGTAGGAGCGCATTCTGTTCTCGTGATAGATCAGGCTGAGGTTGCCGCGGCGGTTGTAGAAACGTATTCCCTGGCTGATGCCGTTCTCTACGTCCATACGTACGCGTCCGTGGTAATAGCTTGCTGTACCTGTGAATGGCTGATTGTTTTGATAGACGAACAGGCCTTGCTCTGTATCGTTGTATTGCAGTTCATCGAAATCCGCACTGCAGGCGGTCATACATAACGCGCAGAACAAAGCAAATAATACCTTTTTCATAGCAATAGTAAAATTTTGTAGCTCCTGGGTTATAGAGCTGTTTTGTATTTGAGTTATTTAGAATTTCAGATCACTTATTTCATTGACAAAATGAAATTGCAACAAACATTGATTTTGTTAGTGCAAAGATAGGATTATTTTCTATTATTTTGGCTTTTTCTTCTACTTTTTTACCAAAACAGCCCGTTTTTGTTCTATTATCGTGCAATGGAGTGCTAATATTTATTAAAATTTGCAAAGTTGCATAAAATATTGCACAAATTCCAGTCCACAATTGTTGCAATTGTTCATCGCTCCGGTTGCCACATTTCCTGGGGTTATTGTACAAAATTGCGAATCATCAACCTCTTTCATTGATTCTCCTCAATTTTACTAAGTCTGTCTATATCTGCCAGTTGCAGCTTGTAAATATTGCGCAACTGAATATCTTATTGCGCGAAAAGTGCCATTATCCAAGGTGATGATCTAAATATTTGAGTTCGACGGCGGTTAATAGTTCTCAGTGATCTTTGATAATTTTATTTGGCATTTCATGAAAATAGTGCTAAAATTGCATAAAATCACGTTAAACTCTACAAATATTACTTTTAAATGAATAAAATTGTAAATTAGGCAGCGGGCTGAAGGCCTGCGGGAATACAGGCGGGGGTGTTAGCCCCCGCTTCCCACAGTAGCACGCCGTCTATTGTATCGAGCGCTGAAGGTGCGACAGAAGGTATATTTGCCCCGAAAATATACCGCGTTTAAACTTCACGTCCAAACTGACTGAATTAATGTCTATTAATTTCAATTAATGAAGAAAATTAAAACTTCGATTTCGTGGTCATTTATGGAAATAAATATGCCCCACACCCTGGCGGCAGGGTGCGGGGCATTGTTTATGTGTTCCGTAAGATATTATACAGAGAGGTAGAGTTTACTTGACCAATATTCTATGGCCGCCACGGACATAGACGCCGTTGCGGCGTGGAGTCTGAACCTTGGCCCCCTCCAGAGTGTAGGTATTGACCTGAACGGCATCTGCCTCCACTTCTGTCAGACCATTGACCAAGGTGAATGTGCCTGTGATGGTCACGTCACTGGCAGGCATGGTGGCAGGAATTTCGCTCCAACCCGAGAAGGTGTAGCCCTCCTTGACAGGGGCTTCGAGAGGAGTAATCTCTGCTCCGTAGGTGACTGCCGCAGTATTGTACACCACTCCATCTACAGTGTAAGTGAGTGTGTAGGTGTTGATGGTGAATGTACCCGTGATGGTCACATCACTGGCAGGCATGGTGGCAGGAATTTCGCTCCAACCCGAGAAGGTGTAGCCCTCCTTGGTAAGAGAGTCGAGAGGAGTAATCTCTTTGCCCTCCTTGATAGAGAAGGTTTGATATACCACACCGTCCACAACGTAAGTCAGGGTGTAGTATTGAGGAGCAGCGGTTTCAACTGTCATCGTGTACTGTGCCGTCTTTGTGGCATAAGTGTAGTTGGTGCCGTCAACAACTGTTGCCTTGATGGTAGCAGTGCCAGCGCCTTTAATCGTCACTTCGCCAGTCTCGCTGTTCACGATGGCTACATTCATATTGTCGCTGCTGTAGGTCACTGTGCCGTCTCCGGTCATAGTCAGCGCATTGATAAATGCTTCGTCGCCGAAAGTCTTGCTAACAGCCGTTGTCTCGTAACTAATGGAGGCAGCAGCCTTCAGGATACTTACCACAGCACTGTTCTCAACGGTTGTGTAGTTCGCTTTCGTCACCTGATAGTAGATGGTGTACTCACCTGCATCAGTGTAGGTGGGTGCTGCGTCGAGGGCGTATTCATCAGCCGTGGTGCCGTACTTCACGGTCGTACCTTCTGGCTCTGACACAGTAACAGTGATGGTGTGGCTCGCGCCATCGTATGTTCCAGTGAAGCCTTCTGCGCTGACGGTGATAGCTGCGGTATTCACGCCAATGGTGAATGTGGCGGTTGTCGTAGCATAGGCATAGTTAGTACCATCGGTCACGGTAGCGGTGATGGTGGCATCGCCAGGCGCTCCCATGATGGTTACTAATCCGGTCTCGCTGTTCACGGTGGCTATGTTCTCATTGTTCGATGTATAGGTCACAGTGCCGTCGCCCGTGTTCGTGAGTGTGTTGGTGAAGTCAGCATCACCGTAGGTCTTGCTCATGCTGGACTCTGCGAAACTGATGACACCAGCAGCCTTATTGATGGTCGCGATGATGGGACCGGCTATGGGCAGACTGTTGTGGTTGTCATCGCCTACCACCTTATAATATACGGCATAGTCACCCGGATAGGTAGCGGTGGGCAGTTCGGCAGAGAACTCACCGTCGGCACTGAGGGCATATAGTACCTCACCACCCTCGGCCACGCCAGCCGTGATGAGCACGAGCGGCTCACCCGTATAGACGAGATCTGCAACGGCAACAGGAGCCGTCGTCAGCACAGCATCCTCCTTGAAGTCGGGATAGAACTGGCGCAGGAAAGGATAGCCGTCGTTAATGGTGCTGCTGATACCCCACACGGTATCAAAGTCCCAACCCTCGTAGGTGGCCTTCGTCTTCATCTCGGCGGTGGTCTTTGCTGTACCTGTGCCGTTTTCCACAACGACCAGTTCTTTGTCGTAATAACTGCCTTTGACAGTCATAGATGAACTCCGTGATGAAAGCCCTCTGTAAGAATTGCCGCCGCTATAGCAGTTGGTGATGGTGCCACGCGGTTCGTACGAACCAATGAGACCGCAGCCGGTCAGATAAGACTTGCTTGAGAGGTCGGCCTCCATATCCACACGTGCAAAGCAATCGGATATAGAGACAGAGTAGTATCCCCAGTCATCACCTATACCTCTAAGACC
>JAILKE010000042.1 GCA_024694125.1 Bacteroidales bacterium
GATATATATAATCCCTAGTTGAGGAGATGAAACATAGTATAGTTTTTTTTGAACGAAACAATGCCATTCTGTAAATTTAATTTCATGGACAAAGCAATTGCCTAATCCTTCTATCCATACTACTGTATCTCGATGCTCCAACTCTTCTTCAGGAGAATAATCATCACTTAGGAGTTCTTCTTCCCAATTATAAACTCCCTTTAAATAATTGGAATTAATAACAGAATCTCCAATTACTTTTGTTTTGAAATACCATATTACCTGCCAACAATCATCATCTTTATGATCTTTATACGCAAGTGTATCTGTTTCAATTTGTTGCGAAAAACAATCTAGATGACAGAAAAGTATTATAAATAATAAAAAGAAATGCCTCATCATTTATTTAATATATCTGATAGTTTTTGCATCAATAGTTCGTTAAAATTTTAAGCTTTTGTAGAGACTCAAAATAATATGTTAAATATTTGAAATTCAGAAAATAAGTTGTCTTAAAATTTGGTCAAGTCGAATATTTTTTTTGTATCTTTATAGTTGATTTCCAGTCGTTTACACAGATACAAAGATGAATCAACTTGACCAGCTCAGAAACCTCTGCAGAAGTGCATTAGCTTTAAGCGGTGCAAAGATACGAAAAAGTTTTGAAACTTTCTTCATTCAGGCTATGATAATTTACGTAAGTAGTCATTCAAAATTATTTTATACATCAAGTAGTTTCGTTCAAGAGACTATATTTTTCATCCTTGGGCGGAATAAGTATAGCCAAGTATAGGCAAAAGTATAGAGGGGTAAAATTTGGTGCAGTGAAAAAATAGATGTACCTTTGCGCCGCAATGGACAGACAAGCGGCCAGAAATTGACCCACGAAAAAAAATCCCTCATCATTGACCCAGGGGAGAATGACAAGGGATAGATCGGGAGCAATCACGAATAGTCAGAAACGTGGATAACAATAGGTATCGTTGCCCGAAGTGAAGTGCAAGCCCGGCAGCGAGTTATCCTGGTACGGATAGTCGTAGCGGCGCACCAGATGGTAGTCGTCGGCCGAAAGCGCATAGTAGTGAATGGCATCGTCGGTAGTGACCGATACCGTCCAGTGCATCAGGTCTCCGATGATGAGCATGCGCTGCGTGCTCGGGTCGTAACCATCAATCTGGACAGGCGCCAACTGATAGTCGGACGTGAGCACATAGAAACGGTGCTGCGAGTCGGTAGCGAAGCCGCGCAACTGACGGCCCGCAGGCTCAATCTCGAAGACATGCTCGAGCTGCACGCTGTCCGGCACACTGAACTGCTTGACAAAAGGACGACCGGCACAACGCTTGAGCTGATAGAGACGGTGCTGGGCATCGAGCATCAGGTAACCCTCGTCGTACGCCTTGCGCGTAGTGGGATTGCCCGATACACGCAGAGCGGGAAAGGTAAAGCCCTTGTCGGTCAGGGCCTGAGTGAAGCGGGCGCTCTTGTCCTCCTTGATGCTGTTGCTCTCCATGTCGATGAACTCCACACCCTGGTCCGTGACGCGCATCACGTCCGACGGCATCTCGAGTTCGACGCGCTTGGGCATACTCTCCAACAGTGGATAGAGCGGGACACTGTGGGTATTGACGTCACGCGGATTGAAACGCTCTATGAGTTGTGCGGTCTTCACCTCGTGCGGCGTGACGGCACGTCCCATGATGGTATCGGGGAAACGGCCATCGGCCACCAACTGACGCATATAGAAGAAAGGCAACAACGAATCGGTCTCGGCTTCGGTGTACTCCTTGCCATCGGTACCATAGCGGTGCAGTTTGCCCAACTCATCTATGTCATTGTAAATAAAATCGTCGGCCAACGCACTGTAGAGCGTAAAGTGACTGGTTCCCGAAGGTGTGCTCATGAAGTTGATGAGCCACGGCAACTGCCACAACAGCAGGACTGCCACGGTGAGCCACAGAACTATGTTCGCAAATTTACGCATAGATTTGTTTGCTTAAAAGTGTTGATTAAATTAATTACCTACTCCTTGCCCTCCTTGAAGCGGCAGATGCTGATCCAACTCAACGACAGGAGCACGCAGGTGTAGATGGCGAACCAAGGGAGGAACTCCACATAGGCCATAGGCTGACTGCTGATGAAATAGACCTTGAGCACCAACAGGGCAATGACGATATTGACAATGCGACGGCTCCAGGCTGGTTCGAGGATAATCCACGACGCCAAGAGGTAACCTGCCAGACCTGCCAGATACCAAGGCAAGGCAGTGAGGAGCATACGGCTCCACAGTTCTACGGCAAGCACCTGACTGGCAACCAGTCCGATGAGCAGGAAATTGCACACACTGCACACCAAGATGGCAGCTACGCCGAAGAGCAACATCTGATTGACCACCTTGAGATGAGATACAGGCAGATGCAAAGTCAACTTGAGACACTTGTGATACATCTCGGGCACAAACTGCACGAGCGCCAGCACCAGACCACAGATGAGCGGCACGTACTCCAGCAGATCGACAAAGATGGCATCGCGCGTGAGCATCACCTCCCAAACATGACTGACTCCGTGCAACGCCATCACGCGATGCAAGCGTAACAGTCCGTAGCCTGCAAAGCCCATCGTAGTGAGCCACATCAGGAGCAGGTACCAACGCGTCTTGAGATATTCTTTGTAAAACATATTATTCAAATAAAAAAGCAAAAGTTAAAAATTAAGGCAGACATTTTTAATTTTTAATTATTAACTATTAATTGCATTACGTCTGTGGGCAATCATTTTTAATTGTTAATTTTTAACTTTTAATTTGTATTGATTATCAATATTTTCCAGTTAGTCCGATGAACGCATCCTCGAGATTGAGCGACTCCATCTGCAGGTCCGTGCAGGGCACACCCGCCTGCTGAAGATGCTGCTGGACAGCCTCGAGCGGCAGGAAAGAGTGGAGTTCGAGTTTGCCACGCAGGACAGAAGGATGGTACAGTTCGGGGTCAGAAAGCTGCAGGTCGTAGCCCTCGGGCACGCGAGCCGTGAAGCGGTGTACGGTATCGAGCAACTGCTGCAGCGGCTGCTGAGTGAGGATGCTGCCGTAGTCCATGATGATACAGTCATCGACCAAGCGCTCCATATCCTGAATGATGTGCGAGGTGAGGAAGACGGTCTTGTTCTCCGCCTTGACGAACTCACGAAGGTAATCGACGAAGAGACGACGATAACCGGGGTCCAAGCCGATGGAGAAGTCATCGAGCACGAGCAGTTCGGGGTTCTGGGCCAGAATCAAGCCCAATGCCACCTGGCTGCGCTGACCGCACGACATGCGCGAAATCATCTGATGGGGAGCCACCTTGAGCTTGGCCATCAGTTCGTAGTACGCCTCGCGACGCCACTGACCCGGATAGAACTGCGCATAGAAACGCTCGATCTGCTCGATGTTCATGAACTGGTACTGGACGTGGCCCTCGATGAGCAGACCTATCTGACGGCGCAGAGCGGGATCCATGGTCTGTATGTCCTGGTCGAAGATGCGGCACTGGCCCGAACGTGGCTTGAGGTAGCCCGACAGGATATTGATGGTAGTGGTCTTGCCCGTACCATTCTTGCCCAACAGACCCAGGATACGACCTTGAGGAACCTCGAAACTGAGGTCCTCATAGATCTTGTGCTTGCCGTAGTAGTGTGTCAGATGCTGACACGAAATCACTGCGCTCATAGATTACTTCTCTGCAGGTACGACTTCGTAGCTGGTGGTCTCGATGTGGTAGAATGAGAGGTACTCCTTGCCCTCGGCAGCCTTGCGTGCAGCAATCTGCTCACGGTAGGCAGCAATCTTCTCATCGATGGTGTTGCCCTGTTCGCCGCGGGCACGGCTCTCGGTCTCACAACCGGCTGACGATGAGACAGCCTCGTTGGCCTCGGCTGGAGACTCGCCCTGCTGGATGGCTTCGTCAGCCTGAGCCTGCTGCTCCTGCATGGCCTGCTCGTAGTTCTGCTTCCAACGCTGCAGATAAGCCTCGTCCATACGGGTCTCGCGCACATAACCGGTGACACGTACCACGCTGTGTACGCACTCCTTGCTGAAACGCTTCAGTGCGGCTGCCTCACAACGTACGAGATTGTCGGAATTGCTGCCCATCACGAAGATCTTGGTAGCACCGTGACGGCAGGTGTGGGTGCAGACGCCCTCGATGGTCACCTGCTGGTCGATGAGGGACTCGGCATTGGCCATCAATGAATCGACCGAGATGCTCTGAGCTGCAGGAGCAGAAGCCTCGGTAGCCTGCTGGTTAGACTTGTTGCCACCGCAAGAGGCGAACAGCAACGTGAGTACTGACAGTGAAAGAAGAATTGTCTGTTTCATAATTGTAAATGTATTTATTTTAGGATTTCAAAAAATTCTGCAAGGAAGAGATACAAAAGGGAGGGAAAGGGTAGTAAAAAGGACGGTTGATACTACCGGCGGAAGTCCTCGGGACACGGGTATTGTCCCTATCTCTCCCCTTTCTCTACTTTTCTCTACTTTTCTCAACTCTTGACTTGTTGCGTTTAGAAAGTTATTCCGATGGACACACTGCACTGCTGATGATAGCGGCCAGAGAGATGTCCGATGCTGGTGGACTGCAACCGCTGGGCACGCAATGCTGCATACGGTGCCACGCGATATTGTGGCAGTGGACGTTCATAGCGGACCTGGGCGCCAACATTCCACTGCGTGGAGGTGAGATAGTCGTACTCGTGGTCCAGGTAACGGTCCACTGATGTGGCATAGGTAGAGGCCTTGCCCGTAGCGAGGCTCTGGTCCTCCAGCCGCGTGCCTCCACCCCACTGGAGACCAGATGACAGGGTGCAGATCCAGGCATCGTGCGCACGTTGCCAGCGACGCTCTCCGTGCATCTGGACGGCATACTGGTCAATGACCTGATTGCGCTGCATAGGGAAGAACGTAGTCTCGCGATCCTGACGGGAGAAACGTGCCTCGGTGCTCCACATCCACAGCGGAGCGGCATCGGTCCCGCCGCATTGCAGCGTATAGGTCAGGGAGGCGCACAACGTGTGGCGCTTGTGCCGCTGCATCTTGTTGTAATAGACGATGCGGGTCAGGCCACCGCCCTCCTGCACCTCGTTGAAGAGATTCTCGCTGTTGGTCAACGCGTGCCATGCCACCCGGCACTGCCACTGATGGAGACGCTGGGCTGAGGCCCGAAGACTGACATCCGACTGCCAGTCGAACTCCTGCCCCTGGTGGTCGGTATAGACCTCCGAATAGAGTGACTCGCGGCCATAATAACCATTGCGCAGGACACAGGTCAGTTCGTTGTACCAATGTACCCGACCGTCGGTATCGGCACCTAACTGCAACGACACGCCGTGTCGCTCATCGACCAGAGGAATCATTCCACTGCTGGTCGAGGCATAACCATCGTACGAGGTTGCAATCTGCTTGATGCCATAGGCCGAACCATACGAGATCAGGGTGTAATAGTCGATGTCGGCGGTGCCTGAGATATTGAACGACAAGCCCTCCACCCTACGGTCATAACGGTAACTGAGGCCCAACTGCAACGGACGTTGAGCCGCGCGCCACATCACGCCAGGATTGACTTGCAACCGCATCAGGCTGTTCTGATGGCGCAGGTCGCGCCGCTTGGCGAGGTTCTCGGCCTCCAGCCGGACGCGTGCCCCGAGGGACCATCGGCCATTGACCCTGTAACTCAATGCACCCGACAGGTCATAGTGTTCGGACTGGGTCTCGCCCTCACGTCCGGCATTGTATTCGAGCAGGTCAAATGGTGTGTCTGTGGGATCGATCCATACTGATCCTGTCACATTCTGACAGGTCCGGTTGCGGTAATCCACATTACCTTGCAGCACATATCGGTCATTGATCCTATATACAGACTGGGTATGGGCGCCCCACTCCATCGTGCGGTCACCCTGGTAGTAGTTGACCCACTCTCCATTAGCTGCCGATACCCACACCTCAGCTTGGGAGGTGCGGGCGTCGGGCATCATATCAAGTCCTGCCGGATTATGGCTCAATAGCCAGAAAGGGAGGATAAGTGGGAACAATGTAACTGTTTTTTTGTTCGTTATAGCTTGGCCAAGATTGGCCAAGCTTATATTGAGGATACAACCGCGAGCGGATCAGTCCTTGAGTGACTGCTGGTAGCGCTCGAAGAAGTCGTTGGTCGAGTTGTTGGTATCCTTGTAGATTATCTTGGCGCCATTCTTGGCCGAAGCAACTGCATCGATCTTGTTAGCGTCATTGAGCACTACACCGGCAGCCTCATCGACAGTCTCGGTCATACCATAGACGAGGAGAGACTCGTTGCCCTCGATAGCCTTGGTAGCCTCCAGGTCCACGTGGCGGAACATAGAGTGACCGCTCTTGTTGGTGAAGTAAACCGAACCGGCATCAACTGAAGCTGGAAGACGCTTCTGGCAACCTGTATAGGCTGTAGAGAATACATCAACTGCATCGAGCACCCACTCGTTCTTGACCTGCAGGCAGGCATATATATCATTGACAACGCCACCGCTGTACCAGAAATCCTTGGCTGCAGCGAACTCAGCAGGTGTAACGCCCTCGGTCTTGAAGATGAAGAAGGCTGGATCCATCACGCTCAATGGCCATGCATTGCCCAGGCCCCACTTCTCGGCAGCGAGGTAGTGCGAGGTAGAAATCAACTCGGATGGAGCTGGATAGTAAGTGGTATTGTCCCAGTCCTCGGTATCGTAGCAAGCATAGTACTCGCTGTTGGCCAGGTTGACTGAGTTGCTGTAGGTGACAGTATGGTCGATGGCACCGTTGATGGCAACAACGATCTCCGAGTATGGAGCGATGGTCACAGTGCTGGGGAAGTACCACAAGCCATAACCTGCAGGAGTGAAACCGGCATTCTCATAGCTCAGGACGCCATCCACGTAGTTCTTGTTGCTGGCGTGTGCATTGAATGGCAAGCACATGCCCAGGCAGAGGTTATCGACCGAAGCCTCGGTGTCCGAGTTGTTGTACAGGATCACGTATGGGTCACGCTGATAAGCCTTGGCACCATCGTTGTCCATGCAACCACCGATGTAGAGCTCCTTGATGATGATCTGGCTCGAAGTGGAAGCCTGCATCTCGACTGTGACGCTGACTGCCTCCTCCATCACGGTTACCTCACCGATGGTACCGTTCAACAGATAGCTGATGCCATTGGAACTCTGCTTGTCCGATGCAGAAACGGCATAGATGCCCGTAGGGACCTTGAAGGCGGCAACACCAGCCTCGTCTGTGGTGTTGGTCAATATGGTGCCCTGAACGCTGGTCAGGACAACTTCAACACCCTCATTGGCGCTGGTACCCTCTGGATAAGAGAGCTGCACGGTAAGGTCATAAGTAGGAGTTTCATCATCGTCTTCGCAGGCGGTGAAAGTGAGAGCCACAAGGCTCATAAACAATAACGATAAATACTTTTTCATAAAAATAAAATATGTGAATAATTTAAAGGAAGTGACAAAGAAGTGACAGGAACGTATCTGATTCTCTCCGCTATTGCACCTAAAATCCTTTCAGTGTTACCTTCATTCCGTAGTAGAAACTCTGTATATATCCGCTGTTGTAGAGCGTAGATTCGCTATTGGTCTGCGAGTTACGCACGGTGCGGGTATTGTTCCAGAAATTCGTAGCCTGGAAGGAGAGTGCCACGTGATCGCCTATCTCCTTGGTGATGTTCAGGTGACCTGCCAGATAGGGCGAGACACGATTGCCATTGAAGTAATAGTTCGTGTTGGACTGCTCGATGAGCTTGACCAACTCCTGATACAGCGCCTGGTCATTGGACTTGGCCTGCAGGAGCGCCTCCTCGAACGGAATGAGTCGATCGGGTTCGTCCCACGTGCTGTAATATTTAGGATAGACCAGCACATAGTGGTCCGCCAGGTCCGAGGAATGGGTGCCGGTGTAGGCATAGTCGGTCTCGGGGATAATCGCATCGGTCTGCAGGTTGCGGCTGTAGTGACAGAGCGAGGTCTCGAGCTTGACCGACAAGATGAGTCGTACTACCGGCAAGTGGGTCGTCACCGTGACATTGGTATTGACCTGACGGCTCAATCGGCCATTGCCCACCGTACTGCTGCCGTCATAGTAACCGATATAGGCATAGGGCTGACCATTGGCCATGGTGAGCGTGCTGGAGGGACGGGACTGCACCAGGGTATGCTCGATGCCACGGTAGAAGGCGGCATTGCCATCTATGCGCACATCGGTGTGCAGCGCCTTGATGCGCGCCAGGTCTATCACCCACTCTATGCCCTGACGGGTCGAGGCGGAACCATTGACGTACTGGTAGTTGCCACGATAGGTCTGTCGTTCGGTATAGGCCAACTGCTGACTGGCCTGCGCCCCAGTACGGTCACTCACGGTGACTATGCCCGTCTGCGGGTCGATGCTGTACTGGCGGTCGGCCGATGCAATGGTACAACCCTCCAACGCTGACTGACCTGTATATTTGTAAGTGTATGGGCGATACACATAGGTGCTGATGTAGGGCCGATGCGTCGTGGTGCGATACAACGAGAGCGACAGGTGGGTGCCTCCCCATTGCATATCGGCCCCAATCTCGCCCTGCAGGGCATACTGCCATCGCAGATTGCCGTTCCACAATGCACGCGAGGGCATGCAGTAGTAGGCGTAATATGAGCGGCCATCGGCCATAGTCCCTGGAGCAAATGCCAACTGGTCGGAATAGGTCGTAGAGGGATAGAGCACCTTGTACGATGGCAACTTGACTGACTTACCCCATCCTCCGTGCAGGGTCAGGGAACTCACCGCACGCTCCTGGTCATCCCACAGGGTGAGGCGGGTACTGAAACGGGGTGACAGGGCCGAGACACAGCCATACTCGGAACCGCGTATGCTGCTCATATCCTCGCGCAATCCTGCGGTCATGCTCCATTGGGCTGTACCACGCAGGGAGCGCTGCAAGTGGGCCTCGGCATAGAGCGACATCTGATGCTGATACGGCAGGGTGTCATAACGGGACTCGCGCCATGTGGGGGCCGTGCGCATCTCCTCGTAGTAGGTACCGCGGCCCTGGTTACCCTCAGCCCGATAGTCGGCGCCAGCCTTGACCCTCAATCTCGTACCGTCCGAGAGTGCTCGATGCCAACCGTACTTGACGTGACCGGACCACTGTACGGGCTTGCTGTCTGTATAGACTGTGCGGTACCAGTAACCCACTGGACTGAGCAGGATGGCTGCCGTGGGATCCTCGTCGTAGTCATGTGCCACGTAATATCCCTCGTCCGTGGCATGTATCTGGACCAACGAAGCTGCCGTACTGGTGTAGGTCTGGTCGGTCGATTTCTGGTCGCCGTAGCTACCCGTAGCCCACACCTCGAGCGAAGTGATGGCGGACCTGTGCAACTGCCATTGAACACGGACATTGGCCCTCACCTGCGTATCTCGCTGCTTGCTGTGCGTATCGAGATAATTGTCCGGATCGGACTTCGAGTCATACCCTCCCACATTGCCGCTCAACTGAGCAGAGAAGAGTGTCGGTACGCGTTGGCCCATCCTACGACTATAATTCAGGCTGAGCACGTTACGGTCATAACTTGTATAGGGCGACGTGAGGTTGCTGAACGACTTGGCACGTTCCAGATTGACATTGAGCATGCCGCCCCGATGCATCTGCCACCCCTTGCTCACCGACAACATTCGCGTGTGGGGCTTGACCGTACCCTCTATCACCCAGGGGGTCTTGCCCCGGCGGGTCTCGACGCGCACTATTCCGTTCGACAGGTCTCCATATTCGACCGAGGGGATACCCGTCACTATCTCAACACGCTCCACATTGGATGCAGCGAGCGTACGGGTACTGGCTCCCGACAGCGCCATCTGTCCGTTAGTATTCAGTCGAACGCCATCCACCTCGACAGCGGTGCCGAACGATGTATTGCCCATCTCCGTACTGCCATCACTGCGCAGGGCTATGCGCAGGTCGCTCATCAGGCTCAGGTCGCCGTTGCTCTTGCCACCGGGCAGCAGGGCGGTCACGTCGCTCACACTGAGCAGTTGGGTATGTTCCAGTGCCGCGCGGTCTATGGTATAGGTAGTCGTCTCGCTGGAACGGGCGCGCTGGGCAGTCACGTTCACTTCACTCAACTTGAGATTATCCTCGGGCAGACATACCGACACGCCCACGGTATCACGGCGCAGCATCATCTGCACGATGCGGGTCCGATACCCGATAGTGCGTAGCTCGAGTTCTATGGGTCCGACGGGCAATCCTCGCAACTGGAAATTTCCCCTCTCATCGGTCAATGTCCACAGGCCAGAGGCTGCATTACACACTGCAACGGACTCCAATGGTTGGTGGTTTTCTCCTCCTGTCACCGTACCTGATACCGTGGCCAAATGCTGCGCCCTGCCGCATATCGGCAGTGCGAAAACCACTAATAACAAAGCACTTATACGTCGCATCGAGTGAATACCTTATAGACAGTTAACCTTTTTATCGGCTGCAAAGGTACTCGGTTTTCATCATCCTCGGAATACCGAATAATAGGTAATTTGATGCTGAAACAAAATGGCCGAGCATCCACAGAGGGATACTCAGCCATTGTTTTATAGTACAAAAGTGAGCAAGTTGAAGACTTGCGAAACAGAATGAATCTAACGGCCGAATGGGTTTAACGCTCGTCAGACAGTCACCACATGGACCTGGCTGACCGACGAAAAGCCCTGCTGACTGACCTGTATCTGGACAGGGATGCGCTCGCGCAACTCCTCCACGTGACTGATGATGCCCACATGACGGTGAGTACGGGTATGCAGCGAACGCAGTGTCTGGATAGCATGTTGCAGAGGCACCCCTGACAGGGTGCCGAAGCCCTCGTCGATGAAGAGGATATCGGCCGAAAGATTGTTGTCTATATCGCTCAGCGCCAATGCCAGGGAGAGCGATACCAGGAAACTCTCACCACCCGATATGGTGCTTGCCGATCGGGTCGCATAACCTTGATAAGCATCGGCCAGGGTGATGATGAACGAGCCTGGCTCTACACCGAGTTCGTAGCGGTCCGTCAGCGTACGCATATAGACATTGGCCGAACGGATCAAGTTGGCCAGCACATAGCTCTGCGCTATACGGCGGAACTTGCTTCCTGTGGCATCTCCTATCAATTCGTTCAGACGTGACCAACGCTCATATTCCTCACGCCTACGATTGACCTCATCCAGCAGAGGTCCAAGCTGCTGTCTATTGGCATCATCAGCGCGGAGTTTCTCCTGGATAGCGCCACGCTGTGTAGCCAGATCGTCCGACGTCTTTTCCAATTGTTCAATCTTAGCCGTCAGCACATCCAGCGTATCGGCTTCCGACATCTGTGGCTTCACCTTGATATGTTCGTTCAGTTTCTTTTTCGCCTCTTCGAGCAGAGTCTGTTTGGTCAATGCAGCATCGGCCTTATCCTTCAGCTCTTTCTTTTTTTCCTCAATCTGCCGCTGTGAGAGTTGCCCGATGGTGACGAGCCGCTCTGCTGACAGGTCAGGATGTTTCTCCCAGAAGTCGTTCAACCGCCTCTGCATTACTTTCTGGGTTTCGAGCGACGCATCCAGCAGAGTCTGCGCCTTGGTCACATTACCGCCCAATGCAGTCACCCTCTGTTGTAATTGCTCGACAGATTGTCCCACGGGCGGTAGAGTCTGCCAGTCGGGCATATTGGACAAGATAGTCCGCATGTCAGCATCTATATGGTCGAGTTCCGCCCGATCGTCTTTGTACTTGTTTTCCAATTGTTGGCACAGCTTCTCCAGATCTGCATAAGACTTGGCAGCCTGGGTCAATTCATCCGAGAACCGCTGCGGTTCATCGTGCCAGTCGTACTGCCATCCGCCTATAGTAATGAGGTCTGCACACTGTTGTTCAGCCGCCTGGACTTCCTGCTGCTTGGTCTCGATCAACTTCTTGGAGGTCTCAATCTCTCCTTGACAAGATTTGACCTTATCATCGGCTGTCCGTGCCGCGGCATCAAGCTTTTCTGCTTCCTTGCGGAGTTTGTCGAGCTGCTTGCGTTGCTGACCGATGCGATTCTCGAGCGCTTCAGCTTCAGCAATCTGCGCTTCCAGTTCCTTGGAACTCTTCGCAGTCTCCTCTTCGAGTTTCTGCAATGCGGCTTCCATATTGGTGTCAGCTGGATTGATGCCGCAAGCAGCACATGCCTGAGCCAGTTTCTGCTGTGCCTCGGGTACGGTCTTGTCTTCCTCAATGGTTCGTCGGGCATGCTGGCAAGTCTGTTCCTCCGATTTGATTTCAGCACCGAGTTTGAGATGTTCGTCGTTCAGTTGCTTGTAACTCTGCTCAGCCTGTTCCTTGGCACGACGCAAGCCCGATACCAATTGTTCGACCTCTTCCTGGTGCGGCACGTTGGACTGAATCTTCTGCTGACAGACTGGGCACACATCCCCCACATGCAGTCGAGCCCGCATGTGATTGACGTAATCTTCAACCGCCACACTCTGCATGTCGTAGGCTGCACTACAGGTCTGCATCCGGACTTCAGCCTCTTTCAATGGGTCCAACTGTTGATTGAACTTCTCCTGCTTGCTGCGCAACGACTCCTGTCGGGCATTCAAGTCTTGTCGGGCCTTCTCTACTCTGGCTACAGCTTCTACGAGTGCCGATTTACGCTCCTTGGCTATGCGGACGTTGTCCGACACTACCCTCTTCTGTTCACGCTGCTGGCGCAACGTAGGGAGGTCCTTCTGATCGAGATTCTTCTGGAGTCCTTCAATGTCGGATGCAAACTGACCGACATTCTGCCGTGCCTGTGCAGCTCTCTCCTGTGCGGTCTTACAGTCTGACTGCAACTGTTTCAGAGTCTCGGCCCGCTCTTTGAGTTCATTCTCATGCCGTTTCATGGCACCTTTTCCCTCACGCACAGTACGCAATTGGGCGACAATCGTCTGGGCCTGATCATAGATGGGCTTGCGCTCCGCCTGTGCCGCAATATCATCCTTTATCTTCTTGATCTTTTGGTCCAATTGTTCGATATTGCTACTCATTGCGTTCCGCCCGCCTTTCAGCCGTGCGAAGTCGTCCGACAGCCGCTTCATCTCATTCTCCTGCCGCTTCACATTGGCGGCAGCACGACTCTCTTCCTCCATCCAGTTCCGAGCCTGGGCAGTGTTGTCCCAATCGTTGACCAACGTCTGGTCTTCCTTATACTGAATGCCATTCACGACCGACTGGGCTTCCAGTGACTTCTGTTCTGCCTCCTGCACATACTTGTCCAGTCCGTCACGAGTCTCGAGCCATTTCTTTATACTGTTTGCGGTGTCTCGCTCTTTGGTTGTGCTCTTGTGTTGGGCATCGAGTTCCTTGAGATTGTTCCTGCACTCATCCAGTGTCTGCTGGTCCATGATCTGGACCTGATCCGCTTGCAGCTTGGCAGTGTTGTATGCCTCCTCGCGAGCCTTCGTTTCCTTGAAAACCTTAGCACCGATTTTGGCATATATATCTACACCAGTTATTTTCTCCAGTATTTCAGCCTTCTCCGAATCCTTGCTATTGAGGAACTTCGTAAATTCGCCCTGCGCCAACATGGAGGTACGGCAGAACTGCTTGAAGTCCAGACCCACGGCAACCTTGATTTCAGCCTTGATATCTGCATCTTTGGTATATTGATGCTCACAGTTGCCCGAACCATCGAGCTTCATCAATGTCCAGTTTTTAGGCCGTATCTTCCCATTCACTTTTTTATGGGCACGCGCAACGGACCATTCCGCTCTGTACCGCACATCGTTATTGCCAATGAAGGTCAGCGTCGCACTACCCTCACCTGCGTCATGACGCAACAACTGACGTGGATCGTCGGCTTTCAGGCTATCGACCTCACTGGTTGTCTCTCCCTCCATTTTCGTTCCGTCCATACGTGGAGTATCGGCATATAGGGCCAGACAGATGGCATCGAGTATGGTCGTTTTGCCGGCGCCGGTCTTGCCGGTGATCAGGAAGACATCACTATTGTTCAATGGTTGTGCCTCGAAGTCTATGGTTACATCCTGTATAGAAGCAAGGTTATGTATGGTTAGTTGCTGAAATTTCATATTGACAAGCGTTGTTTAGGTTACTGATCTTCCTGAACTCTCTCCTCTTCTTGAACCATACGGACAGTTGTGCCGAACAGTTCCTCCATATCATCGTCGAAACCAATACCCTTGGCAGCAGCATATCGCTGGGCAATCTCCAACGGAGCGATGGTCTGGAATTCGTTCACTGTCATGTTCCGGGCATCGACCTTCTGCTCTCTTTTACGCTTGGTATTGATGTAGCAGAACCGACACTCCTTGTCCGCGGTCAGGGCGGCTGCATCGGCATTGGCTGTAGGAGGAAGGAAATCATCCACCTCGACATTGAGACGGATGTAGGCGGCATTGTCCGAAGGAAATTCTGCCAATTGTTTCTTTGCTTCGGTCCACGGTACTGCATCCTGGGGCGGCAGCGATACCAGTGGGTGCAG
Organism: Bacteroidales bacterium; assembly: GCA_024694125.1. Lineage (GTDB taxonomy): Bacteria > Bacteroidota > Bacteroidia > Bacteroidales > UBA3663 > Liminaster. Next base: position 14,482 of record JAILKE010000042.1, read on the forward strand.
GTTCTTTATCTCGATCTGCTGCACCACAGGAGTTGCGCCATGACTGTCGATGGTGACGAGGCTCACACTATGAGGATAATCCTCGTCGAAGCTGACTGCTATGGGTGTGCCGCTGTACCGCACGTTGTGATGACCCGTATGCACGAACTGCTCGTGGTGGATGTGCCCCAAGGCGAGATAGTCGTACCCCTGCCCCAATTCCGCCACGTCGAGCGAATCTATGCCACCCACACACATGTCCGTAGCCTGTTCATGTCCACGGTAGTCACAACCCGACACGGTCGTATGGGCGCTCATTACCACGGGCAACTGATCGACATTGCGTTCTGCCACATGATCCAGCAACTGCTGGAAGAATCCCTCGGGGATATTGCGCTCATAGGCATAGGGGACGGCTATGACATAACCGCAACCAGGCACCTCGATGATATGGCTGTCCATATCCTCACGGTCCAGGTTTCCTATCATGTGGACGCCGAGCGCCTGCCATGGTGTACGGAATATCTCGTGTTTCGTTCCGCTATCGTGATTACCGGCTGTGATGACGATTTTCATTTCCGGATGTGCCAGATGCATCTTCATCAGGGCCTCGGCAAACATAGTCTGCACGGCTGCCGATGGCTGGGAGGTATGATACACGTCACCGCTCAGGACGAATACGTCCGGACGATGTTCTGCGATGATGTCGATGACCTGCCGTATCATATCGGCCTGTTCTTCGGTCCGATCGTAATTGTACAGGATGTGGCCCAGGTGCCAGTCGCTGGTATGCAGAATTCTCATGGACAACTATATATGATGTACTAAATTTTGATTATCTACAATGGACACTCGGGAACAATACCATACTGATACTGCCAAAGTGTGTTGTGCAAATATATATAAAAAAAATGATAAAACGGAAATATTTGTCTCAAAAAAAATCATTTTTTTACCATTTGTATTTGTCGCAATGCAGAATTTATCAACAACATTGTGGATAAATATGTGGATAACTCAGTGGATAAGTATGTTGATAAAAGAAAGTAGTATTGATATTCAATAGGTTATAAGATATACACACAGAGTATAAAAAATACTGCAGAGATTGAGTTCAAGTTCTTTCTGCTAAGCCTTGCCCATATACTCGGGTCTGTCATACCCACCGTTTACAGTTTGGCAGCGGGCCGAATTACTACGTCACGGGGACTTACGCCCCCTAATAATTCTGTCGCACCTTCGGCGCTCAATACTATCTACTGCGCCCTATACGTGAAAAGCGGGGGCTCACGCCCCCGCCTGTATTCCCGCGGGCCTTCAGCCCGCTGCCTAATTTAGCACTCTCAATTCCCTAATTCTTGAGAATTTATCCGGAACGCTTCAACGGATGGGACAACACGAGCGCCAGCGAGTATTAACAGCCCATCGGGCTATTAACACGATAGTCTTAACACAACGTATTAACACGAAGTATTACCCCACTTGTGGTAACAGCCAGGAGACTACCGTGGAGGCGAGAACGGCGGTGAGGATGCCGTTCAGGATGAGGCCGAGGCTGGAGAAGACGCCCTCTATCTCGCCATGAGCAATGGCAGCCGAAGTGCCGACGGCGTGGGCAGCAGTGCCGATGCCGATGCCCTGAGAATCAGGTTTGCGTACATGGCCGATGGTCATCACCTTGAATCCCACCACGGCGCCGAGGATGCCGACCAGGACCACGATGGCGGCGGTCAAGGAGGGGATGCCACCCAAGGTATTGGTCACCTCCATCGCAATGGGAGTGGTGACGCTCTTGGGGACCAATGAGAGAGTCACCTCACGGCTGGCGCCCAGCCCCTGCGCTATGAGTACGACCGAGACGATGCCGGTCAGGCAACCTGCCAACTGCGACAGGAGGATGGGCAACAGTTGGCGGCGTATGGCTTTGAGTTGACGATACAGAGGCAAGCCGAGGGCGACGACAGCCGGACGGAGCCAGAAGTCAATCTTCTGCCCGGCTTGATGATAGACTTCGTAGTCAATGCCCGCCACCCGGAGGAAGATGATCAGCACGGCGATGCTGACCAATATGGGGTTGAGCCAAGTCCAACGGGTCCACGCCTGCAAACGTCGGGCGAGGAAATAACTGCCGAAGGTGAGCGTCATCAGGAAATATTCGTTATGCAGATATTCCATAGTCAATTCTTTTTATCTTTGAGTTTCTGTTGCAGGCTACACACAGCGCGATGTGTCCACGCCGTGACGAGCAGTACCAGCAAGGTGCTGACCAATACAGCCACCGTGATGGGCAGCCACTCGCGCTGAATCAGTTCGAGATGCAGCATCAACGCCACTCCGGGCGGCACGAAGAAGAATCCCATATTGTGGGTCAGGAAGTCGGACAACGTGCCGACCCACTCCTCCTTGATGACTCCCATCTGGAGTCCTGCAGTCAGGAGCAACAGCCCCAGTATGCTGGACGGCACAGGCACACCCGTGAGCCACACAATACCTTCGCCCAGGGCCAGGCATCCTATGATAATAGCAAATTGTCGAAACATAATTGATTTGATTTTTGCTTGGGTCAAAATTGTATAATTTCTGCAAATATAAACATTTATCCGACGAGGTGTACTCTTTTTTTGGGTTCAATGCCCGATTTGGGCCAACATCCTACATTTTGTCGAAAAAATTGACAAACAGAGGTTTTAAAATTGATAATTGATAATTGATAATTGATACCCACTCCCCAATAAAAAAGTTGCCACGGAGAAGAACTCCGCGGCAACAAAGGAAATAAAATAATTAATGAGGGGAAATATTTATCTGATATCATACAGCCGACGGTTGACCCAAAGACGATGGTTGAGCCAAAGATGACGGTTGAGCCAAAGCCGATGGTTGACCGAAAGCCGATTGTGCCAACAGGTGCTCGAAGTCGTCCACGCCGAAGTGGAAGTCCGGATAGCGGTAGAGAGGGAAGCGGCGCTCCGTCTGACTCTCGGTGTAGAACCAGATGGTGGCGTAGTCCTTGGGGTCCTCGCCCATCACAGCCAGTTGGCGCAGGTAGGAGGCGATGGAGCGGCTCTCCAGGATATTGACCCGTCCGATGCTGTGGATGACGGGGCTGTGCAGGCGGTTGTGGTCGTGGTCGAACTGCAACAGACGGCGGCCGTCGGGCGTATAGCCGATGAGCTGGAAGGTCATGCTCTTGCCGATGGCAGGGAGATTGAGCACATTGCGGTCCGTGGCTACCACGCTGCGGCGCTGCGCGTGCAGATAACGGCGCAGGGCAGCACCCGGGTCGGGAGCGCTGTTGAGCGACGCTGCCAGGATCTCAGCCTCGGCATCGGTCAGCACCGCCATACGTTTCTCCTCGGCACTCTCCTGGACGGAGCGGGCATTGGGCGCAAAGACGGCGCTGTTCTCCTCGAATCCCTTGACCGTGAAGGTATAGTAGCCCACCATACCGATCTGCGACAACACTTCGCGCAGGCGCATCGAGTGGCCGCGGCGGGACGAGGCGACGTTGAACACCTGCTGGTTATCGACTATCCAGCCCGCCGCGAGCAGTTGCTGGACGGCGCGCTTCGCCTCGGGCGTCACTTCGAGCGGAGACTGGAAGTGGGTCTGCACCACGAACTGACGTACGCCGACCATCGAGGCACGCTCCTTGAACTCACGCAGTATCTGGACCAACTCATCGTCGATGCGCATGGGCAGATAGGCCGGCAGACGGGTACCCAGGCGGACTCGCTGCAACTCGGCATACTTCTCCCCCTCGGGACGTGAGGCATTGGCCCGATGCTTGCGCGCCGCCATCTGATAGACGGCATCCAGGATGTGGCGCAATGTCTTGTTGCGGCTCATCAGCGCATCGCCGCCCGTGATGAGGATGTCGCGCAGGAGCGGGTCGTGCTCGAAGTACTGCATCAGGCGCGACAGTTTCTTGGGCCACGAGTCGTGCGGCAGCAGCTGCGAGAAGTCGAAGTTGAGGCGCTTGCTCTGGAACCCGTACATGCGCTGGCACGATGCACACAGTCCGCCGCACGCCCGTCCCATCGTATCGGGAATGAGTATAGCCACCTCGGGATAGCGCCGATGGATATTCTCGCCCTCGGGCACGATCCACCCGGCAGCATTGGGCTGACCGGGCACGACGACATCCTCACGCTCCCACGCCCGTATGGTACCGAAGCTCTTGACCAACTCGGGCGAGTAGAAAATATAACTGCGGATGGACGAGTCATCGTACCTGCCCTGCGGATCGAGCAGCGAGAGGTAGTAGGGCGTGACGAAGAACGGGATGCCTTTCTTGCGGGCGCTGCGCATCAGGTAGAGCGACTCGGCGGAGAGGGTATTGCCCATGAAGAGGTTGATCTCGTTCGGACTTTTGAGCGCCATCTGCAACTGGAACCGCTCGTCGTACCACCACTCGCTGACCTGACGGTACTTGTCATCGTACGACATCCCGTCGGCGAAATGGAAACGTGTGCTGTGGCTGTGCTGCACACGTTCTATCAGCAGGTGCAACATCCGCTCGCGGTTCTCCTGGCGCACTGCCATCACGTCGGGGTCCAGGCCCGATGGCCAACGCTCGGTCAACTGCCGCAGTTTCTTGTCCGACGGCGCGTGGGGAGCATTGCCCGTCAGTTGCTGCAACTGCATATAGAGGTCTATGTACAGGTCCGTGCCTGCCGTCGGGTCCGCCTCGTGGCGCAGGAAACGATAGAGCAGCTGGAGCGTACAGAGCGTCACATCTTCGTCACGTGACCACTCGTGTATGGTCTGGCCCTCGTGCGCCAAGAGCCTGTCGAACAGCTGCCGCGCTGGACTGTCGGGCATGGAGGCTATCCATCGGCCCAGTTCCTCCCGGAACGTGTCAGGGTCCGACGCCTGCCGGGCCAGCTGCTTCAGGGCAGGGAAAGCCTTCTCGTACGCATTTTCTAACTGCATCAACGTAAATGATAGTAATTGGGTTCGATTCATAAAAATAATAAATTAATTCAACTGAAACTTGCGAACGTTGAGTTTTAAATTGTAATAACACGTGTCAAGAACGTGTTACCTCCCGTGGTGTGCAAGGTTTGGGGACGCACATCTGGGACAACGAAATGATTGATTATCTACAGGAAATGAACGGTCAATAACGACCTATCAGTACAGTCACCTAAAACTAATTATTCAGTAGCCAATGTAAGCAATCCAAAGGTGAGTGATTTTTGCAAATATATGTAAAATTTATGAATTTTCAAAATTTTCAAGTGACGAATGACTATTTTTTTCAATATTTTAACATCTTCATTGGGGTCAATTTCCTACCTTGCCGACCCGAAGAAAGTGCCAATAAATGGTCTGAAAAATGGAAAATTGGACGAATTTGCATATATTTGAGGCCAATTTTGCATTTTTATCAATTTATTTAGGGCAATGAGCAAAAAAATGCCTAAATTCGGGCCGAATAACAACCTAAAAAAACGTAAGGAATGGCAAATCGTGAATACATCCAGGCCAACAAGGATTGGTTGGCAGCCAAGGCCAAGGAGGAGGGCGTCAAGGCCCTGCCCAAGGGAATATACTACAAGGTGCTGAGCGAGGGCAACCCAGCTGGCGCATCCCCATCGGTACGCAGCATCATCACTGCCCACTACACAGGTAAGACCATAGACGGCAAGCAGTTCGACAGCAGCCGCGGCGGCGTACCGCTGGCATGCCGCCTGTGCGACCTGATCGAAGGCTGGATCATAGCCATGCAGCAGATGCACGTGGGCGACAAGTGGGAGATATACCTGCCTGCCGAGATGGGCTACGGCAACTACTCGCAGCCCGGCATCCCAGCCGGTTCGACCCTGATCTTCGAGATCGAACTGATGGGCATAGCATAAAGGGGGCGACATTGCCCGACATCGACCCACTCCCCGACCCTACGGGTGGGGACAGAAGAAACTCTCCATCGGCCCAGGGCTGATGGAGAGTTTCTGTACAATATCCCTATCGGTGACACTACACTCACAGTGCGATTGGTGTGCGATTGGAATGCGATTGGTGTGCGATCGGTCATCCCTACCAAATCGTACACGAAGCGCAATCGGATCGCGATGCGATGCGGGTCCGATTATCCTGTGATAATAGCGGCAACGAAGCGCCCAACTACCTCACAGACGGTCCGTCTCCTTGAAACCCAGCAACCGCAGGATCTGATGTGGGGTAGCCTGGGGCAACTGTTGCGACAACCACTCCCACATACGGGTATAGGTATCGAGGGGTTCGAGGTCACACTGGCATGCCTCACGGCCCAGCAGATGTTCCGGTGTGGTGAGCAGGGACCAGCCGAAGCCGTACTCGCGGCCATGCTTATCGACGGGATAGACGAAGTCCTCCGTCACGATGTGGCACGACTTCTGCAGGCGTGTCACATAGGCATCGAAGCGGGAGCGCATCCCCTTGGCTGTCAGGCCGCAGGCTGCACGCAGTTCGCGCGCCACCATACTGCCGTTGTCGCGCAGGGCGGCGAGTATCAGCGCCTCGACCGAGTCATCCGCCGGAATAGGACTGATGCTGCGGCGCCAGTGGCACAGGTAGGGCCACCACTCCAGGCTGACGAAGCCTGCCTTGCCGTCGAAGAACTTGCCATAGACGCAGTCGCTCTCGCGCACCACCTGCCCCTTCCACCGCCACAGGGGCCACTCCCACGACCCGTCTTCGAACTGGGTGTAGCGGCACTCCTCCGCCATCAGGCACTCGGCGGCGAACCCTGGGATGCCGCTCTCCAGCAGCGGCAGGAACCCTACCTGCTGGATACAGTCTATCAGTTCCTGGCACGAGTGTATGGGATGCTTCCACGCCGGGGCTGCATCGTCCATTGCATTGCTGTCAATATAATCCGTGAACATACTCTTCCAATATTTTATTTCACATATAACGTGAAAATGAACATTTTATGATACAATCACGACATTTATTGCCAATACATGCCAACGTGAGCAGCTCCAATTCTCACCAATTCCTCAATGCACGGAAGATTCTCTCAATTCTCTAATTCTTGAGGTTAAATATAACAAAAAAAGCCTGGAGCACAGCCCCAGGCGAAATAAAATCATAAGCAGAGAGAGACGAGAATAAGATTAGTGAAGGCGCAGGGCAACCTTCTTGCCCTGAATGACGCTGATGCCACAAGCCGATGGGGCAGCAGGCTGACCAGCCAGATTGAAGCTGGTACCGAGCGACTCGATGCCGCACGATGGAGCGGTGAGAGCTGTGACCTTGTCCGACGATGCATCGAACGCAGCGATAGCCTGGCGGAGCGCCTCGGTGGCCTCAGTATAGACCGTGGGCGACGTGCTGACCAGAGTGGCATATTGGTCAATGACCGCCTGCAGCGTCACGACAGCCTTACCCTCGAATCCCTGCAGGCGGGAACGAGCCTGGTCCAACGTGCGGAGGAAAGTGCCCTTGTAGCGGTCAGCCAGAGTGGGCATGGTGGTGAGCAACATATTGCCGACGATGACCGAACTCCAGCCCTCCTGCATCTCGAAATTGAGCACATACAGCCCCTGCTCAGTGACACGGACCGTCAGTTCGTGGTGACGGGAACCGTGTATGGCCTGCGCCGTGCTCTCGGACATCGAGCCCGATGAACGCAACGAGGATTCGGACCAAACGACAGCATTGGACATCAAGGCAGAGAGCGAGACGCTGTAGGTGGCATTGGCGCTGCGCGAACCATCGCTCCAATAGACCGAATTGAACGACAGGGCATACTCGCCCGGTTGGAGCGACAACCGTTGGTCAGCATACATACCGTATGCCAGACGGCACGAACTGTAATCACGTGCACTGAGGTAGAAGCCGGCATCGAAGTCTCCGCCGCGCTCGAAGTACTTGAGGCGCACGCCGCCGCAGTTGGCGGAGTTCTCACCTATCGTCTCGGCATTGCCCGACGATGGCTGACAGAAGCGGCGCCAACCCTCGGGGATACCCTCGCCCACTGTAGGTTGTGCAGCATAGAAGTCGGGGCAGAACAAAGTATCGACGCTCAACGTGGCGCCCACCTGCTCCACACCGTAGGCATAGGTGTAGGTGCGACGACGCATGGGCGTGCCACCCTGGCTCACAGCACCCTCGACCACGAGCGTGTAGGTCCCGTCGGGCACCGACACGCCATCGGGCACCACAGCCTGAATGTCCTGTGCCAGGCCCTCGCCCTGCACAGCGAGTGCGATGGTGTCACCCTGTGCCGGCACGAGGCTGACGTGCACGCCATCCAGCCGCACCTGGTCCGTAAGCCGGAGCGTGAAGGTGCGATGCTGGTCCGACAGGAGGTCGAAGGAGCAGTCCTCGGGCACGATGGACACCACCTCGGGTTCGGGATCGCCGATGGAATAGCGCTTGCAGAAGTTCCACACCTCGACCGAGGTCTTGGCCTGGGCATCGTCCATCGACCACCAGTGACCCTTGTCAGCCAGAGTGATGAGCGACACCTCCACACCGTCGCGTCCATTCAGGTAACGCTCACGCTTGGCAGGCGAGTTGGGGCGGTTGGTGGGATAGGGTTTGACCACGACGGGATTCTTGTCACAGCCGTTGAAGTTGACCCACGCATTGATGTGGGACTGTACGGGGCCGTAGGAACAGACATCGTCGGCAGTACCGTGCGTGTGCAGGATAGGGACAGGGCGACAGGCCTGCGGATTGGGCCCACCCATCGGATAACCGCTCACCGGCGCGAAGGCGGCAATCTTGTCCGCCATTCGGTTGGCGCAATGGTAGGTGAACATACCGCCCATCGAGAATCCAGTCAGATAGACGCGGCTGCGGTCGATGCCGTAGCGTGCGTACATCTCGTCGATGATAGCCTGCATGAACTTCACGTCGGTGTCGCCCGATATGTCCCAGGACTTGTTCAGGCCATTGGCATAGACCACGACAAACTTGGCCGTATCGGCGACCGATTCGAACTTGGCCAGGCTCTGCAGGTAGGGTGCATCCTGGTTGTAGCCATGACAGGCGATGATGAGGGGAGACTGAGACGGCAGGGCGGATGGAGCATACACAATCATCGTACGTGCCGTACCACCTACAGTGATGGTCTCGAGGGCCAATGCCTGCAGGACACAACTGACTGCGAGTAGCAGCGAAAGGAAAATACGTTTCATAGTTTTTAGAAAGAGGTTTGTATGTTTTTAGTAAGGATTAGACGGGTGTTGCCGTTCAACGGGCAGCCTGTATCTTCAATGGCTTGCCCGCTGTGGCGGTGAGTTCGTACTCGTAGATACCGAGGGCGTCATACTGCTGGACCAATCTACCCTGGGCGATGGGAGCCTTGGTGCGGAGACGGAGTGTGCCGCTATGGGCAGGGATGAGGGTGGCCGATGCGAGGGCACCCTGATGCCACTGGACAGCGACCTCTACGTTACCGCGCGCTTTGAGGCCGGATACACTACCCTCCTGCCAGGCAGACGGCAGGGCGGGGAGCAGGAAGATGGTCGGTAGAGCCTCCACCTGACGGGTGCTGTCCAGGGCAGTGGCACCGAGTGACACTTCGCTCTGCAAGAGCATCTCGGCAATGCCGGCAGTAGCGCCGAAATTGCCATCTATCTGGAAAGGCGGGTGAGCATCGAACAGATTGGGATAGGTACGACCGTGAGGATAATTGCGCATCTGGCGGTCATCGGGCAGAAGCCGCAACATATTGCTCAATATCGTGTAGGCGTGGTCTCCATCCAGCATACGTGCCCAGAAGTTGACCTTCCACCCCAGACTCCAACCCGTAGCCTCGTCGCCACGCTGCTGCAACGTCACGCGTGCAGCCTGCCACAGTTCCGGGGTGCGGACAGCATCTATCTGCGCCGATGGGTAGAGCCCATACAGGTGCGAGATGTGGCGGTGCTGGTCGTGCGGGTCATCCAGGTCCTCGCGCCACTCTTGCAGTTGGCCATACTGCCCGACACGCATAGGGGGCAACATACGGAGCGCACGTTCCAGTTGAGCACACCATCCATCGGCCGTATCACCCAGCAGACAGGCCGCTGTCAGCGCCTGCGTGAGGGCATCACGTGCTATCTGATTGTCCATCGTGCAACCTGCCGTGACGGTGCTGCGCCTGCCCCTGCCGCCATGTTCAGGCGATGTGGAGGGGACAATGAGCAACTCGCCGTCACGCTCCACCATGTAGTCGAGGTAGAACTGCGCGGCGCCCTTCATCACGGGATAGTACGCGCGGAGGAAATCCCGGTCGAGCGTATAGAGGAAATGCTGCCACAGGTGAGTCGTGAGCCAGGCTCCACCATTGGGGAACATACCCCAGGTAGCGCCATCTATCGGACCTGCTATGCGCCACAGGTCGGTGTTGTGGTGAGCCACCCATCCACGGCAACCATACATCTGGCGGGCTGTCTTGGCACCCGTCTGACTCAGGTCACGGACCATGGCGAAGAGCGGCTGCGCATTGGCCGAGAGGTTGCACACCTCGGCGGGCCAGTAGTTCATCTGCGCGTTGATGTTGATGGTATATTTGGCATCCCACGGAGCATTGAGACTCTGGTTCCATACACCCTGCAAGTTGGCAGGCTGGCCACCAGGCTGAGACGAAGAGATGAGCAGGTATCGGCCATAATTGAACAACAATGCCACCATCCCATAGTCCTGACTGCCGTAGAAACGGTCCAGTCGCTGCGCCGTGGGCAATGTCCGGTTGGCACCGGAGGATGGCAGAGAGAGTTGCACGCGGCCATATTGAGCCTGGTACGCCGCTACGTGACGGCGCTCCAGTTCGGCTGCCGTGCGTGCCGTAGCATTGGCTATGACGCGCCCTGTCTGCATGTCGCTGTTGCCACGGACGTTGTGGTAATTGACGTAGTTGGTGGCGGCATAGAAGTAGAGGGTAGCCTGTGTGGCACCCTGTACCTGTATGCAATGGTCACCCTCGGACAACTGGCCATCGGACAATATCCGGGTGAAGCAACTGGCTTTCAGTTGCGACTGGATGCCCTCATGGTCGGCTCCCTCTATGGACAGGAGGAGCGATGCGCTCTGCGGTGTCTGCTTCGCGCCGTAGTTCAGCGCTGTGGCAAAGGCGGCAGGCAGCAGGCTCTCGTGCCGGACGGAGAAGGAGAGTGCCCCCTTCCTGCTGGCGCGGATGTGTACCACGATGACGCTGTCCGCCAACGAGGCAAACGCGGTGCGCTCGTACCTGACGCCCTGGCAGGTGTAGGTCGTGGTGTGGACAGCGCGGGTCAGGTCCAACTCTCGGCAATAGTCGGTCACCTCCTTGTGCCCGAAGTCCATCTTGATCGACCCGAGCGTGAGGTACTTCTGCCCGTGAGGGCCAGGGATGAACTCCCGGTTGATAATCTTTTCGGCCTCATCTTCCTTGCCGTTCAGTATCAGGTCACGCACCTCGTTGAGGTAGTAGATAGAGGTCCTGCTGTCATTGTCGTGCGGTCCACCGCTCCAGAAGGTCTCTTCGTTGAGCTGTATCTCCTCCACGTCGGTGCCGCCATAGACCATCGCTCCCAATCGGCTGTTGCCCAACGGCAAGGCTTCGAGCCAATGGTGCGCAGGTGCATCGTACCAGAGTCTCTGATCGGGATCGACGCTCCTGGCTGCCATCACCTGGGTCACTGTCACGAGGGACAATGCCAGTCCTATCAGTCGTTTCATGTTGATCATATTCAATAGAATAGAATTGTTTCTCAATGATCGGGGGACAAGAGAATCACTTCACCAACCGCACCTCATATATCTCGCCTATCTGCTTGCGGGGCTTGGCGACGAACTTGACACGCACCTGCGTCTTGCCCTGGAGCAGTTCAGCGGGAATCTCGTAAGTCTCGTACTTGAATTCGGAGATACGGTACTTGCCGGTGTTGTTGACCGACTTGAAGAGGACATCGTCGATGTAGATGTCGAACTCGTGGCTCTTCCACTCGCCCACACCCCAGTACTTGAGGCGCAGTGAGAGAGCAGTCTCGCCGCCCGTCTGCATCAGGTAGCTGAAGGAATGGCCGTCGCGTGCATCGCGGTAGAAGACATCATTCGTATTGCCCGTCCACGACTGGTCGGACTCCATCTTGTGATCCGTCTCAGGCTGCTGTTCGCCAGGCTGGACCTTATCTACCGTGCGGGCTTCGAGCTCCTGACGCTCTTTTTCCTGACGCGCCAGGTCATCCACGTAAGCCTGATAGTTCTGCTCCGAGAGAGCGAGCCAGTACATCATATAGCGGGCATCGTGAATCTCGAAGAATGGCTGCAACTCATTGCGTATCTCATTGACCATCTTCGTGCGGAGGTTGAAGTGAAGCGGCTTGCCAGGGATGGGTTCGAGTTGGGCTGCTATACCCTCTATGTCGTCATTGATCAATATAGGAGCCTGGTCGATGGGCAGTTTCTTGCCGCCTGCATATTGGCCGAAACGACTATCGTCTGCAATGAGGTGCCAGAGGTTCTCAGTGCCGGTCTTCATACCCAGCAGGATGGGGCCGTGCATCAGAGCGACGTACCGGGGTACATTGGGCAGATACTTGACACTGCTGTGCATAGGGAAACGGACATCGACCACATCACCCTTCTTCCACTTGCGGTCTATGCATACGTACGACGACGGACCCGTGACGATGGCGACCGGTTGGCCATTGACCATCACATCGAACTCGCCCGGTCGAACCCAGCCTGGGTAACGCACCATCAACTGACAGTGGCCCTTGCCCTCCGTGATGGTGATGCGGCTCGACTCGCCGTAGGGGAACTGCGTCTCCTGCCGGAGCGTGAGTCCCTTGTCGCGCCAATGCAGTTGGGATGCCAAGTAGAGGTTGACATACAGAGCATCACCGTGGTGCGTGTAGGCGAATTGGCCATACTTGCCATGGTTCTCCATACCGGTACCCACACAGCACCACATCGCCTCGTTCGGCGCCGAGTAGTTACGGTAATGGCGCGGACGTGCGGGGGTGAAATAGACGTATCCGCCATGCTCGGGATGCTGGGAGGAGAGGATATGGTTGAAGGTGGCCTGCTCGTAGTAGTCCGCGAAACGGGCCTCGGGGTTGCGGCGGTGCAGGTCCTCGGTGAGTTTGAGCATATTGTTGGTATTGCACGTCTCGGGACCATCTATGTCGTTGATGAAGTCCATGCATGCCTCGCGGCTGGGGAAGTGTTCACGACGGCTGTTGCCACCGAAGGCCAACGAACGCTCGGCAGTCACTATCTCCCAGAAGTTGATGCTCGCCGTGTGGTACGACTCCACACCCGACAGTGCTGCAATGCGCTCGAAGCCCACCACCTTGGGCACCTGTGTATTGGCGTGCATATTGTCCAGATTGTCCAGTCGCTGCGACATGGGGAGCAGGAGCCGCTTATGCGAGAACCGTTCGGCACAACGCAAGTACCGCTCGTCACGGGTCATGGCATAGGCATCGGCCAGAACCTCGTTCATACCGCCATGTTCATTGCCCAACATCTGTTCCATCTGCTGGTCATTGAGCTGTGCCGTCACATCGACCGCCCAGTCGCAGAAGCCGAGGAAGAGCGCCCGCGCCTGCTCATTGCCACAATAGACCCAGGCATCGCGCAGACCGGCATACATCTTGTGCAGATTGTAGAACGGTGCCCACGAGCCGAAGTAAACGCCGAAGTCTCCCCGCTTGAAGCGGGACCAGATATTGGCGCTGTTGGGCATACCGCCCACGTAACCCTTGCCCCAGTCGGGGTGATTGCGCACATTGGCATCGGCACATTCCTGCAACTCCGATATCATATAGAGCATGCGGCGACGGCACTCCTCATTGCCCATAGCCGCATTGATAGCCATGGCTGTCAGATAGTGACCGCCCACGTGTCCGTCCAGACCATCCCAATTCGGGTAGGTCTTGGCCTTGGGGGTCAGGCCAGCCTCCTTGCGATAGGGAGCCAGCAGTCTGTCACAGTCATATTGGAGCAAGGTACGGACATTCAGGTCACGAGCCCGTTGCAGCGGGCCATCCAGGAGCGTCACATCTCCCAGTGGAAATTCATCAGTGTAAAGACGGTCTTGTGCCTGGACATTATTCCAAACACTGCTAAGAGCCACACAAGTGGCAATCGTTGCAAAATACTTCTTCATATCAGTCTGTCTATGTAGTGTGTAGATTTCGATAATGTATGTGTGTCACAGGCATTGCATCACGCAGGCCTGCCTTTTGGCGCCGCAAAGTTACGACCTCCTTTCCAAATAAAAAAACGCCAGTGTTACATTTCTCTATCTCATTGTAACATCATATACATAATGATGGGGCCGAAGTTGATTCGACCCCATCAAAATTTTAATATAAAGGGAGGGAAAGGGTTATTAAAAGGGTAATAAAAGGGAGTAAAAGGGACGATACAAACATCCGTTGAGACTAATTGTTTCAATCCTCAATTGATATTCAATAGAGCGCAATCAGTATTTTGTAACTTCCCCTTTGTACTTTGTACTTTGTCCCTTTGTACTTATTTCAAAAACGGTTTGACCGTCTTGTCTGGACCCAGGTAGAAGCCTGTCTGCGTAGG
>JAILKE010000056.1 GCA_024694125.1 Bacteroidales bacterium
AATAATGTCAAGAACAAACTCATCCATATTTTGACTGCAATGGTCAAAAATAAGCAGTTTTTTGACCCAAAGTATAAAATTTCAGCTTAAAACTAAAAATTTTGGTCAAAATGTTTGGATTTTAACATAGAAAGCTGGGCGTCCTCACCTAATCTACTGTGACCCAGGGCGTTGCCCTGGGCTAATAGGTATTGCCCCTGCGGGGCGCTCCCAACCCGTTGAACCTGTTATGAAATAAGGGGCGGCATGATTAATATCAATTAATGCCTAAGATTAGGACTCTCCCCGACCCTCCCTACGAGGGAGGGAGAGTAATATATACAAACACTGGCGAAAGATACCAATCGACAAGGGTGTATTAATGAAAATTAATGTACAAAGATTAATTGTATCACTTGAAGATTCACGGACCCAACTGACTGAATTAATGTTGATTAATGATAATTAATGGAGAATATTTAAAGTTTAGAGGTTAAGGTTTAACGGAGGTATGTCCGAAAGCATTAATGCCAATTAAATCTTAAAATTAATGTGTATTCATTGGGATTCACGCCTCAACTGACTGAATTAATGTTGATTAATGACAATTAACGGAGAAAATATAAAGTTTAAGGGTTTATGGTTTAATGTTTAAGGGAGGTATGGCGCAATGGCAATTGTTTCTTGGTGCTGCCTTGCTCCTGTGTGTCGGTAATAGAGCAGGAGGGGCCAACACGAGCGAAGCGAGTATTAACAGATAGTATTTTTGTACAAAAAAACACATTCCTACCTAATTATATTAGGTATATGCCCGAAAAACGGGACTAAAATTTTGCATTTCAGAGAAAAGTGCGTACCTTTGCGCCCATGATTGAGAAAGTAATCGTATTGGATCAGGCTGATCCAGTCATTTTTTATGGCGTCAACAACAGCAATATACTGTTGCTCAAAACGCTCTACCCCAAACTCCGCTTCGTGGCTCGTGGCCAGACCATCAAGGTCTATGGCGACGAGGAACAGATAGGTCAGCTCGAAACCTTCATGGCCAAACTGATACGCTACTGCTGTGACTACAACAAACTGAACGAAGAGGTGATACTCGACTTCTGGAACGGAGAGGGACCCATCGAACACAAACAGGATTCGCTCATCATATACGGCGTCAATGGCCGCCCCATCACCGCACGCACACAGAACCAGAAGGCGCTGGTCGATGCCTTCCGCAAGAACGACCTCTGCTTCGCCCTCGGTCCAGCCGGATCGGGCAAGACATACGTCGCCATTGCCCTGGCTGTGCGCGCACTGAAGAACAAGGAGATACGCAAGATCATCCTGTCCCGCCCTGCCGTCGAGGCGGGTGAGAAACTGGGCTTCCTGCCCGGCGAGATGAAGGACAAGCTCGACCCCTACCTGCAACCGCTCTACGACGCCCTGGAGGATATGATTCCCGCTGCCAAACTGAAGGAACTGATGGAGACCAACGTCATACAGATTGCTCCATTGGCCTACATGCGCGGCCGTACCCTGAGCGACGCCGTCATCATCCTGGACGAGGCGCAGAACACCACCGCCCCGCAGATCAAGATGTTCCTGACCCGTCTGGGACTGGGCGCCCGCATGATAGTGACCGGCGACATGAGCCAGATAGACCTGCCGCGCAACGTGGCATCGGGCCTGGTCCAGGCGCAACGCATACTGCGCGACATACCCGGCATAGCCACCGTACAGTTCGACAAGCGCGACATCGTACGTCACCGCCTGGTACAGAAGATTGTCGATGCCTACGACCACTACGAGGAACAGCGCAAGCAGATGCACATCGTGACCGACAACGAAGAGTGAGTTTAACCCACCCCCTTAACCCCTACTACGAATATGCAGAATAAATACTTCGCCCTGATCGGGCTATCGACCATATTGTTCAGTCCCTGTCTGACCAGCTGCTGCCAGCATTGCCAGGCATCGGCCCCACAATCGGCCATCCCTGCAGCCGACAGCATCCCTGCTGACTCGTCGCAGCACCTCAGTCTGCTCGTGGCGGGCGACCTGATGCAGCACGACGTGCAGATACGCTGCGCCCTGATGCCCGATGGATCGTACGACTATTCGAGCTACTTCCGTTGGGTCAAACCCGAGATTGAGCGCGCCGACGTCGCCATTGCCAACCTCGAAGTGACGCTGGCAGGCAAGCCCTACAAGGGCTATCCGCAGTTCTCGGCACCCGACGAATACCTCTATGCCATCAAGGATGCCGGCTTCGACCTGCTCACCACGACCAATAACCATGCCTGCGACCGCGGTCTGAAGGGCGTGCTCCGCACCATACAGATGTGCGACTCGGTGGGCATGCCGCACATAGGCACCTACGTGGACTCGATGGCACGCGTCGAGCAATATCCCTACCTGCTGGAGCAGAACGGCTTCCGCATCGCCCTGCTGAACTTCACCTACGGCACCAACGAACTGCCTACGCCCAAGCCAACTCACGTCAACCGTACCGACACGGCACAGATAGCCGGCGACATACTCAAGGCCAAGGCCATGAACCCTGACCTGATCATCGCTCTGCCTCACTGGGGCATCGAGTACGAGACCCTGCCACGCAAGCACATGGTCCGACTGGCTCAATGGCTGATCGACAAGGGTGTGGACCACGTCATAGGCGGTCATCCTCACGTGGTGCAACCTATCGAACTGCGCCGCGACTCGCTCGCCGGCACCGAACACCTGGTGGCCTATTCGCTCGGCAACTTCGTGAGCGACCAGGCAGGCTTCCCCAAGTATGGCGGCATAATGCTGCGCATTGACTTCACCAAGCAGGGTCCCCACCAGCCTGCCCACATCTCGGACTGCGGCTACATGCTCACCTTCGTAGCCCGCCCAGACTGGAGCAAGCGCAAGAACCACCGCATCTACCCGGTCAACATCGCCGACTCTCTGCTCAACCGCGTCGAAAGCCAGAAGCGCGACACCTTCGTCACCATGGCACGCGACCTGTTCAAGCAGCACAACATCGACATCGAGGAATACTTCATTCCGGACTCTATACTGAATCAAGTTTCGCAAGTGAACCCATAAAGCCACTTGCGAAACTTGATAATACCTGATGAACTTCACACCTTATCGACCTCAATGAAAAAACAATCATCCCAGATTTGATATCATAAAATATACAACATTTTGACAATATTATGAAAACATTTTTAACCTTTCTACTTTTACAGCTTCTTGCGACCTGCTGCCTGTTGGCTGACAATGACAAGAATTGGCGAACCGCACACGATGTAAGTTACTCGAACATAGATGGATATTATTTGGACCCTAAGGATGAACATAAATTTGCCATCGGTCTGAAAAACACCATTGATACACTTGGATATGACGACTATTCCATGCGTTTCTACGTCGATACTGCTCAACACAGTTTTTCATTCGAAAACAGTATATTAAGATATTCCCGTATAGAATTCTTTTATAAGGATACCAAAATTGCTACATTTGACAGCGATGAGTGCTGGATGTCAGTTCCCGAGGCAGGAGATACTGATGAACCAAAAATGTATGTTGCACATAAATTGGGTAACGACCTGGCAATCATATTACATGGAGGATTATGGATGGGGTCACCACAAAGTTTCAATGTATTCATCCTCCATGACAACAAGGTTTCAGTAGTTTACAGCAAACCAAACCAGATTCAGGAACAACACACTGATGGTGACAAAACCATCTACCGGTGTATGTGTGAACTGGAAGTATCGGAAGCTGAAGGTGAGTATTCCGAAGCTAAATACAGCACAATCACAATCGACAGCCAGAGCATTAACGTAACCTACGATTCGGACAAGATAGAAAAGAGAGTTTATACCGTCAATAAATACAAGAATGTGAAATCGGTCGGGAATGTGACCTTCAACGGGTTATCGACCCAGAATCAAGTCCGGAACAATGCCTATGGTTGCGACATCCCTTGGAAGGGCGGCAACAAGGAGGTCTCCATCTCCTTCCATGATTTAGTGATGGAAAGCTACAAAGGCGAGAAGGATACTTTCCCGGAAATGTCTCTGGAAATGTTCAGAAAGTATTTTCCCGACATCAAGATTGACATCTCTATCAACAGCACCATCAATGATGCATATGTGATTGCCAACTATAAAGATGAAAGATGGGACCGCAGCCTGCAACCTTACAGAGGTTTCCAAGTTGCAATTGACAAACAGACTGCCGGCGGCGTCATCTTATCTGCCGGCAATGTCTCAAAAGTTGTGGGGGGAGATCATCCCAAGACGGACATTGTCCATACTCTGGGTTTCGTGATTTCTGCAACCAGCAAATACGGAACAACTGTTCTATTGGACCAAGATACGCCTATGGATTGTATCCCACTGGTGCAGATGGTACCGTGAACTTCGAGCGATGCACGCTGTGCATCGCTCGAAGTGTTAATACTGACGTGTTAATACGTTGTGTTAATAGCCAATGGCTGTTAATACTCGCTCCGCTCGTGTTGGCCCCTTCCGTTGAACAGGTCCATATACATTCTCAAGAATTCGAGAATTAAGAGAATATCCCTCGCTACGGGGAATTGATAAGAATTAGAGACCTCTTTTGGCGAAGTCCGTTGAGTCCTCAATAAATCTGCTGCCCATTCTGGGCGAACTCCTCTGGGCTGCGGGGGACCCAGGACGACGTCCTGGGCTATGATCTATTGCACTTTCAGTGCGACCCTTTGCATCATAAATGAGGGATAAAGCATTTCAGAGTAATAATGTTTTTTCTCCATTTGTTTTTTCTCTAAAAAAGGCAGATAGGACAAGATTGGGATTACCTGAAATCGCCGTTACAGGCACCTGTATCCACAAGTATAGCCAAGTATAGGCAAAACTATAACAGAAAAAAGTTGGCGAGCGGAAAAATTCTTCTTACCTTTGCAGCGCTGTTGAGGAAGAGCCCACATAGAAATATGGGACAAAACCTCGGCAGCATACGTTCTTTGACATACGAATGCTCCCCCATCATGATTCTAACGGAGAATATGACAAGGGAGCACATATAATCGCTAAAGAGGCCAATTATCTTCTGAACTCGGCATCCGGAGCACCGAACGACTCACGCAACAGGCGCTGCAGTTGTTCCATCTGCTCGGCAGTGGCATTGTCATTGCCCTGATACCAGAGAATGCCGCGTACAGGATAAGGAGACATAGGCTGAACGATGCGTTTGTTCCACTTGCCAGTCGGGGTGCACCACGACTTGATCTTGCCACGGTTGACGCCAGCTGAGATGACGCCCACCACGCGCTTGACCTTGCCGTGCGGACGGAAAGGCGACAGTTGCCACTCCTCCCACTGTCCAGTCACTGGGGCCGACAGCAGACGGACCTCGGTATTGCTGGACGATATGCCGAGGCGCTGCAGATTGGTCGTATCGAGCGCTGTACCCGCTGCGAACCACACGTCGCCGAAAACGACGTCAAGCAATTCAATATCCTCGGCGCCACATTGTGCCGTAACCTTGACAGGCTTGACCGATGCACGTTGCGCAGAAAGACTGACCTCCCATCGGCCATGACCATCGGCCACAGTGGTATATTGTTTCTTGCCCACAATGACGCGTACGGTATCGCCTACGGGCGCTTCGCCCCAGAGCGGCAGAGGTTGGCCAGCCTGCAGCACACAGTGCGAGGTGAAGGCATTGCCGAAACGGAAGGGGTGATAGAAGTGGAGAGGCGACTGACCGAAATCGCGCGAGGTGGCAACAGCGATGCCGCGACGCATATCCTTATCGACGGCGCAGAAGAAGTGATAGACCACACCCTGCCACTTGAGGATGAAGGTCTTGTGCGAGAAGAGGTCATCGTATGCCTCGGTAGGCCAGATCAGATCCTTGCCCTGCCAGTCGGTCCAATGAATCAGGTCGTGACTGCACGAGAAGGTATTGTAGGCCGAATAGGGACGCGAAGGATCGAAGGCACGGAAGTAGAACATCACATACAGCGGTGGCTGTGTGGCAGATGCCGGACGCATACATACGATCTGTGCATCGCCCGTGATGGTACCCTTGACCTCGTGATGGAAGACGGGATTGCCTGGATAGCGTTCCCAGTGAACCATATCATCGCTCAAAGCCAGACCGATGCGCTCGGCACCGAGGCCCGACTCGGGATGTCGGCCATAGGCATTGTAGTAGAGCAGATACTCGTGACCCAAGGTGCGGGCTGTGTCGCGATAGACGAGCGGCTTGTAGTGCGTACCGGTCTCCCACCACTGCACGGCACTGTCGGCCGGAGAGAGGACAGGAGCATCGAGCACCTGCCACTGCAGGTCAGCTCCCGGCTGACGGAGACGACGTTCGAAGTCGGCAGCATCGGTATAGGCCATACCAATGGAGAGCGGCTGAGCCTCGTAGCCCTTGTTCTCGCCTCCGAAGTAACTCATCCAGTAACGGCCATCGAGGGTGCCCAGACCCTGTTGGTCCGAACCCCACGTCCACTGTGTGAGGGCTGGGAAACCGGCTCGCTGCTGGCAGTCCCAGGTCCCCTGACGGAAAGGCAAAAGGCAACCTACCTCGCGCCAGTGCAGGAGGTCCTCACTCTCGGAGAGCCAGGTCTCGTAGCCCTTGCCATCGAAGATGACATAGGTCATGTACCAACGGTCATTGAGCCTGAACACCGTAGGACAGTCGGTCATGTGGGTATCGTCCTTGGGGGTGACGACCAATCCATACTTGTACGGCGTCTGGGCCTCGTCATAGACTGCCTGCATCTCCTGCTGGGTCTGTGCCACGGATAGAGTAGCCGTCACGGATAGTAAAAATGAGAGAATACGTTTCATGGAAATTGTATATGAATTATAAAAGGGAGTTAACGGGAGACATCGGGCGAACTGACTATCGGGCACTCCGTCCATGATGGCCGAAGAATCGGACCAAGTCGGTCACGAAGAGCAATGGAGAGGTGATGAGCAACAGCCAACCCCACTCGCTCCAGGCGAGGGGCGCCACCTCGAACAACTCGTAGCCCACCTGCATGATGACCACCTGGCCCAACAGGATAGCGAGCGCTATGCCCAGGAAACTGCTACTATAGGTGGCGGACATGGGACGCTCTCCGCGCGCTGCCTCGATGATGTCGAGCAACAGACTGCGGCCTGTATGGAAGTAACGGGTATTGAACAAATTCCAGAACTGCAACAGGACGAAGAACGTGAAGAACAGTCCCAGATCGTGACGCGACAGATGATGCGACTCGGTCAGATGCTGCAAGCCGAACCATGCCGCAGCTAACAGGACGAAGAAGAACATGCCCCAACCCACGATGCGCAGTATCATGGATCGGTCCAAGATATGAGCCCGGGTAGAACGGGGATACTCCTGCATCACCTTCGGATCGGGCGGCAGAGAGGAGAGTGCCATTGCCGCAAAGGTATCCATGATCAGATTGACCCACAACATCTGCGTGACGCCCAACGGTGAATCGAGCCCCACGAAGGCTCCCAACAACACGATGAGACAGGCACTCACGTTGATGGTCATCTGGAAGAGGATGAAACGGCGTATGTTCTGATAGAGCGATCGACCCCAGAGGATGGCCTTGTTGATCGACGCAAACGAATTGTCGATGATAGTGATGTCCGATGCCTCCTTGGCGCGGGCAGTACCGTCGCCCATGGAGAGACCCACCTGAGCCTTGGCCAGGGCTGGAGCATCGTTCGTACCGTCGCCCGTCACCGCTACGACCTCGCCATTGCGTTGCAGCAGTTGTACCAATCGAGCCTTGTCATCTGGACGGGCACGGGCTATGATACGGACGCGGTCAGCTCGCAACAGGGCGCTGGCATCTTCGTCCGACATAGCGGCGAAGTCCGGACCTGTGAGTGTGGTATCGAGCTCACCCTCAGCGAGCAGACCTATCTGTCGGCCTATCTCGCGGGCTGTACCCGGCGTATCGCCCGTCACGATGATGACCTTGACATGGGCACCCTCCTTGCAGAGACGGATGGCATCGGGCACATCTGTACGAATCGGATCGGCTATTCCCACCAGCGACGGAGCACTCCATGCACCATCACCCACACGACAGGCGAAAGCCAATGTCCGGTACGCCTTGGCCTGGTACTGCTCGAGCAGTTGCAACATCTGGTCCGATGGAGCGGCCTGCGCGAAGATTACCTCGGGCGCACCCTTGATGAAAGTGACCTCACGACCATCGGCCAATATGCCACGTGTGAGCATGAATTTGGTCTTGGACGAGAATGGCTGCTGCTCCAATACCTGAATGCTGGAACGAAGCGGTCGATAGTCGATACCCTCAGTACGCAACCAGTGCAACAACGCACATTCGGTAGGATTGCCAATGGACTGACGTTCATTCAGCTCGGCAGTACTGTTGGCCGAAATACCGATGGCCAAGAGAGAATCGGCCGAGAGCGCCTCGCCCAGGCATTGAGCCACCACGGTCATGCGGTTCTGGGTCAATGTACCGGTCTTGTCGGTGCAGATTACTGTAGCGGCACCCATCGTCTCGCAGGCATGCAACTTGCGCACCAGGTTATTCTGCCGCAACATACGGCGCATGCTCAACGCCAGGCTCACGGTGATGCTCATGGGCAATCCCTCGGGCACAGCCACCACTATCAGGGTGACCGCCAACATCACTGAATGCAGCACGAACTGAACGATGGCAATCCAGTCATCGGTCGGCGCATCGGAATCGATCCAGAAGAAATATATCAGTCGGCCCACAACAATCAGACCGGCTATCACGAAACTCACGATCGATATCCATCGGCCCAGCTCGTCCAACTGTCGGCGCAGCGGGGTCTTCACCTCACTGCCCTGCTGTACGATGGCGGCGCCATGACCCTCCTCGGTCTCGACACCCACGGCAGTAACCTCATAGTCGGCGCTGCCCTCCATCACGGTCGAGCCGCGCAACACGAAATCAGTGGGATAGGTACTCTCGGACGACGACTCGGCGGCGACCTCTGTCGCTACACCCTTGTTGGCAAAGGGCTCGCCCGTGAAGGCCGACTCATCGACCATCAGATGATTGCTGCTGGTCACCTTGCCATCGGCTGGAACCTCGTCGCCTGCCTCGAGCCTAACCACATCGCCGCGGCATACGTCGCGTTTGGTGATACGGTACATCGTCACGGGTCCAGGCTTGCCGTCGGTACCGCGGGCATAGCGCAGAACCTTGACCGGCTCCTCGTCGCGCACCTGATTGAGTACCTCGAACTCCCTTTCGGCCTTGACCTCGAAGATGAATCCCACACCCGTGGCAAGCAGCAGGGCCACCAACACACCGAGCGGTTCGAGGAAGAGTTGCATCGAACCTCCCTGCCACACCTCATAACAGGCTACACTGACAGAGAACACGAATACAACAAGCAAAACGATGATGAGAGGATCCTTAAATTTGCCCAGGAAACCCATTATAAGAGACTGACGCTCGGGGGGCGGAATCACATTCTTACCACGTCCTTCTCGAACCTCAGGAGAGTCTTGCAAAAGCATAAAATTACAGTATTTTTGCTGCGAATTTAGTGTTTTCCAAAGAGAAAAGCAAAAAAAGCGCGTTAAATATTAAAAAATGAATGAAAAAAGTTCGTATAATTAAAAATTTACCTATATTTGCCACTCTAAATACATCTATCAGATGCCTCCCCCTACGGGAGAATAGGATAAAACGAGAGCAGGGACTTCGTCCCCATACTTAACAGACATAAATGAAAGGATTAACTACGGGCAATCGGGCCCTGTTATGGTGCATACTTATGCTGATCTGCCAGGTCGGGCAGGTTAGTGCTCAGACTGATGCACAATCAAACCAGTCAAATAAGTCCGACCAACGGTTGGATGCTCAGCAATATATGGAGATTTTAGGTACCGCAGTCCGCACGCTGCAGACGTATTACGTCGATAGTGTGGACTGGAGTCGTGTACTTACTGCCGGCATCGACGCCATGCTCAATGAACTTGACCCTTATACCGAGTTCTACAACGAGAAGGACCAGAGCGAGTTCAAGACCTTGACCACAGGTGAGTATGCAGGCGTCGGAGCCATCATCATGCAGATGGGCGATACCGTCTGCGTGAGCGAGCCCTACGACGGAATGCCTGCCACCGAAGCAGGTCTGCGCCCCGGCGACCGCATCCTGAGCATAGATGGCGAAAACATGGTCAAACGCACCACTGCCTACGTCAGCGAACATCTGCGCGGCCAACCCAACACGACGTTCGAGCTCTGCTTCCTGCGTCCAGGCGAATCCGAGGCACGCACCGTGAACGTGACTCGCCGCAAGATCCTGCTCGATGTCGTTCCATACGCCGGCTGGTTCAATGACAGCATCGGATACATCGAACTCAACAACTTCACCGACAAGGCTGCCCTCGAGGTGCAGGATGCCATCATAGCATTGCACAATGACGAAGGCAAAGTCGCAGCAGGCAGTACTCAGCCTCGCCGATTGAAAGGCCTCATCCTCGACCTACGCGGCAATCCTGGCGGACTGGTCGATGAGGCTGTCAAGATAGTCGGAATGTTCGTCGAGAAGGGCAGCACCGTGGTCGAGAACAAAGCCAAGATCTCCGAATGGAACAGCACCTACCGCACCAACGCATCGCCCATCGAACCCACCCTGCCCATGGCTGTACTCATCGACCGTTCATCGGCATCGGCCAGCGAGATTACCAGCGGTACACTGCAGGACTTGGACCGTGCCGTCATCATAGGCGAACGCAGTTATGGTAAGGGTCTCGTGCAGAGTTCTCGCCCGTTACCATATAATACCCTTATAAAACTCACTACGGCCAAGTATTACATACCCAGTGGCCGCTGCATACAGGCCATCGACTATCAAGCCAAACGAATGGCGCGCTGGGAAGCTGGCGAGGATGCTGCCGACCTGGGCCGCATACCCGATTCCTTGACCCACGTCTTCTACACCAAGGCGGGTCGTGAAGTGCGCGATGGCGGTGGAATCAAGCCCGACATCGAGATACGTCCCGATACGATGAGTCACCTGGCCTACTACCTGCAACGAGAGTTGAGATTCTTCCATTTCGCCAATCGTGTGCACAACAGCTACAGCACAATGCCCGAGGTCAATGACTCGCTCTATGCCGACTTCTGTCGCGAGGTAGAGGCTACACGTCGCGATACGTTGCTCAATCTGATGCACATCGACCTGAAGCACGATCTGGACAGTCTGCGCACCGCCATCAGCAGTCTGCTGCAACAGGAACTCTATCTGCGCTACTACTTCCGCCGCGGAGCCATACAGTACGCTATAGGGCAGGACAAGGTGGTACGTGAGGCCGCTGCCGTGCTGGGCAACGAGAAGCGCTATCGAGAGATACTCTCCAGTCCAAAATTGAACCCAAATAATAACAAATCAAAACGCTCCAAGAGCAAGAAGTAATAACTAACATCCAATTTCTATGAACAAATTCTCATTGGCATCGGTCGCAGCCCTCGTGGCAGCATCGGCCGTTGCAGCAAATCCCGAAACCGAAAAGAAGGATTCTGTCGAAGGCTTCAAGTTCACAACTGTTGATTCAGTGGCAATTACTCCCATCAAGAATCAGAAGAATGCCGGCACATGCTGGAGCTATTCTGGTCTCAGCTTCCTCGAGAGCGAGGTTTTACGCACCAAAGGTAAGGTTTATGATTTCTCAGAGATGTTCGTAGTTGAGAACACCTACATGGACCGTGCTGACAAGGCCGTCCGTATGCATGGCGACGTATCGTTCAGCCAGGGTGGTTCATTCTGCGACATCATGTATTGCCTCCGCAACTATGGTCTGGTTCCAGACAGCGAGATGCCAGCCGGCGTGATGTACGGCGACACCCTCTCTAACCACCGCGAGTTGAGCGCCATGACCGATCCTCTCGTCAAGGCAGCAGCCAACGCCAACAAACTGCAGTTCAGCCCAGATGGCGAACCACTCTGGAAGAAGGCTGTCCGCGCCGTACACGAAATCTACCTCGGCAAGATGCCTGAGTCATTCAAGTACGAGGGCAAGGAATATACTCCCAAGACCTTCGCTGCCAGCACCGGTCTCAATCCAGACGACTATGTCAGCATCACCAGCTTCACCCATCATCCTTACTCAACAGGCGCCAACCTGGGCAAGGGTTTCATCATCGAGGTACAGGACAACTGGCGCTGGGGTGAGAGCCTCAATCTGGAGTTGGCCGACATGATGGCTATCATCGACAATGCCATCAAGGAGGGTTACACTGTACTGTGGGGCGGCGACGTCAGCGAAGACGGTTTCACCCGCGACGGTCTTGCCGTATGGCCTGACATGGAGGCTCCTGATGCTCCAGGTATGGACCAGGCACGTTGGCTCAAGATGGACCGCAAGTCCAAGGGAGCCGAGCTCACCAAGCGTCCATTGCCACAGAAGGCCGTTACTGCCGAGACCCGTCAGCGTGGCTACGACAACTTCGAGACCACCGATGACCACGGTATGCACCTGTTCGGTACCGCCAAGGATCAGAATGGCAACAAGTACTATATGATCAAGAACTCATGGGGCAAGACCGGCAAGTATGACGGTATCTGGTACATGACTCCTGAGTTCTGTGCAGCCAAGACCCTGAACTACGTCGTCAACAAGAACGCCGTACCTAAGGAGCTGCGCAAGAAGTACGGAATTCAATAATTCGCGTCCGAATTATTGAAAGTTATTAGTTAATAGTTATTATTGTCAGTCATTGTGAACATTGTTCCCCAATGCCCTAACTGAAAACTATTAACTAATAACTTGAATTTGAATATAAATCAAATTTCATAGTATGCACAACTTTGACCAGACCATTGCAGCATTGAGCGACATAAGCAACAGCGAGCTGCATCATTACGGCATCGAGGGAGTACCATTTCCATCGGTGAACGAATTGTGCGACATTGTCGAGTTATGCCGCAGTGTACTCTTTCCTGGCTATTACGGCAAGTCGATTGTCAATGGAGCCTTGCAGTACCACATCGGAGTGGGAGTAGAGCGGATCTATGAGAAGCTTGTCAAGCAGGTTATGGCAGGACTGGCATTTTCCGATGCCGAATCGTACGTAGGTCAGGACAAGGTTCGCGACGATGCTGTCAGTCGCGTTACCAAGTTCATCGAGTGCCTGCCCGAATTGCGCCGACTGTTGGCCACCGATGTAGTGGCTATGTTCCGCAATGACCCTGCTGCACACAATCTGGGCGAAGTCATCTTGTGCTATCCAGGTATGCAAGCCATCACCAACTACCGCATTGCCCACGCACTCGAACAGTTGGGAGTACCGCTCATACCCCGTATGATCACCGAGCTGGCACATAGCAAGACCGGCATCGACATACATCCAGGCGCTGACATCGGTCACTCGTTCGCCATCGACCATGGCACGGGTGTAGTCATCGGAGCCACAGCCATCTTGGGTCACAACGTCACCCTGTATCAGGGCGTGACCCTGGGCGCCAAGAATTTCCCACAGGAAGAGGACGGTTCGCTCGTCAAGGGCATCGCCCGTCATCCTATCCTGGGCGACAACGTAGTGGTATATGCCAATGCCACTATTCTGGGCCGCATCCACATCGGCCACGACAGCACTATTGGCGGCAACCTCTGGATTACGCACGACGTTCCCGCCGAGACCAAACTTTTCTATCATCAGGAGTGCCCACCTAACAGCCCCTGCAGCGAAACTATTATCAAAAAATAAGTTCCCAAAAATGATATCCGCCGATACAGGCCTGATTCGAACGCTAAACAACCGGATCAGCAGCAACTCCCGGGATTGGGAGAGTCGGTCAGGATCAATATCAACTCCATTCACTCGCTTTAGTTTCCTTTAACCACTTTATTTAAGGTATGGATAAATTTCAGATTGTAGCCAAGACATTGGCTGGCCTCGAGGAGATCTTGGCCAAAGAGGTAGAGACACTGGGAGGTGTCAATATCGTAGTAGGCACCCGTATGGTCAGTTTCGTGGGCGACAAAGAGTTGCTCTACAAGGCCAACTTGTGGCTACGTACCGCACTGCGTGTGCTCAAACCAGTAGAACGTTTTCAGGCAGGCGACCCCGACGAACTCTATAACTGCGTCAAGGCCATTGATTGGTCCAAGTATGTTGCCGAGGGTCAGACCATCGCCATTGACAACACCATTTTCAGCGACAATTTCCGCAATTCGCGCTATGCCATCTACCGCACCAAGGACGCCATCTGCGACTGGTTCATCGAGCATGGCATGAAGCGCCCCAAGGTAGCCGTTGCCAGCGCCGACGTGCAGCTCAACCTGCACATAGCCGATACGCCCGATGCCCAGAGCAATGACGGCAAGAGCGACTGTCAGATCTCGCTCGATTCCAGTGGCGATCCCCTTTACAAGCGTGGTTACAAGGAGCAACTCACCGACGCACCTATCAGCGAGGTACTGGCTGCAGGCATCCTGCTCAAGGCAGGCTGGGACGGTCAGCGCGATCTGTTCGACCCCATGTGCGGTTCGGGCACTTTCCTCATTGAGGCAGCCCTGATTGCGACCAATACGCCAGCTGGTCTGTACCGCAAGGGCTTCGGTTTCCAGCGTTGGACCGTAGGCGATCTGGCCTATGACGAGGATATGTGGCAGAACCTCTATGACGACGATTCACAGGAGCGCGAATTCAAGTTCCACATCTTCGGCGCCGACGTATCGAAGGTTGCCATCGATGCCACCCGCGAGAACGTGCGTGCAGCTGGACTCTCCAAGTATATCTCGCTCGAGGTTCGCGACTTCGAGGATACCACCGCTGCCCCACAGAGCGAATATGTCAAGCAGCTCAAGGCCGAGGGTCAGGAGGCTCCATCATTGATGTTGATAGCCAATCCACCTTACGGCAAGCGTCTCTTCACCGACGTACCTACCTTCTACCGTATGGTTGGTTCGATCCTCAAGAAGCAGTTCCAGGGCGCCGATGCCTGGCTCATTTCGAGCGAGGAGAAGGTCACTGTCAAGGACCCACGCACTGGACTCAAGAGCGAGGCAGAACCATTCGATTTCATTGGCCTCAAGCCATCGGTCAAGATCGACCTCAACAACGGCGGCATCGACTGCCAGTTGCGCAAGTACGAGCTCTTCAGCGGCCGCTTCGAGGACTTCCGTGCCGAGGGCAACAGCCTCGACAAGAAAGCAGCCGACGACAAGGAGGAATCCAAGTTCGAGCACAAGTACCCTCAGCGCAGCGCTACTCGTCGTTCGGACGACCGCAAGGATGACCGCAAGGACGACCGCAAATCAGACCGTAAGCCTTCTGACCGCAAGAAGTTCGACCGTAAGGAGGATGGTGACCGCAAGCCACGTCGCACATCGACCAGTGGCACCGAGCGCACTTACAAGGTGAACAAGGACGGCAGCATCGAGGCTGTCAGCAAGGACGACAAATCACGCAAGTCCTTCGACCGCAAGGGCAAGGATGACCGTCATGGCAAGGATGACCGCAAGGGCCGAGACGATCGTAAGGGTCGCGATGACCGCAAGGGCAAACCTTTCGACAAGAAAGGCAGCGACCGCAAGCCTTTCGACAAGAAACGTCCTGCTGCCAAGGAGGGCGACCGCCCTGCCGAGCGTCCAGCAGCCAAGCGTGCTCCACGCGAGTTCGATCCCAACCGCTCTATGTTCGGTGACAACTTCGACATGAGCAAGCATGTGCTCGACTTGTCGAACCCCGACAAGGAATAAAGAATCCCACCTCATGGGGGGGAGAGGCCGCAATCCCTCTCCCCCTTATCTGTTAGGTAATCGCTCCGTACAGACTTCATTACTAATAGTTGTTCATCAATTGAATATATAATCGCATACAGAAATGTCTCATTTGAAAGCCATATTGATTATGCTCCTCGCATCATCGAGCCTATCTTGGGCACAGGACTCATTGCTCCAGTTACGCCACCTCACGCCAGGCAGCCCCGACTATATCTACCCCAAGACATTGCTCAATACCTATTGGAACCAACAGAAGAAGTTCTGCTACACACTTCCCGAAGATACCGCTCAGGCAGCCAAGGCCGACCAATGGCGCAACCCTGCCCAACCGGATAGCAAGGTGCTCAAGCAGATGGTCGAAGACTGGCGCAAGACTCTTCCCGAGGCAGAGGGCATCGTCTATGGCGAATCGGTGCACCGCAACGAGTTCGGCATCGATGGCGGCATCTTCTGGAACCAGACCTATGACCGCATGGCGTTCTACCGCATGGACGAGTCGATGGTCCAGAGTTATCCGCTCGTACAGACCGACGATCGCGAGGCTACTGTCCGCTGGTCACGTTACCCCATGGCAGGCATGACATCGCACCAGGTGACCCTGGGCATCTACACGCCTGGCAGCAAGGAGACCATCTATCTCGATACCAATCACAAGCCTGGTCATGACGGCGATGCAGCGCACCTTTCGCTCAATGACCCCGAGCACTACCTGACCTGTATCTCCTGGCGTCCCGACGGCAGCATGATTTTCATTGCCGAGCTCAACCGTCATCAGAACTTCATGGAGCTCAATGCCTACAGTGCTACCACGGGACAGTACATCGGTACACTATTGACGCTCTCACATCCCAAGTATGTCGAGCCCGAACACCCGCTCTACTTCCTGCCTGGCAGCAACGACCGTTTCATCTGGCAGAACGAGAGCGACGGTTACGATCACCTCTACCTCTACGACCTCAGCCAGTGGGATCCCGCATCGTCCACCCAACTCAGGCCTGTCCGCCAACTCACCCAGGGCGAGTGGGTAGTGACCCAGACGTTCGGCGCCGATCCCAAGGCGCGCAACTTCTACTTCATGGCTACTCGCCAGAGTCCCAAGGAGCGCCACCTCTACAGCGTAGATCTGCGCGACGGCACCCTGCGCCAGCTCACCCACGAGCCTGGCATACACAATGTCCGTATCTCGCCCGACTATACCGAGTTCTACGATGCCTGGAGCGGTCCTACCACACCACGCGTCTGTCAGTTGGTCCAGATCCGCAGTGGCCGCGCCAAGGTTCTCTACACTGCTGCCGATCCCTATCAGGGCTATTGGCGTCCCGAGGTCGAGGTCGGCACACTCACAGCTGCCGACAGCATCACTCCGCTCTACTACCGTCTGGTCAAACCGCGCGGCTACGATGAGGCTCAGAACGCCGGACGTCGCTTCCCTGTTGTAGTTTATTTGTACAATGGTCCGCATGCCCAATTGGTCACCGACGGCTACGAGTATGGTTTGCCCGGTTGGGATGCCTATATGGCGTCGCAGGGCTATGCTGTGTTCACCATCGACGGCCGTGGATCGGACAATCGCGGTCTCGCCTTCGAGCAGGCCATTTGGCACCATTTGGGCGAAGTTGAGGCAGCTGACCAACTGGAGGGCGTCAAGTACCTCAAGTCACTCTCGTACATCGATCCCGAGCGCATCGGCATCTATGGCTGGAGCTATGGTGGTTTCATGACTACCTATATGAAGCTCAATTATCCGGACATCTTCAAGGTTGGCGTATGCGGCGGACCGGTACTCGACTGGAGCCGCTACGAGGTGATGTATGGCGAACGCTACATGGGCACGCCGCAGGACAATCCCGAGGGTTATGCAGCCAACTGCCTCATCCATCAGGCAGGCAAGCTCCGCGGCAAGTTACTCATCATTCACGATGACCAGGACGATACCGTGGTTCCCCAGATGTCGGTCCAGTTCCTCAAGAACTCCGTCGAGGAGGGCACCTATCCCGATTTCATGCTCTATGCCAATCACAAGCACAATGTCCGAGGCAAGGACCGTGTACACCTCTTGACGCGCATAGCACAGTATTTCTTCGATCATCTTTAAGCATGTGCCTGGCCGATGTATCGCTCCCAGGCAACTTACTCCACTTTCCCCCCAATGACGAACATGCTACGACAACTCATCCATTCATATCCGACCAGGCTCGGCACCCTTTGCGTGCAGTGCCTGGCCGCCTTGTTTCTGTCTGGTTGCTACGATCCCATAGGCGAACCGGACACCACACCGTCCGAACCGGAGTGTTCACTCACGCTTACTTTGTTCGATGCTACTTTGCATGCTCAATATCCGGCGACGGTCTGTGTGTATGGCGAAGATGGGAAATATGCACACATGAGCACCTTCGGCAAGGCTAATGACACACTCCGACTGACTTTGCCCCACGGACGCTATCGCCTGGTGGCACTGTCAGGCACTGCCTGCTACCACCTGCCTACCGACTATGCCTTGCATTCCGTCATCAGTCAGAACGAGGCATTGTTGCCCACGTCACCGCTGCTGATGGCCCAGGCGGACGTCACACTGAGTGGCTCCACGGCTACAGCCGCTCTGCCCCTCGTGCCGCAGGCAGCCTCCCTGTCTTTCACAGCGACCGGCATACCGTCGCGTGCCTCGCAGGTCCATGCCACGCTCAGCACACTCTACACAGCCGTAACCATGGGCGGCGAGTGGCAGTCAGCCCTGCCTGTCACCTTTCCTTTGGAGCGCAACGACCTGAAGTGGGGCACTACACGGAGATATTACCTCTTTCCCAGTCGCAGCAGCAATCTGGTACTCACCTTGCAGATTATGACCGATGGCACGGCGCAATACTATTCCTACCATTTGCCGCAGCATCTTGATGCCGGGTACGACTACACCTTTCAGGTATCGCTCGCACAGGGAGTGCTCTCGCCCTCCATCGTCATCAGTGGAGAGGGCAATGACCTACCGTCGGCGGATACGCTCACGGTGAGCGATTTCCCCGCCTCGACGCCTTCGTTGTGGCACGGACTGGTTGTG
Organism: Bacteroidales bacterium; assembly: GCA_024694125.1. GTDB lineage: Bacteria > Bacteroidota > Bacteroidia > Bacteroidales > UBA3663 > Liminaster. The sequence goes on from JAILKE010000056.1 coordinate 18,767, forward strand.
GCACACATGTCTATGCTCAGTGCCGATCAGGCCGATATCCTATTGATAAGTGCCAATGAGTGGGACGAGGTCTCGTCGGCCTACAGTGCCGATCCGACCAATGCCGTCAGCATAGCCCGGCAGTACACCGAGATGTGCGACATCAACCTCTCGCCCTCCACGCTCCCCAACGCTACGTCGGGACTCGTCACGCAGTGGCACATACCTACGCCGGACCAGGCGACCTTACTACGTTCGCTCTATGCCGATGCGCAGGCCTATATGCTCAATACACAGTTGGCCAGCATCCACATGCCAGGCATCACTGCTACCGACCTGAATGGTCATCCCGAACGGTATCTCTGCACCGATGGGCAGCAGACCTACTCCTTTGCGGCTGGATCGACCAGCATCTCCAAGGCGGGCACCAAGGCGACCTATCGGCTGCGCTTGGTCAAGCAGATTCATCTGCGTCGTCTGGTTGAATGACGGCGCAAAGGTAAGGACTATTTTCTCGATATCCAAACTTTACCCCCCTATACTTTTGCCTATACTTGTTACAGGATCAATGAGTTATGCAATGACGTATGCCGTTGATACTATCGATTCTATCTATTTTTCACAATTATTGGGGGTATATCTATATCCAATACAACAAAAAAAAGGGAGATCTTCACGACCTTCCTTTTTCTTTGTCGTCCTATTGGAGCGACATCTGTGTTTCTCATTTATTATGGCAAATTTTTAAGGCAACTTACTTAACATTGGGCTAAAATAAAAAAGTATATGGTTATTGTCTTTAAGGTACTGCAAAGATATAGCCTTTTCGCAATTCCTCCAAATTTTCTGAAACCTTTTTTTCAGGGGCAACCGATTGTTCTGCTGCACAACATAATATTCTGTCCTGCTTTTGTGCTGTACAACATAAAAATCGCACTCACAAGTACTTGGAATGAGCATTCCAATGGAAATTGAAAATTGAAAATTGAAAGTTGAAAAATGGAAATTGAAAGTTGAAAGTTGAAAATTGAAGTTGGAAAATATCAATTATCAATTGTCAATTATCAATTAAAAAACGCCAAGAGGCACGCGGTTCCCCGTGTACCCCTTGGCTGGGATTCATTTATAATTAAAATTTTTATATGTGTGCGATATTATTTCAGCACCAGGCGGACTACATTCTCCACGTGTTGGGTGTGGGGGAACATATCGACAGGTTGGATGTCGGTCACGCGGTACTTGGCATCGAGCAGCTGCAGGTCGCGCGCCTGGGTGGCAGGGTTGCACGATACATAGACGATGACCTTCGGTGCGGCATTGAGGATCACATTGATTACATCCTCGTGCATACCGGCGCGCGGAGGGTCAGTGATGATGACGTCAGGGCGACCGTGTTCAGCGATGAAGTCATCCGTCAGGATATCCTTCATGTCGCCGGCGTAGAACAGCGTGTTGTCGATGCCGTTCACAGCCGAGTTCACCTTGGCATCCTCTATCGCCTCCGGCACATATTCTATGCCGATGACCTTGCGGGCGCTGCGGCTCACGAAGTTGGCGATGGTACCCGTTCCCGTGTAGAGGTCATACACCAGTGGTTTTTCATTTTGGTCCGATGACTGGGCACCCTCAGCGGGAGTCAGGCCGGCGAACTGGCGGGCATACTTATAGAGCGTGTATGCCTGTTTGCTGTTCGTCTGGTAGAACGACTTCGGGCCGACCTTGAATCGCAGACCCTCCATCTCCTCGTATATATGGTCATTGCCCGACCAACATTCGCAGGGCAGGTCATTCCATGCGTCGTTGCACTTCGTATTGATCACATACATCAGCGACGTGATCTGAGGGAAGGTCTCCTTCAGGTGGTTCAACAGGAGGGCGATGTTCTCGCGGTCATCCTGGCCGAAGATGACGATCAGCATCAGTTCGCCGGTCGATGCGGTACGCACCACCATGTTGCGGAGCAGTCCCACCTGGTTACGCAGGTCGTAGAACGTCATGCCGTGCTCGATGGCGAATGCGCGTATGTCCAGGCGCAGCTGGTTCGATATGTCGTCCTGCAGCCAGCACTTCTGTATGTCCAGCACCTTGTCGAAGCAGTCCGGGATATGGAAGCCCAGTGCGTTCATATCGTCGTACTTCACGCCCGACTTCACCTCGTCGAAGGTGAGCCAGCGCTTGCACGAGAAGGTAAATTCCAGTTTGTTACGGTAGCAGAATATCTCCTTCGATCCGTCTATCGGGCTGCACTCAGGCAGTTCGACCTTGCCGATGCGGGTCAATGCATCTACCACCTGCTGCTGTTTGAATTTGAGTTGTTCCTCGTATGGGATATGTTGCCACTTGCATCCGCCGCACACGCCGAAGTGGGCGCATTTAGGTTCAATGCGGACAGGTGACGGGGAGATGATTCTCTCTATCGTACCTTCTGCATACGAACTACGCGAACGACGCACCTGGATATCTACCACATCGCCCACGGCGGCAAAGGGCACAAACACTACTTTGTCGTTTACTCTTGCCAACGACTTACCCTCGGCAGCGTATGCAGTAATCTCAATTCCCTCTAACAGAGGTTTTTTCTTGTCTTTGCGACTCATTTATGTATGTTTTTTAACACGTTTTCAGTTCAAAACAGGATTTTATTGCCTCAAATTTATGTTTTTTAGGAAAAAAGTTGTAGTTTTAACAAAAACTAACTATATTTGCGCAGTCAAACTAACATGAAATAAGAAGGCTTATTACACAAGTACAATACACTTCTAATACTTTTAAAGAAAAACACGACTTAAAGTCGAAATAAAAATACAATACATTTATTTCTGACCTTGTAGGGTTGTCCTGATTCGGGGCGACCCTTTTTCAATTGTAAACGTCAATCGCGATTGACGGTTACCACCTCTTTGCAGCGTTCGGCGGCGCTTGGTCTGTGCGTGATAAGTACTACCAGACGGCAATCCGATGCCGATAGCAGGTTATCCAGCACACGCTGTTCCGTGTCGGGGTCCAGGGCCGATGTAGCTTCGTCCAGCAGCAGGATAGGAGCCTTGCGCAGCAGGGCGCGTGCTATGGCTATACGTTGCGCCTGACCCTCCGACAGACCGCCGCCCCTCTCGCCGCACGGAGTGTCCAGTGCCTGTGGCAGGGTCGATACGAAGTCGGCAGCAGCCAGGTGCAGGGCATCGAGCATCTCCTCGTCCGTGGCGTCGGCGCGTCCCATCTGCAGGTTCGAGCGTATCGTGCCGCTCAGCAGCGTGTTACCCTGCGGCACGTACGACATATATCTGCGGCTGTAGGCGGTCAGCGGCTGTTCCTCGCCCGGATGGGCATCGTCCGTACCGGCGCTGTACAGCGTGACCGTTCCTTGGTCTGGGCGTATCAGCGCGAGCAACATACGTATCAGTGTGGTCTTGCCCACACCTGTCTCGCCCAGTATGGCGACGCTGCTGCCCGGTTTGAAGTCGTAGCTGAAGTGCTCCAGCACCTGACGTTGTTCAGCCTCGTCCGAGGCATAGCGGAACGATACGTCCTGCAGTCTGATGCCCAGTGCTGTGCGGCCCAAGGGCGGTTGCGGCTCGCACTCCTCGCGCGGCAGCTTCACCAGTTCCAGCAGACGTTCGGCCGATGTGAAGCATCGCACCAGGACGGGCACCTCCTTGCTCAGGTCGGCTATAGGGCGTTGCACGCGGCCCGCCAGTTGCAGGAAAGCCACCATCGTGCCATACCCTATCACACCTTCCCATATCTGTATCACACCCCAACCGAAGGTGAGGCAGTAACCCAGGCCGAAACCGCCGCTCATGCACAGCCTCGTGATGATCGACAGTCGGGCACGTTGGCGCACCTGTCCTGTCAGCACGTCCATCACCGATGTCATGCGCTGCAGCGTGGCGTCAGCCTGTTCCAGGGTCTTGATCACGGCGCGGTACTGCAGGTTCTCCTGTATCTGGCACTGCACCGAACTCTCGCTGTCCCTCACCTTCCGCACTATGCGGTGCATCCGTCGCATGTATATGCGGGCCATCAGCAGGAAGACCGGACTGATGCACAGTATGATCCATGCCAATGTCGCATCGAGCCACAGCAGCAGGATGAACGAACCGACCAGTTGGAACAGCAGCACCAGTATGCCGGGCAATGTATCGGTGGCGAAACTCACCACGAGTGCCACATCGCTCTCTATCCTGTTCACCACGTCACCGGTGTGATATTTCTCGATGCCGCGCCATTCGCTCTCTATCAGGTGGCGGAAGACGTACTGCTTGGTCCTGTTGTCCAGATGGACGTTACGCACCTGGCTTATCCACGATATGATGGAGGCGAATGCCAGTTCTCCCACCATGATGGTGGGCAACAACAGCAGGACGTGCACCAAGTTCCCCTCCACTGTATGCGAGGCTATATCCACGGCCCACTTGCACACATAGACGAAACACCATCCCAGGCAGATATTCAGCAGTCCCAGCACCGTACATATCACGACGCTGGTCCGATAACCATCGGCTATCGACACCAACCACTTGAATGTTGCTATGTATGGACGAAGGGAAAACATCTAACAAAGGACAAAGGGACTGTTTTAAGGACAAAGGAACAAAGGACAAAGTACAAAGGTTAATTTACAATCGACTAATCTATACTGACCTATTTAGACTGACCTATTTAGACTGACCATTTTCAACTGACTGAAAATAATTAAATTACTAAATAATCAAATAAATAGTAAATCGTAAATAGTCAAATCGTAAATAAAGTAAATAGTCAAATCGTAAATAACTTTATTTTGCCAATCCAGCCTCGATCCATTTCTTGGCGAGGGCGTTACAGTCATTCAGGGCCACATCAGCAGGGACGTCATACTCCTTGCAGAGCAGGTCCACCATATCCTCGATTTCGAACTCCTTACCCACCAGGTTTTCCCACAGGTAGGCAGCAGTCTCATTCAGGTTGATGATACGGCTGTAGTCGATATTCTCCAGGCCCTCGGGAACGAGCACCTTCTCACCGCACACGTCGCGCAGTCCAAATCCGTCTTTCAGTTGCATAATAATTACAAATATTAAGTTCAGGAATTAACAGGATTGTCTTCAATAGTCAACAGGCTCCACATCAGGAACCATCAAGATTCACTTCAATTGTTTACACACTTCAGTTCCCGTCCGGTTGGGTTCTCCCCCCTATGCAGGGGGGAAGGGGGGTCTTCTCATCTTCCTCATCACCCTATATCCCAGCAGCACCCATCGTCTCAGGGGCGTGGTGTGCATCCACAGCCAGGAGTACCAGCGCCACTGTCGGCTGTCCACATCCACGTACCGTTCCTTGCGGCCGATGTAGAAGCCTTGCGCCACCCCAATCACGTTCTCGGCGGTAGCCTGTTCGCGGCCCATCACGTTACCGTCGCCCCACAGCGTACAGCCTCCGTCCGGGTTCAAAGCCACCACGCGGTGCAGCACATATCGTCCCGTGGTATCCAGCACCAGGGCGACGTCGCCCACCTTGAGCGGGCGTCGGTCCGTCGGCACGAGCAGCACCTTGTCGCGGGCATGTTCCAGGAAGGGGCGCATGCTCCATCCCCTCACCCTGAAGGTGGCAGTGTGGCCCGCCTTCAGTTGGCGGCGCACCTCTTCCAGGAAGACGTTATTCGGGACCTCCAGCACACGTTCTTTCATACTCCGTCCGTTTTAGGCATTGGCCGATGACTGGTCCTGGGGTTCCGGGGGCAGGGTCACGCCGTAGGGTTTCATGCTGCGTTCATTGACGCCGAATCCCTCACCCTCCGATACGCCGTCCCATGCGCCCAGGCTCGTGCTGCACACCACGGCAGCCTCGCGGTAAGGCGTGCAGTACATCTCGCACACCGGCACACAGCTCACCAGCATCGTGATCGTGTCACCCTGCGCGCGGTACAGGCGTTTGTCCCACTTCACGCCGCTGCACGATGGCAGCAGGCAGGCGAACGACTGGACCGACACCAGGCGTTTCAGGTAACAGGTTTTCTCGCGGTTGATGCGGACGAAGGCGCCCACCTCGCACCGCACGTCGCGGTAGCAGGCGGTCTTGCCGCTCCACGGGGTACCATAGACGATGACCTTACCGTCGCGCACGCCCACAGCAGGATTGTCATCATTGAGCAATTCGCATCCAGGCACATGCTTCAGCCACAGGGTGCTGTGGGTACTCTTGCCTGTGCCGCTCTTGGCCAGGAAGAGGTATGCCTTGCCCTCGCGTGCCACGACCGAGGCATGGAAGAGCAGCGTCTGCTTGTCCATCGAGGCGAAGGCGAACAGCATCATCAGGAAGTTGTTGTAGCAATACTCCCTCACGTTGATGCTGCGCGACAGCCAGCAGCGCGCTTCGCCGAAGTCCTTGCTGCACTGCATCTGGGCTATGTCCTCGCGCGTGTGGAAGTCCTGCAGGGTGATCTGCACCATCGTGTCGGTCTCGCTGTATATACACCACGATTCCTGACACTCGAAGTCGGACATCACTTTGGCGTTGGCCAATGGCTCGAACCGCTCCGTATGATGCAGAGCGAAAAGCACCGGCACCTCGGTTACGTCCGAGGCCCGGTGGCAGAATGGGGCATATCTGGGAGCCAATGCGTTCAGCAGTTCGCGGTCATCGGTGTCGATGACTATGTGAAGATCGGCTATGATACAGTGCTTTATCAATGTACTATGGTTTTATAGTCGAAGGTCAAGTGAGAGCCAGGTCGGCTTTACTTGCTCTTCAGGTATTCGCTTACATTCTTCTCGATGCGGGCAGCCACATCGGCGTTGTCGTCAGCCTTGACGAACTTCTCGCCTACGATGTGCTCGTACAGCTCGATGTAACGCTCGCTCACGCTCTCGGCGTACTCGTCGGTGATCTCGGGCATGGTCTGACCAGGCTGGTTCATGAAGTTATGCTCGATCAACCACTGGCGGACGAACTCCTTGCTGAGCTGCTTCTGTGGTTCACCCTTGGCGAACTTCTCCTCGTAACCCTCAGCATAGAAGTAACGGCTTGAGTCGGGAGTATGGATTTCGTCGATCAGGATGACCTTGCCGTCGCGCTTGCCGAACTCATACTTCGTATCGACCAGGATCAGACCCTTCTTGGCAGCAATCTCGGTACCGCGCTCGAAGAGGGCATAGGTATATTTCTCCATCTGCTCGTAGTCCTCCTTGCTTACCAGACCCTGAGCGATGATCTCCTCCTTCGAGATGTTCTCGTCGTGACCCTCGTCTGCCTTGGTGGTTGGGGTGATGATAGGCTTTGGGAACTTCTGGTTCTCCTTCATGCCGTCTGGCAGAGTCACACCGCACAGGCTGCGGCAACCAGCCTTGTACTCACGCCAAGCCGAACCGGTCAGGTAACCGCGGATGATCATCTCGACGCGGAAGCCCTCAGCCTTCAGGCCTACGGTGACCATTGGATCGGGAGTAGCGAGCTTCCAGTTAGGCACGATGTCGCTGGTAGCATCCAGGAACGATGCTGCAATCTGGTTGAGCACCTGTCCCTTGAAAGGTATTCCCTTTGGCAGGATGACGTCGAATGCCGATATACGGTCTGTAGCGACCATCACCATCAGGTCATCGTTGATGTTGTAAACGTCACGGACTTTGCCGTGATAAACTGACTTTTGTCCTTCGAAATGGAAGTCAGTACGAGTTAAAGCAGCCATGATAAAAAAAATATATAAAATATTTTGTTAATACTCACTTCGTTCGCAGTAAAAGTTCGCTGCGCTCACGATAAAGGCTTCGCGGTAAAAGTTCGCTGCGCTCACGCTAAATCCCCACCTAATTTTAACTCCGCGGTTAGGCTTCACGGCGCTTGCGCCTTTTAGCGGACCGCAGGTCCCTTTAGCGAGTCCCTCAGGACTCATTTAACGGCGCTTGCGCCCTTTAGCGGACCGTAGGTCCCTTTAGCGAGCCGCAGGCTCTTTTAGCGGCGCTTGCGCCCTTTAGCGGACCTTCGGTCCTACTTTTGTTTTTTCGCCGGGTCGCACGTCAGGCCGATGCCCAGTTTCTTGAAGATGCCGCGATCCACTTCGCTGACCATGACGGTGCTGTGGACCTGGCAGCCGCGCAGTTCAGGCAGCTGGGACAGGGCGCGGCGGCAGTTCTCGTCGTGCTTGCTCAGGACCGAGAGGGCTACGAGCACCTCGTCCGTGTGCAGGCGTGGGTTCTTGCCACCCAGGTAATCGACCTTCGTCTTCTGGATAGGCTCGATCAGGTCCTGCGGGATCAGCTTCAGGTCATGCTCGATGCCAGCCAGGTACTTCGTGGCATTCAGCAGCAGTGAGGCCGATGTGCCCAGCAGCGGGCTGGACGAAGCCGTGATGATCGTGCCGTCGTGCAGTTCGATGGCCGAGCAATCGACGCCGGTCTCCTCGCGGCGCACCTTGGCAGCCACGGTACACTTACGGTCGTCGGTCGTGATCTTGGCCTGCTGCAGCAGCAGCTTGATCTTCTGCACCTCGCTCTCGTTGCCGTCACCCTCAGCCATGTGGTTCAGGGCGGTGTAGTAGCGGCGGATGATCTCCTGCTTCGATGCCTCGCAGCATACGTCGTCATCGCATATACAGAAGCCTGCCATGTTCACACCCATGTCCGTTGGGCTCTTGTATGGGCTCTTGCCGTATATACCCTCGAAGAGGGCGTTCAGCACGGGGAAGATCTCGATGTCGCGGTTGTAGTTGATGGCAAGTTTGCCGTAAGCCTCCATGTGGAAGGGGTCAATCATGTTGATGTCGCCCAGGTCGGCCGTGGCAGCCTCGTATGCGATGTTGATAGGGTGGTTCAACGGGATGCTCCATATCGGGAAGGTCTCGAACTTGGCGTATCCGGCCACCACGCCGCGCTTGTACTCGTTGTAGAGCTGCGACAGGCAGACAGCCATCTTGCCCGAACCGGGACCAGGGGCAGTGACGATGACCAGCGGACGCTGTGTCTCGACATAATCGTTCTTGCCGAATCCCTCATCGCTGTCTATCAGTGCTACGTTGTTGGGGTAACCGTCTATGGTGTAGTGATAGTACGTCTTGATACCCATGCGCTCCAGGCGCTTGCGGTATGTGTCGGCCGAGCTCTGGCCATTGTAGTGAGTGATGACGACCGATCCCACCAGGAATCCTCTCTGCTGGAACTCGCTGCGCAGGCGCAGCACATCCTCGTCGTAGGTGATACCCAGGTCCTGACGCACTTTGTTCTTCTCGATGTCCAGGGCGCTGATGACGATGATGATCTCTGCGCTGCCGCTCAGTTGTTTGAGCATGCGCAGTTTGCTATCTGGCTGGAAACCTGGCAGCACGCGGCTTGCGTGATGATCGTCAAAGAGTTTACCTCCTAACTCGAGATACAGTTTATTGCCGAACTGAGCGATACGCTCCTTGATATGTTCAGACTGAATCCTTAAATACTTTTCGTTGTCAAAACCAATTTTCATAACACCGACACAATCTAATATTTTCGTATAGCCTAAAAAACTTTGCAAAGATAAAGAAATATTCCGAAATAGCCAAATATCATTTCAAAAATTGAAATTATTTACCATTTTTCATTTTCTATTTACCATTATTGAAAACACTGCATATTAACTTCGTACGATAACAGCAAAGCTGTACGAAAACGAAAAACTTCGTACGAAAACGATAACGAAAACAAAAAGACTTTGTACGATAACGATAACGAAAACGAAAAAATCCCTTCCTATCTGTTCGATCTTTCCGATCTGCGTTCTCTTTTTACCGAACACGAAAGACTCACTAAGTTTGCAGCCGAAAGGCGACGTCAGTCGCCCCAATAGCAAACATAATTGATAAAATGTTTGGAATCGGGGTTAATCTTCATTACCTTTGTTGTTGAAAGGAGAAGATTAACCAGACAAGGAACAAGACAAGG
>JAILKE010000014.1 GCA_024694125.1 Bacteroidales bacterium
AAGAGAAGCATTAAAATGACTTAAATGATTAGTTCTCAGTATGCTATAGCAGTTAGTATAGGAGGAAATAAAAGACCCCCTCGTTCCCCCTGCTTAGGGGGAGGGTTTATCCCGCGTGAAGAGTGCGTAAGTGAATGGAAAATAAGAAAATAGTTCTTCTTTTGAGAAGTAACGGATTTTCCATGGAGAATGATGTGTTTCGTGCTCTTTTGTGTATTTCGTGGTTATTATATATGTAAGTTGTTGGTAATCAGTATACCATAGCAAAGTATAGCAAAAAGTATAGCAGTCAAAAGTTTGGAGGGGGAGAATTTAGTTTCTACCTTTGCATCGCGTCAACGAAAAGGGCGGCCTGGGAGGCGGCACTTGGGTAATGGCGATGTTTAACAAACTCAAGTTTCGCAAGTATTGTAACTTGCTCACATGGCGGGAGTTAACGGTAGTTATTAGGAGTTATCGCTTCGCTCATGGAGTTAACGGACGATTGAATCTAACTCCTTTATCGTACTTGCGAAACTTGAGTAACAAATTATTCAAATATATATTATGGCAAGAATTACTGCTATCGAGTTTATTCAAGGAATGAGTGGCCGTTTGTCGAAGAACGGAGGATATTACTTCAGTACCGACAAGAAGTCGGGGGCGCTTTATGTGCGTCGTTGTCCTGTTCGGACGGGAGCACCGACCGAGGAACAGTTGGCGTGTCGTGAGCGCTTTGCAGAAATATCGGCCCTGACGGCTAAGTGGTTTGCGCAGAATAAACCAGGGCGAGGAGGCGACCCAACGGGTAGTCGGGCATAACCCTCCGGAAGCAGTAAAGTGGGTCGGTGCCTCCAAGGAGGCGACCAACCCACTTATCTAACGATCTTTGACCTATTGGTAAAAAGAGACGTCCAGGCTTCCCGGATTAGAGGAAGTGCTTGATGGTCTCACCTTCGATGGCGCTGAGCAGGTTGTTGGCTGCTGAGCTGGCACCGATGCGGTAGAGGTCCTTGGTGAGCCATTCGTCACCCAGGACGGTCTTGACGATGGTGTAGTACTTGACTGCATCCTCGGGAGTGCGGACGCCGCCGGCAACCTTGAAGCCGACGCGGGTGCCGGTCTGCTCGTAGTAAGCCTTGATCATCTTGCACATAACGTATGCAGCCTCGGGAGTAGCAGCAACGTCAATCTTGCCAGTCGAAGTCTTGATGAAATCGGCACCAGAATACATAGCGAGGACAGAAGCCTTGGCGATGAGGGAAGCCTCCTTCAGGGCGCCAGTCTCGAGGATGACCTTGAAGATCTTGTCCTTGCAGGCCTCCTTGCACTCCTCGATAGTGTCGCACATAGACTCGTAGTCGCCAGTCAGCATCTGACCGACGTTGATGACGATATCGACCTCGTCAGCGCCATTGGCTACTGCCAGGCTGCACTCGGCTACCTTGATCTCGTCGAAAGTCTGGCTGGAGGGGAATCCGGCTGCAACGACGGTGGTATCTACTTCATCAATCTCAAGGAAAGTAGATACGGTCTCGGCAAAATTAGGATAGACGCAGATAGAAGCGACGTTGTTGAGCTGAGGGTACTTCTCGTCGAAGAGGTTGACGCGGTTGACAAACTCGCGGATGCGCTCGTCGCTATCCGTAGGGTTGAGGCTGGTCAGGTCAATGCAGCCGAGGCTGAAGTTGAGGACCTCCTTGGTATTGTTCTGTGCGAAACCATCGCTTATGATCTTCTCGACCTCGTCCTTGACGACGGTGTCGTTCAACTCTGTATCATATTTCTTCAGAGTGTCTAAATACTTGTTTGATTCCATAATTTTTTCCAATAAAAATGATAATTAATAATTGATAAAGATTTCTAAAGTCCAATCTGATGAGGGGATTTTATCAATAGAAAATTTCAATTGTCAATTGTTTATAGTAGCTTGAATTCGTAACCCTGTTCAATGAGCCAATCGAGGGCGCGGGGGAGGGCCTGCTGCAGATTGTGCCACGATTTAGGTTGGTCGTGGAAAGTGATGATTGAGCCGTTGCGCGTATATTTCTGGACAACGGCGACCACCTCGTCGGCATTGAGGCGATTGGAGTAGTCGCGCGTCACTACATCCCAGTAGATGAGGCGATACTTCTTCTGCAACAGATGGGCATGACCCCAACGGAGCCAGCCGTGAGGCGGACGGAAGAGTTCGCTGTGGATGAGCATATTGGCCTTCTCCACGTTGGCCAGGTAGGCCTTGGATCCGTAGGTGAGCGCCGAGATATGGTTCATCGTGTGGTTGCCCACGTGGTGGCCCTGGCGCTTGACCTGCTCGAAGAGACTGCGGTGGCGGGCTACATTGTCGCCCACGCAGAAGAAAGTCGCCTTGATCTGGTAACGGTCGAGCAACTCCAGCACCCAGGGTGTAACCTCGGGAGTCGGGCCGTCGTCAAAAGTGAGATAGACGCACTTGGGTCGGGAGGGAAGTCTCCACAGACTGTCAGGCGCCAGAAGACGACGTATCAATGTGGGCGGTTGCTCGATGAACACAGTAAATAGGCTATAGAAGAAAATGCTGACCAGTACAGTTGCGGTTTTAAGTATCCCCCAACACCTTAAACCGCACGGCTCTGGTCAGCATTAAATTATATTAGTTGAACTGCAGGAGACGATTCTTGTAGGTAGTCTCGAGCAGATATTGACAGCTCTCGTCGTACTTGTCGTTGAGCTCCTTCAGGCTATGACGCTTGGCAACAGAGAGTGCATCACGCATGGTGATGACCTGCTCGCGTATGGTGCTGCTGATGCTCAACTGATAGTTGCGAGGCAACTGCATGGCCCAATTGAGGTACTCCTCGTTGCTCTGGATGATGGCCGTGAGGATGCGCTTGCCCTCTTCGGGTTTGCCACATGCCAGATAGGCCTGCGCCAAGGTGAGCGAGGTGTATTCGTATGGGATATTGGCAGCGGGGATGGTCTTGTCACAGAACTCGGTAGCCTCGAGAGCGCGCTCGAAGTCGCCGATGCTGAGCAACTGCTCAATCAACGTGCAGAACATCATACGCTGCGTGCGGCACATGCGGCGGTTGTTCTCGTCCAGGTAGATGGTGGTATCCTGGATGTTGCCCCACTGGAACTTGTGCATCAGGTTGTCGAAGCTCTTGTCAATATCGGGAGTAGAGACACCGCCATTGGCCAATGGTACAATCTGGTAAGCCAGACCACACAGGCGGAAGTACTTGTCCAGTCCCATGTGCATGTCGCGGCCAACGGTGGTGGCGAAGTAGATAGGACGTTTCCAGCCAGTGCGGCTGATGCCGTCAATCATGGACAGGACAGCAATCTCGTTCTTGGTGATATAGTTCTTGCTGCTCAGGTCGATGGTCATCTTGGTGATCAGCTCGCTGGAGTCATAGACATTGATGCACGGAGACTCCAGAACCTGGGTGGTGTCAATGTCGATGGTGAAGTGCTTGGTCGGCAAGTAATCGACACGGCCATAGTTGGGCAGAGTCTTGAACTTAGGATCGTCCGAATAGAGGAAGTTCATGGCCGAGTGCAATGGAGCCTCGGTGACACGGTCCACCAGGTGGGCGAAGTTCAACTTGTCGTGCGCATACTGATCACGGCGCAACTCGATAGGCAGCGGCTCGCTCTCGTAGGCCTGGCTCTTCATCTGGTTGATGTACCAGTCGGTCTGCAGGTAAGAGAGGTTGCAGACGCGGCAGTCGGTGCGGTAGCCCTCGACCTCCTGTGCGTACCAGAGAGGGAAGGTATCGTTGTCACCATTGGTGAAGATGATTGCATTAGGCTCGAGAGACGAGAGGTAGTTGCGACCGAAGTCACGCGCTGTGTAGCGGTTCGAGCGATCGTGGTCATCCCATGTCTGGCCTACCATCTGGATAGGAACCAAGACGCAGATCAGACTGGCAACGGCACCGGCTATGGCGGGGTTCTTGAGAACCTTGCGCAGCAATGCAGCAATCGCCACTACACCCATGCCCACCCAGATAGAGAAGGCATAGAATGAACCCGCGTATGCGTAGTCTCGCTCACGAGGCTGGTAAGGCGGCTGATTCAAGTAAATGACGATGGCCAGACCAGTCATGAAGAAGAGGAAGAATACGACCCAGAAGCCCTGTATGCCCTCGCGTCCGGCCAGAGCCTGATAGATCAGACCGATGATGCCCAACAGCAGAGGCAGCATGTAGAAGACGTTGTGACCCTTGTTGTCGGCAATGCTGGATGGCAAAGTCGATTGGTCCGGTACGTCGAAGAGCAACTCGTCCAGGACGGGAATGCCACAGATGGCACGTCCGCGGTCCACCTCACCATAGCTCTGAGCATCGCTCTCGCGACCAGAGAAGTTCCACATGAAGTAACGCCAGTACATGAAGTTGACCTGGTAGCGGAAGAAATAGACCATATTGTCGGCGAAGGTAGGTACGCCCTTGATGGTCTTGCCATCCTTGCCGATTACGTTGTGGCCAGGATCCTTGTCATCCCAGTTGCACCAGTCCTTGTAACCATTGATATGGTTGCCCATGCTGCTGTACATGCGTGGGAAGAGGGTGGTGTAGTTGTACTTGTACTTCTCGCGACGTCCGGTAACCTCGTAGCGGTCAGGCTCGTTCTCGTTCATCTTGACCTTCTTGCCGTACAGCTCGGCGCCCTGCTCGGTGATGACCTGTCCACTGGCATCGCGCATGACGCTCGATGCAAAGGTCTGGCCGATGAAGAGCGGAGACTCGCCGTACTGTTCGCGGTTCAGGTACTTGGAGAAAGAGAAAATCTCGTCAGGCGAGTTCTGGTCCATAGGCAACTGAGCCGACGAGCGGATGATGATCTGCGCGAAGGTAGAATAACCCACCAGGATGGTGAGCAGGCAGAGCAGTACATTGCTGGCCAGACGGGCGTTGATCTTCTCACGGAAGAAGAAAATCAGTGCAGCTATGGCTATCGAAAGGATGATGCCCAGGCCCCAACCCTCGCCGGCAAAAGGAACGCCGCTCAGGATGATGCCAGCCAACAGCATGATGAGCATGGTGCGCTGGGAGGTCTGCTTGCGGTACATCATGAAGATGCCCAATGCAAGGAACGCCAGGACGAAGAAGAAATACAGTCCTGTGCCGGTATTGAAGCTGAAGCCCAGAGAATTGACCATGAAGAGCTCTGTAGCGCTGGCTAACTTGACCATGCCTGGAATCATGCCGTACAGGATGAAGAATACCATCGCTACGGACAGGATCAGAGCGCCGCACGAACCCAGGAGGGTGGCATTGGGGTGCTTCTTGAAATAATATACCAATACGACGGCAGGCAAAGTCAGCAAGTTGAGCAAATGCACGCCGATGGAGAGGCCGATGATGTATGAAAGCAGGATGATGTAGCGGTCACCCTCGACGCCGCCCGCCTTCTGCTCCCACTTGAGGATGAGCCAGAACACGATGGCGGTCATGAAGCTGGAGAAGGCGTAAACCTCGCCCTCGACAGCCGAGAACCAGAAGGTGTCACTCCATGTATAAACCAACGAACCGACCAAGCCTGCACCAAGAATGGTGATGATCTGACCCCAGGTCATCTCCTCGCGGTCAGTGCCAACATGTGCATTGTCGCGGCAAACGAATTTCTTGGTCAGAGAGGTAATGGTCCAGAAGAGGAAAAGGATGGTGGCGGCTGAGAACATAGCGCTCATCCTGTTGACCCAAACTGCTGCCAACGTCATATCGCCACCGGCGAAATTGACGAAGAAGCGTCCGGTCAGGTTGAAGAATGTGTTTCCGGGAGGGTGACCCACTTCTCCCTTCGCAGCACAGGTGATAAACTCAGGGCAATCCCAGAAACTGGCGGTCGGCTCTACCGTGTTGAGGTAGGTAAATGCCGCAACCAGGAATGCCACCCATCCGAAGATGTTGTTGAGCAATTTGTATTGCTTGGTCATTGTCTGTTAGGTATTTTTTTTATTGAAATGATTAATTTCGATTGTTGATTTTAGGTTCAACTGCCAATGCTCTGTCTCTGGGACAGTCATGTGCTTCGGTCAATCGGCCAAGGCTATGCTAATGTAAGAACCGCGTGCAAAGTTAATAAAAAAAACGGTATGACGTATTTCAATTGTAGCTTTTTGTGCAAAAACAACCATATTTTAGGTTTTTTAAATAAATATTTGGTATCGTGGTGTCAACTTTTACAAATATTTGTTATCTTTGCGGAGAAAAGAATTGGAATATAACGGATAAAGGGAATCGTCAGAAAGTGTCTGAAAGGGTCAGAAAACTATTTCCTGTCACTTCCTTGTCACTTCCCTGTCACTTCCCTGTCACTTCTTTGTCACTTCTTTGTCACTTCCCTGTCACTTCTTTGTCACTTCCCTGTCACTTCCCTGTCTTTCCCTTCCCTTAAATACTTTAATAATGGCTGTTTCACCCATTGGCATTTTTGATTCAGGCTTCGGCGGATTGAGTATCTTCAGAGAGATACACCGTCTGCTGCCACAATACGACTATATCTTCATCGGCGATAATGCCCGGGCACCGTACGGCGACCGGACTTTCGACGAGGTTTTTGAATATACCAATCAGGCCGTGCACAGATTGTTCGACATGGGATGCCCGCTCGTCATCCTGGCCTGCAACACAGCATCGGCCAAAGCCCTGCGTACCATACAGCAGCGCGAATTGCCACAGATGGAGGACCCGACACGCCGAGTGCTGGGTGTGATACGTCCTACGGTGGAGCGCGTGGGAAACCTGACATACAATGGCCACATCGGTCTGGTAGCTACCCGTGCCACGGTGAGCAGCCGCAGTTACGACATGGAGTTGGCCAAGATGGGACACGTCACGCTCACATCGCAGGCTTGTCCCAAGTGGGTGCCGCTCATAGAGAGTGGACGTCTGCACGATGAGACACTCTATAATGAGGTGCGGCACGACCTCGCGCAGTTGTTCGAAGCTGATCCGGACATAGACACCATCATACTGGGATGTACGCACTATCCATTGATCACCTCCACCATACAGCAGGTGCTGATAGACCTGGACCATCCGGAGGTAATACTGATGCCGCAGGGCAAGTCGGTGAGCTATGCGCTGCAGGATTATCTGCGGCGGCATCCGGAGATGGAAAGCCGTCTGTCACGCGGGGCGGAACAGCAGGGACAGACCTCGTTCTACACCACAGGGGACGTCGATTCGTTCGAGCAACTCGCGACCTTGTTCCTGGGACATAACGAGCGCATCAAGGTGCAGAAAGCCATCATCCCCTAAGTCCCTGCATCGGGCATGATGAACCGAATCGATATGATACAAGAGAAGCCGGCCGAGGATTACCTCAGCCGGCTTCTATATTTATGTCTTGAGCCTTAACGGAAAATGGTGCAAGGAACGAGTGGACTGACAATCAACTGATTGTCTGGCGATATCTGAACCAGATCAAGCAGGATGTTGTCGCGCTTGCCATTGGCTATGATGACGTTGATGCCCTGGTCGGCTACCTCGCGGGCAGTCTTGTGCTTGGAAAGCATGCCACCGCGACCGGCGGAACTCTTGCTGCTCTGAATGTACTGGGCTACGTCGGTGCCAGGAGCAATGACGCGAATCAGTTCGGACGACGGGTCGGCTGGATTGCCGGTGTAGATGCCGTCGATGTTGCTCAGGATGACCAACAGTTCTGCGCCCATCATGGTGGACATCAAGCCCGAGAGCTCGTCGTTGTCGGTAAACATCAACTCGGTGATGGAGATGGTGTCGTTCTCATTGACGATAGGTACGACTCCCTCGGCAAGCATCGTGTTCATGCAGTTGCGCTGGTTCTCGCGCTGGTCGGGGGTAGAGAG
Organism: Bacteroidales bacterium; assembly: GCA_024694125.1. GTDB lineage: Bacteria > Bacteroidota > Bacteroidia > Bacteroidales > UBA3663 > Liminaster. The sequence goes on from JAILKE010000014.1 coordinate 7,799, forward strand.
ACCCACCTTGGTGGTGAGGACCTGTCCACAGGTTATGCCCCACTCGCGGAAGAACTCATAGTACTTGTCTATCAGTTTGGCCTGACCCACAGCGCTGAACAACTGCCGTTGCTGCACCTCGTCCAACTGGTCGGTATTGACCTGCCCCTTGAGCACACTGCGGCCACAGGCTACAGCGCCGCTCGAGACGAGTATTACCTCTACACCCTGGCGGTGCAGTGTTGCAATCTGATCGACGATGGCCGACATACGGGTCACGTCGAGTGTGCCGTCCTTGCGTGTCAGCACATTGCTGCCTACTTTTACGATGATTCTCATATTGCTTCTGGTTTCCATTGCGGCGGCAAAGATACAGATTTTCTGACAATTTTCCAAGAAAACGTGCAGAAATTAGTAATATTGTTGTCTGTCCGCCAATCACATGACGACAATCTCGATGGGACCGAGGCCGGCAGGCAGGAGCGTCTGGTCCGGATTGCGGTACTTAGCATTGGTCCAGATGTTGGGGAACGGGTCGTGTCCTGTATCGTGACCGACGATGGCGTTGTGCCATGAGTTGGCCACCTCGATGGTAATCTCGTTCGAGCCGGTACGTATCACGGAGGTCACATCAATCATGTAGGGCGCTGTCCAAACAGTACCGCAAGGCTTGCCGTTGAGGGTGACAGTTGCCACATCGTGCAGACCGTTGAACCGGAGACAGATACGTCCAGCCGAGTTGCGGACGAGCGACTTGTCGGCAGTGGTGGGGCGGTAGCGGAACTCGTAGGTATAGCGTACGCGACCGGAATAGTAGCGGACCTTGTCGTCCTTGTGCTGCGACCAGTTGAGCAACGTGTCGGACTGCAGTTTGGTGCCGTTCTGCAGGAACTCCATCTGGTAGGGCGACGATACGTCGTAGCGCATGGCCACCGTCTTGGTCGGATGACGTGCCACGAGCGGAGACGCCGATGCCATAGGAACGAGGTCCTTCGGATCGCGGCAGAAGAAGACGAAGCACGAACCCTGAGCTGCCAGTTGCAGTTCCACCTGACGATAGGAGGCGCGGAAGTCCGGCGTGGTAACCTTGAGCGGACGGTAGGTATCAGTCACTGCATCATAGACGAATGCCTCACGGCCACGGTGATCGCGTATCACAGCCTGGAAGGTAGCCGGAGAATGGCTCTGGTTGCTGAAGAAGTAGATGTCGGCACCCTGCAGCGTGCGGTGGGTGAAGTGTATGCTGTCCGGTATGATGGCATCGGGCAAGATGCCAAGAGTCTGGAGCAGTTCGGGGGTAGGAGTTCCCTTCAGGATGGCTATGCCCGAGCGGCGCAAGCTGTCGATGGCATGACGTGCCTCGGGCGGAACGGGCTGGTGGTCAGGGTCCATGGGACGACCTACAGGCAAGGCCAATACACGGTAGGCTGGACGCCACTGTGAATAGGATGGAGTGGTCAGCGCACCGAAGTTGAACGAGTCATAATGATAGCCAGGCAACGGCTTGATGCGTTCGGGCAGGATGGCGCGACGTGGCATCTCGTGACCTGTATAAACGGCAATGTCCACTACGGGACGACCCATCTGAAGCAGATTCTGACACCGGGTTGCATAGGCTATGAAGGACTTGGCCTCGGGCCACCAGGGCTGCGTGCGCTGGAAGAAGAGGCCGATGCCGTCCAGCGTCATGCCCGGACGACGTGTGGTGTCCGGATTGAGCGTGCAGACGTGCAGGAAGAGTCGGTTGATGCCCAGGCAGTACTGGCGGTCGAGCAGAGCCTTGAGGTCGGCAGGCACCTCGTTGAAGATGCCGCGCAACTGCGTGAAGCCTTCGGCCTGGATGATCTGTTTGCCCCAGACGTGTCCGCCGCTGATGGCGTCGAGCATATCGTTGGGTTTGTCGTGGGTAGGACTGTTGAGCCAGAACTCGCCCATAGGCAGGTCGGCATGGCGGTAGTGCTGCATGCCGTCGCTCACCATGGTGGGAGCCATGGACTCGGCGCTGAGCTGACAACCGCGGTTGCGGGCCTCGGCTACCAGAGTGGGGAAGAACTCCTGGTCGGTCAGTTCGGCTATGGTGGTGCGGACGTCGCGCAATACACGTTCGCTGGTGGCACAGTCATTGACCGGTATGCCTACCATGAGAGGCAGGTAGGGCATCAGGTCGTAACCGCGTCGGCTGGCGAAGTACTGTGCGAAGTTCATCGGTGCATCGCCTATCTGTCCGATGCTGTCGCTCCAGTTCTGGCTGCTGCACTCCCAACTGTCGATGTGCATGTATTTGAGCGTGCGGCGTGCCACGTGGGCATCACATCGGGCAAAAGCCTCGCCGAACCAGTGGTTGAGCTGATACTGGGTAGCGCGGCGGGAGAACTTGTCGCACTCCAGCCCCTTGCAGTCGCCACCTGTGGCATTCTGGTGCAATGTCGAGGTATGGCCGATGCGGACTACGCGCCAACGGCCCTTGGGTAGACGTGTGGATGGATTGAGGCGGACGATGCTGTCTAACGGAGCATAACTGTATTCGGAGGTGGCAGACTGGGTGATGGACGATACGCGCCATACTCGGCCCGACTTGCCTTCCCAGTCATCGATGCGCGGGGTGGAGAGCACCTCCATGGACTGAATCTTGAGGGTCTTGCCCCACTTGCCGTTGTCCAGATCCTCACTGCCTGGTTCCGAGCCGACGGGAGTCCAGTCGAAGACGAGTTGCTTGGTCTTGGTATCGGGCAATGCAACTGTGGTGGGCGAATCGTAGTTCTGCCAACCGTGGCGCGGAGGTACCAACTGCTTGAGTACGCGGATTGAACCATCGGGCATCAATGCCGATACACGCATGCGTAGGGCCTGGAGAGAGTTGTTGTAGGTGGTGATGCGCAGGGCATTGACCTTGACGGGCTTGTCGTACGTATAGGTGAAACGGCAGGCCTCCTTGCACTTGATGCGGCCCTTGTCATCGATAGTGAATGCAGGGTTCTCGGATTCAATGCGAGGCTTCTGCGTGATGGGGTTGGGCTGATAGCGGTAGGGGATGGCGTAGGCTGCAATGTCGCGGTAGAAGCCTTCCGGCTGAGCGGGCAGTTTCTTGTTGTTCCACAATATGCCGTGTGGAGCGGTGACGTTGATGACGGTATCGGTGCTGACCACAACCTGCATGGACTGTGCCGGTGTGATCCATGGACCGCCTGCCAATGCAAATCCGTCGCAGATGTGCATGCCGATCTTGAGTCCGAGACGATCTGCCTCGTGCAGGGCGAAATCGACCATCTGCCACCATTCCGGTGTGCCCTGTCGGATAGTGCCGCCCAACTGAGGGGCGCGGTCTATGCCATAGATCGGCATCAGGTAACAACCGCCCAGACCTACTTCGGCCATCGATTCAAGGTCGGCGGTGATGCCCTGACGGGTCACTGCACCGTTCATCCAGTACCAGAAGGTCCAGGGACGGGCATTGTCGTCTTGTGCCGATAGTGTTGTGAGGCTGGTCATCCACAATAGGGTAGATGTAATGAGAGTGCGTATGGGCATCATGAGAGTTAAAAATTAATAATTAAAAATTAACAATTAACAATTAACAATTAAAAATGAACATTGAACAATTGATAATAGACGAGTGGGTGATGGATTATTCCTTGGGGACCAGTTGACCTATCAGTGTGGCTGAAGAGGCCTCGGTCACCTTGACCCAGACCAGGTCGCCGGGCTTGGAGTCTCCGCGGTCGAAGACGATCATCTTGTTCTGCTGGCTTCGGCCGCACATCTGCAGGCGGCTGCGCTTGGAGTATCCCTCGACGAGAACCTCGAACGTGCGGCCTACGTCGCGCTGGTTGCTCTGGAGTGAGAGTTCGTTCTGCAGGGCGATGATCTCGTTGAGGCGGCGAATCTTCTCCTCCTCGGGGACATCATCGTCAAAGTGGCGGGCAGCATAGGTGCCGGGACGCTCGGAGTACTTGAACATGAAGGCGCTGTCGTACCCTACCTCGCGCATCAGGCTGAGGGTGTCGGCGTGATCCTGGAGTGTCTCGCCGCAGAAGCCGCAGAAGACGTCGGTCGAGATGCCGCAGTCCGGTATGTGCCGGCGCAATGTGGCAATGCGGTCCAGGTACCATTCACGAGTATATTTGCGGTTCATCTTCTTGAGCACGGCATTGGAACCACTCTGTACGCACAGGTGCAGGTGGTTGCAGATATTCTGGTGCGATGCCATGGTCTCGATGATCTTGTCCGTGAGGTCGTGGGGATTGGAGGTAGAGAACCGTACGCGCATGTCGGGAGCCGACTCGGCTACGAGAGCCAGCAGGTCGGCGAAATCGACGTGTCGGTCCCCCTCCTCGAAGAGGTAGCTGTTGACGTTCTGGCCCAGCAGGGTCACCTCCTTGAAGCCACGCTCGCGCAGGTCTGCCAGTTCGCGCAGGATGCTGTCGGCACTGCGGCTGCGTTCGCGGCCACGGGTATAGGGCACGATGCAGTAGGTGCAGAAGTTGTTGCAACCGCGCATGATCGAGATGTAGCCCGATATGCGACTGTGGCCGATGCGCTGTGGCAGGATGTCGCGATAGGTCTCGGTGGTCGATAGTTCGACGTTGATGGCGGGCTGGCCCTGTTCGGCAGCCGCAATGAGATTGGGCAGGTCCAGGTATGAATCGGGTCCAGCCACGATGTCGGCGCCCTCGTCGAGCAGTTGTTGCTGGACGCGTTCGGCCATACAGCCGAGGATGCCTACGATGAGGCGTTGACCCTTGTTGCGCAGGCTCTGGAAGAAGCGCAGACGGGAGTATATCTTCTGCTCGGCGTTGTCGCGAACCGAACAGGTGTTGACGAAGACTGCATCGGCCTGGTCGATGTTGTCGCAGAGTTCGTAACCTGCCATCTGCATGATGCTGGCCACTACCTCGCTGTCGGCAACATTCATCTGACAGCCGTAGGTCTCGATAAACAGTTTTTTCATTAGAATAAAGGGGGAAACCTATATTTGATTACAAATTATTGATTGTCAATGATAAATCACTGATTACCATCTTGCGGGACATCGGGCATGGGGGGGTCAATGGTAATCATCTATTTCACGAACGTGCAGCCGTTGCGACTGACGATGATGCCACGTCGTCCGGTCTGGGCAGAGGGCAACTGCTGACCCTGGACGTTGTAACTCGGGCTGTCGTTCTCATCGCTGGCGGCGAGAGTCTCGATGGCCGATGTATCGTTGGTCACGACGAACGTCTGTTCGGTGCCCGACATCTTGATGCGGCTCTCTTCGGGATCGTAGTCGAGCCCCTGCCAGAAGAAGTAGAGGTTGGAGTGCCAGGTGCCTAACTCCTTGAACTCGCAGTCGAACGATAATTGTCCCTGAGCCAGTGGGGTGAGAGTCAATACCTGGTCGGCCTCGACGTAGGATGTGTCGGAGGATGGAGAGACCAGTTCGAGGTAGAATCGACCCACTACCGTGTTGGTGTCGCTCAGATTGGTCACCGAGCAGGTGATGGCTACGTCTGTCTTGGGCGCATAGGCGGCATCGGCGCAACTCCAGTCCGACGTGGAGAGCTGCAGGCTGTAGTCGGGCCTGCTGAAGGTCGCCCTGCTGTTGCTCACGGTGCAGTCATAGTAGCTCGATGTGCGGGCATCGACGTGTATCAATCCACACTCGCCCTCCAGGTCACCCGATGTGGGGATGAAGCAGGCATAGACCTGGTAGGTGCCGTTGTCCAGTGACGACGGGACTGTGATGCTCCCCTTGAAGGTGCCTCCGTACCAGGGGTCGAGCGATATGGCATCGGAGAAGGTGCTGGTCTTGATCACTTCGCCATTCTGGCAGAAGGCGAGTCCGACCTTGCCTTTGACCGAGAACTCTGTCATGTTGTAGGTGTCGGTGAGCGACATGGTGATGCTTCTGCCCAGTGAGACGGAGGACTTCAGCAGGGTGAAGGTGCCCTCGGACCCGCACAATGCCGGGTAATAGGTGGGGGAGGTAAGCTGGGAAGGCGGGGCTACCTGGATGAGTGCCTCCTGCTCGGCGCTGAATCCGTCGTTGCAGTAGGCTGCACCGATGCCAGTCACGATGGGGTTGAGCACGACGATGTCGTAGTATCCGTCGGCGGAACCGCTCCAGCCCCAGTTGACGTGATACAGCCCCTCGCTGTTGATGCCATCTACCACGAAACAATGGCCTGCCTCAATCTCCTGGCTCGTGCCCGAGTAGATGATGGGACGTCCTGCCTGGAGTTCGCCCTGCAGTATGTCGCTCCACTCTTCGTATGTGTAGCAGGAGCGATAGAGGTTCTGCGCGTAGGGCGAGTAGCCGAAGTTCTCGACCAGGCCGCGTTGCAGATTCTGTACATAGGCGGCCGATCCTTCGGGCGAATACTTCATGTCGGACAGTACGCCGCAGTGATAACTGAGTTTGGCTACTTCGTTGTGGCGACTCGACGAGTACGATGACTTGTAGTAATCGTACATCAGTGAGTAGTCGTAGGTCTGGGCTGAGTAGTCTATCGTATCTGATGGTGAGCCGGTGCTGGTATGTGACCCGACGCCGGTGGTTGGCCACTTGTGGTAATAGACACACTGAGCAGCAGCCGTAGCTACGCAACCCACTACGGAGCGCTTGCCGTTCACCTTGGGGCACTGTCGGTTGAATGGGTCATCCTGGTCCCAGGCTATATCGCCCAGCAGGGGCGAGACGGGAGTGACACCCTCGCTGAGTTGACTGGCCGTGAGGGCGCACTCGGGGTGCGACTCCAGGTAGGTCGTTGCCTGATCGACCCACTGCAACCAGCTGCGCATATTGTCGGGTATGGCCGTCGTGTCGATGCTGCCGCTGTCGCTGTAGCCGATGACGGGACGCATACGGTCGGATTTGCTTACTATGACGAAGCCCTTCTGGTCTGCGTCGTTGTACAGGCTGAGCGACTGACCGTAGTCAATGCGCTCGGGCTTGGATAGCAGCTGGCGGGCGATGTGCGCCGTCTGCTGCTGTGTGCGTGCCTGCAGGGTCAATGTGGCTGCAAGCAGCAATGCGATGTTGATTGTCTTTTTCATATATGCATAAATTGGGGAAGTAAGATTACTTGCCCTGTGGATTATTGGAGCCGACTCAATCGGCTCTTGATACTGGTTATTTAGAACTTTCAACTTACAATTTTACGTTTGCGCGGCAAAGATAATCAATTTTGTCGATTTCTCCAAATAATTGATTGTCTTTCGTATTGAACCCTCGAATAATCTGCCTGCCTGTTGCGCTTTTGTAATCTGTCCGATGCCTATTCCTGACGTAAAATCGGTCGTTGTAGATAGGGTACGCCCTGTAAGTTAGGGTGTTCAAAATAGACATCAAAAACCTACGCATTTTTTTGCCAATGGTTTCGAGTCGTTTGACAACCAAATTCGGAGAAACGTTGTTGTTTTTGTACGAAGTCTTTTTTTCGTTTTCGTTATCGTTTTCGCGTACGAAGTTTTACAATATCCCTTTCTGTGTTCCTTCGTTCATAGTGCGATTGGTGTGCGATTGGAATGCGATTGGTGTGCGATTGGTGTGCGATTGGTTATCCCAACTCTATCGTACAGTAACCGCAAGGCAATCGCGTTCCAGGCGGAGTGCGAAGGTGAAGTGATAATAGGCTTGTAGTGGGGATGTAATACAACATAACAGCTTTGTCATACCCTTATAAAGGCTTTGTAATTGTTTCGAGAAACAGCTTTTTTATGGGCAGAAATTTGCAACATTGAATATTATTGTCTATCTTTGCGGTCGGTCTATGTCATTGGACAAAAAAAATCAGAACGAACAGAAAGAAGAAGGCTATGTATTCACGCTTTTTAAATAATAATGAGATGGGTATTGAGACGGGGCACCAGTTGCGCGCCCAGTCATTGACCCTGGCTACTGCTGAGAGCTGCACCGGAGGAACGGTGGCCTCGATGGTGGCAGCCGTGGCAGGTGCGTCCGACTACTACAAGGGCGGAGTGGTGAGCTACGCAGTGAGCGTCAAGGATCAGGTGCTCGGAGTGACGTTGCGCGACGGTGTGGTGAGTCAGGACACTGCACTGCAGATGGCGCGGGGCGCTGCACGGGTATGTGGCGCCGATTGCGGAGTGGCTACTACAGGCGTGGCGGGACCAGGTCCCTCGGATGGACTGCCACAGGGAACGGTCTGCATAGCTGCTATCTGGCGGGGAAAGAATGGGGAGACCTCCAGGGAATTGGCCCAGACATTGCACCTGAATGGAGATAGAGAAGAGGTGATTTTGCAAGCTGCAGATTGCGCTTTGCGCCTTTTGGTGCGTTTGATTGGCCAAGAAAAAGAAAAAATAGAGGGATAATTTGCAATTTAATGAAAAAATAACGTACTTTGCATCCCGTTTTGAGGCCCCTATCAGCCGATAGTCGCTGCAGGAAGTGATGCGCCCGTGGTGATAATCAACGAGATAGGACCGAGAAACAACGATTTTAACAATAAACTCTTAAAATCGGATATCCTCGCCCTTCTGTCAGGGGTTTCCATTAGTCCGGTTTTATATCAAAAAAACGAACAACAATGTCTAAAATTTGTCAGATTACTGGTAAGAAGGCAGGAAGTGGAAATAATGTTTCACACTCAAAGCGCCGTACCAAGCGCTTGTTCAATGTGAACCTGCAGGTCAAGAAGTTCTATGTTCCTGAACTCGATGACTATGTTTATCTCAAAGTCTCAGCTGCTGCTGTGCGTACTATCAATAAGAAGGGTATTTCTGCCGCTCTTAAGGAGGCAGGTTATGTAATCGGTTAATATATTATGGCAAAGAAAGTTAAAGGCAACCGCGTACAGGTTATCCTTGAGTGCACCGAGCAGAAGGCTTCGGGCGTACCTGGAATGTCACGTTATATCACTACCAAGAACCGCAAGAACACTACCGAGCGTCTTGAGTTGAAGAAGTATAACCCATTCTTGAAGCGTTACACCATCCACAAGGAGATTAAATAATCTCTGAGAGTTAAATAAGTCAGAACGTTAATAGTTAAAACCTAACAGACTATGGCAAAGAAAACCGTGGCTACCCTCAAAACGGGTGATGGCCGTACTTTCAGCAAGGTTATCCGTGTAGTAAAATCTCCTAAGACCGGCGCATATATGTTCGTCGAGGAGATGGTTCCAAATGAATTGGTTAAGCAGACTCTCGCTAAGTAATCTTAGTGTAAGGTCTATCTAAATCTATATTTGACCGCAAGGAAGCATTTGCCTCTTTGCGGTCATTTTGCAATTAGCCGCACGTATTGTCCGTTCCAATTGTGCCTGGGGACAATCAATCTGTCCTCCGCTGATAGCAACTGATTTCCGTTGAACTCCTATCTATTCCAATATTATCATCTTATGGGATTTTTCGATTTCTTCAAGAAGGAAAATAAAGAGACCTACGATCAGGGCCTCGAGAAAAGCAAACAGAGCATCCTGCAGAAACTGACCCGTGCCGTGGCCGGTCGTGATACTGTGGATGACGAAGTGTTGGACAATCTGGAGGAGACACTCATCACCAGCGATGTAGGAGTGGAGACCACGTTGCGCATCATAGAGCGTATAGAGGATCGTGTGGCACGCGACAAGTATGTGGGTACCAGCGAACTGAACCGCATACTGCGCGAAGAGACTGCTGCCCTGCTCGCCGAGAATGAGCGTGAGGAACTCGAGGGATTCCAACTCCGTCCTGGTTGCAAGCGTCCATATGTGGTGCTGGTAGTGGGCGTGAATGGTGTGGGCAAGACCACCACCATCGGCAAGTTGGCCTATCAGTTCAAGGAGGCAGGCAACAAGGTGGTGCTGGGTGCCGCCGATACTTTCCGTGCCGCAGCCATCGACCAGCTGCAGATATGGGGCGACCGTGTGGGTGTGCCCGTAGTGAAGCAGCAGATGGGCTCGGACCCAGCCAGTGTGGCATTTGATGCCGTGAGCCATGCGCTCAAGGAGCAGGCCGACGTCGTGATCATCGATACGGCAGGCCGTCTGCACAACAAGGTGGGCCTGATGAACGAGCTCGGCAAGATCCGCAAGGTCATCACCAAGGTATTGCCCGATGCGCAGCCCGAGGTGCTGCTCGTGCTGGATGGTTCCACCGGGCAGAACGCCTTCGAGCAGGCCAAGCAGTTCGCCGCCGTCACCGAGGTATCGGCATTAGCCGTGACCAAACTGGACGGCACAGCCAAGGGCGGCGTGGTGATAGGAATCAGCGACCAGCTCAAGACTCCTGTGCGCTACATCGGCCTGGGCGAGGGGATGAAGGACCTGCAGGTCTTCAACGCCAAGGCGTTTGTGGATTCTCTGTTTTGAATATGCACTATACCTCCCGCCTGAGGGAGGATGTTGATATGGTTTGTTCCGGCGGGATTTAATAACTGATCATAGTAGCTTACCACTCATTTCCCGCTTTTAGTAATAATTAATCAACCATTGGTTAATGATACGTGGCCGAATAGATTTAATTACATTGGGTTGCTCCAAGAACCTGGTGGACAGTGAGCGCCTGATGGGACAGCTCGCCGCGTGCGGATACAAGATGCACCACGATCCGGAGGATCCCAAGGGCGAGATTGTCATTGTCAATACATGCGGCTTCATCGGCGATGCCAAGGAGGAGTCGATCAATACCATACTCGGATTGACCGAACTGAAGAAACGCCGCAAGATAGGCCAGATATTCGTGATGGGATGTCTGAGCCAACGTTACCGTCAGGAACTGATTGACGAAATTCCCGAAATAGATCGCATATATGGCAAGTACGACTGGAAGCAAATCCTCTCGGACCTGGGCCATCAGTGGAATGACGAATTGCGCGCCCAGCGCCTGCAGACGTCACCCCGTCACTATGCGTACGTCAAGATATCGGAGGGATGCAACCGTATGTGCGCCTATTGTGCCATACCGCTCATCACGGGCCGATACAAGAGCCGTGCCATCGAGGATATCCTGGAGGAGGTGCGCCAACTGGTCGCCAAGGGTGTGCGCGAAATTCAGCTCATCGCCCAGGACCTGACCGGTTATGGTTATGACCGTTATGGCCGATACAACATTGCTGAACTGGTCGAGAAGATTGCCCAGACTCCCGGTGTGGAGTGGTTGCGTCTGCACTATGCCTACCCGAATCACTTCCCGATGGACCTGCTGCCCGTCATGGCCCGTTATCCCAATGTGTGCAAGTATCTGGACATTGCCTTGCAGCATGCCTCCAACAATGTGCTGGACCGGATGTTGCGCCGCATCACCCGCGAGGAGACCGCCGAACTGTTGGCCGAGATACGCCGACAGGTGCCAGGCATACATCTTCGCACGACGATGATGGTCGGTTTCCCAGGCGAGACGGAGCAGGACTTCGCCGAACTGCTCGACTTCGTACGGGAGCAGCGCTTCGAGCGACTGGGTGCCTTTGCCTATTGTGAGGAGGAGGGAACGTACGCCGCGCAGCACTATACGGACGATATTCCAGCCGAGGTCAAGCAACGTCGTCTGGATGACCTGATGTCCCTGCAGCAGGAGATCTCCAATTCAGTTCAGGAGAGTAAGGTGGGGCAGACCTTCCGCGTCGTCATCGACCGTCTGGATGGCGAGTATTATGTGGGGCGTACTGAGTTCGATAGTCCTGAGGTAGATCCCGAGGTACTCATTCCCATTGAGACCCTTCCCCTCGAACCCACTGCAGTCGATGAAACGCTTGAGAGCCACATCGCCCTCGAAATCGGTCACTTCTATTCGGTCAAGATAGACCGCGCCGAACCTTACGAACTGTATGGTAGGATAATAGGTGATTGAAGCATGAAATAGAGTGTTGGTGCATGGTCAAGAAGCATTAAAGGCAAAAATTCTCTGTTTCTTGACGAATATTAGAAAATATTGATTATCTTTGCAGCGCAAGGTCTGATGATTGTAGACCTTTGCATTGCATAAAAACTGATACTATGTGTACGAAGAAAACTCTATATTCTGTAGGAACGAAAGATAAGGTAAACCTTTCTTCCAGACATCGCGGCGGAGCATTGAAAAACTTTGCACAAGTTTCCTATTCTACGGACTGTGTGCGGGAGATAGCCAATGCCCTGGATATTTCTATGGCCGACGCCATAGGGAGAATCAGGGCTGTAGATGGAGCTTTTGAAAACATTTACAGAGAAGCCCGGAAACCGGAACAGAGACCAGCTAAGGTGGTAGCCAGGGAAGTGATGTCCCTGTGATTGTGGAGGACTATGGCAAACATATATCTGTACCACGGCTCTAACCAGAGGATAGAATCCCCGAAATGGAACATAGGTGAGGAGGGCCGAGACTTCGGTCGTTGTTTCTATACAACCTATGACAGAAGGACTGCTCGAGATTGGGCCAAAAAGAATTTTGGGGACAATCCCATTGTGAATAAGTATGTCCTTGACCTCGAAAAGTTGACTGATGGTACGCTCCGTATAAAACGGTTCAACGCCGATGCTGAATGGGCTGAATTCGTCTGGAAAAACAGATACGATAGGAAGTACCGACGTCCTGATTATGATATCATCATTGGTCCAATGGCTGATAGAGGATTGAAGAAACAGTTCATGAAGATGCGTACGGAGGGTAAGTCCTTTGCCGAAGTGGCGCCATTCATACATTATGACAGGTTCCAATCTATGCAGGTGTGCTTTTGTTCTGATTATGCTGTAAGGATGTTGGACTTAATAGAATAAACAGCTATGGCAGTAGATTATAAAATATTGGATTATACAGTAAAGGCGTTAGTCGAGCAACTGATGTCCAGGTATAAGAGCAGTTTTGACTCTTCGTTGGAGATGGTGCTCAACAGCCAATTGTATGCCCGTCTGCTGGAAAATGCCCATCTGCTGGAGGAGGGTGATATCTATCTGTTCCAATTACTGGTTAAGGAACTGAAAGAAAAAGGGTTGGAAGAGACCATAAAATGAATAAAAAAGACTGATTTCGAATCAATAGAATGAGCAATCGAAATCAGTCTTTTTTATTTTGTATGGTAAGGAACTTGTCTAAGTTCTATTACTTGTGACGAGTGCGGCGGCTGGAGCCCGACCATGCTTTCTTGCCACGCAGTTGGGCGGCTTTGGGGTTGACACCCTCTACGCGGCGCTCCTTGAGAGTGCGGTCACGCTGAGGATTGGACATGTTGCCCATCATCTCGGCAAGAGTCTTGGGGCGGCGCAGTTCATCGCGCTTGGCTACCTTGGCAGCAACCTCCTTCTGGGCAGCCTGCAGCAGTTCGTTCTTGGCCTGTTTGTCGGCGGAACTGTGTCCGCGAGTCTTGATAGCAGCCACACGCGAAGCCTCCTCCTTGAGTTCGCTCAAGGTCTGATGGGTGGACTTGCTTGGGCTGGCAGACTTATTCTGGTTGGCAGTGGCAGTCTTGCCGCTATTCTTGCGGCCGTGGCGCAGCAGTTTGCTCTTGGGGTTCTGCATCAGAGCCTCGTCGCGAGCCTGTTTCAGTTCGTTGTGAGCCTCCCACCATGGGCGCTCCATCTGCATCTGCAATGCCTCTTTGGTTACGGCGTTCTTGATTTTGTTGTTAGGATCGACCCATTGTCCATCTACATACACCTTGTCATTTTCCGTATCTATCTGCATGCCTATCTTGGCAGGCTGGTGGTTCACTTCAACGCGGCCGGATTCAATCAGCTCATCCACCTCACGGCGTGAGCAGACACCAGACTCGCTCAAATACTTGTTAATACGTTCGAGTTTCTCCATTTTAGTATGAATATGATTACTTTCTGTAAAAATTTGCGGCAAAGATACTTACTTTTTTTGAAAAATCATTATCTTTGCGTCGAAAAAATAGATTAGCAAGCTTAAAACAACCATATTATGCGCAAAAAGATTGCTTTGTATGTCCTTTTTGTCCTGCTTTTCGTCTTGGGCAAATTCCTGTTCATGTGCTACTACAATGACCTGTTCGGCGACTACAGTGCAGCCGACTGGTGGGCCGTACTGTGGCATGGATTGCCCCACGACCTGACGTGTGCCGGTTATCTGATGGCATTGCCCTTTGTGGTCCAGCTCATCAACATCTGGTTGCCCGGAAAGTGGCACCGTCACTTCATGCGGTTTTGGCTCCGTCTGTGCGTGGCATTGGTGTTGCTCGATTACTTGAGCGACCTGTTCCTGTATGGCTATTGGGGTTTCAGGCTCGATTCGACAGCATTGGTCTATCTGTTCGACAATCCAGTAGAGGCCCTCGGTCAGGCTCCAGTGTGGGTGCTGTGCGTGTCGCCGGTGTTGCTGGTAGGGCTGTGGTGGCTGATACAGAAACCATTGTGCCGATTCTATCCGGAACGGACCAATGGAGCACAGTTGCGTCTGCCTACCGTGCGGACCAATGTGTGGCGCACAGTAGGTGCTGTGCTGGCGTGCGGCTTGCTCTTCGTGGCCATACGTGGAGGTGTGACCACCTCGACGATGAATGTAGGTCGCGTCTATTTCAGCAGCGAGATGCCGCTCAATCAGGCTGCCACCAATCCATTCTTCAGTTTCTTCCACAGCGTAGCACATCAGAAGAAGGACCTCTCGAAGCAGTACCGCTTCATGTCCGATGAAGAGGCTGCTGCAGCCTATGCCGAACTCAATACGCCGTCTCCAGTATCGGCCGACAGCCTTGCCGGGGTTGAAGTCCAGACATTGAGCCCAATGACCATGGACAGCGCTATGCTGGCCAATGACACATTGGGCAATACCCTGCTCCGCAACCAGCGACCCAATATCGTGCTGCTCATATTGGAGAGTTTCTCCGGAGCAGCCTGCACGGGAGTCTGTGCGGATGCCGATTCGACCATATTGCCCAATGTCAATAGGATGTACCGTGAGGGAGTGGGATTCAGCAATATGTTCGGCAACAGTTTCAGGACAGACCGTGGTTGCGCAGCTGTGTTGGCAGCCTATCCAGGACAACCTACCTACTCGGTGATGAAGGACCAGCGTCGCAGCAATAACCTGTCGCATCTGAGCAAGCGCCTCAAGGAGGAGGGATACGACCTCAGTTTCACCTATGGCGGAGATGTGAACTTCACCAATATGCGAGGTTTCCTGGCAGCAGGCGGATTCGAGCAGATCACGGGCGATACCGATTTCCCCATCACGGACCGCCTATCCAAGTGGGGAGTGCCTGACCATGTGATGTTCAATCATCTGTACGATGAAGTGGTGGCAGCCGATGGAAATCAGCCTTTCCTCAAGGCGATGTTGACCCTGAGCAGCCACGAGCCGTTCGACGTGGAGTATCATCATTTCGACGATCCGTTTGTCAACAGTCTTGCGTATGCAGACAGCTGCATAGGCAGTTTCATAGACCGACTGAAGGCTACCCCACAGTGGGACAACCTGCTCATCATCGGCGTGGCAGACCATGCCTTTGCCTACTATCCGCAGGGGTTGCAGAACCACGAAGTGCTGCGCTACCGCATCCCGATGTTCTGGACAGGCGGAGCCGTCAGCCAGCCTCGCGTGATAGACACTTACGGCAGCCAGACCGACTTGACCGCTACGTTATTGCAGCAGATGGGCATAGACCACAGCGACTTCCCGTTCAGCAAGGATATGATGGACCCGACCATCGGCCACTATGCCTTCTATGCCTTCAGCGATGGTTTCGGCCTGGTTACCGACTCATGTAGATATATCCAGGACAATGCCAAAAACGGCCAAGGCCTGTCCGGTACCGATGACCCACACGGTCGAGCCGAACGATGGGGCAAGGCCTACCTGCAGACCCTCTATGACCACTTGAGCCTGTTGGACAAGAACAAGGATTGATTCCACAGTAGATATTGAGCCAAATGAAAGGGAGGAGCCCATTGCCGGGTTCCTCCCTTCATTTGTATTCCAGTGAGTTTTTTTGTTCCATGTAAATTGGATTATTGTCCAATGAGAATTGAATCCTTGCTCGATGCGAACTGGATTATTGTCCGATTACATGGAAATCCTCTCCAATGCGGATTGGTTGGGCTCAACGTTTGGCCGAGATAGAGAGCGAGCCCTTCACGCCGGCGCCAGATACCGAGAGTTTGATGCGACCAGCCTTGTGGCTGCTGCGTATCACGGCGATGGCCCGTCCATGCCACAGGCGGTGCTGGGCAGAGTTCTGTCCGGCGGCTACATGAGCCGCGTACGAGACGGTATCGGTGAGGTCTCCGTTGCCAATGCCGAGCAGTTGGGCAGGGCCGGAGAGGGATATATTGAGCAGGTCATTGGCCTTGGTGCAAGGGTTGCCCTGGGCATCGACCAGCTGAATCTCGACGAAGGAGAGACTCTGACCGTCGGCCTTGAGTATGGTCGTGTCGGCAGAAAGAGCAAACGATGCAGGGCGGTCCGACGTAGAGATAGTCTGGCTCTCGCCCGGGGTCATGTCATTGCGCAGACCAACGGCGCGTAGGGTGCCAGGCTGATAGGGGAGGGTGAACGTTGCCTTGAATCGCTCCTGTCGCGAAGTGACCTTTTCGCCCACCAACTGGTCATTGAGGTACAGGCGAACACGTGGGTAGCGCGAATAGACCTCCACCTGGATGGGACGACCCTCGTGCCCAGGCCAGTCCCACGACTCGGTCGTAGGCCATGTGGACCACTTGGTGCAGATGATAGAATCGACGTACAGGTCGGGTTCGCGTACGCCGATATGCAGGGCAGGGGCATCGTCCCACAACATCTGGCGGTAGTAGGAGATAGGTTTGCGCAGTCCGGTCAGGTCGATGTCGCCGCAGTAGGCGCCATGCCATGGCCACTTGACGCCCTCCCAGTGTTCGCCGCGGTCAGCAGGGTCCGATGCATAGTGCGCACGTCCGATGCCCGATTCGCCCAGATAGTCGATGGCGGTCCAGACAAAATCGCCAATGACGTAAGGCAGACGGGCGGCAGCGTCCCAGCTCTGGAACGCCGAATCGGCATAGCTCTCGGTCTGCCAGATGATGCGGTCGGGGCAACGCTGATGGTCGCGTTCGGCAAACTGAATCAGATAATTGTATCCTGCAATGTCGAGCGTCTCAGCCAGAGGGTCGAAGATACTATCCACTTCGCATAGCGCCTGTGTGACAGGACGGGAGGGGTCGAGTTGGCGCATGCGTCGGGCCAGTTTGCGCGACGTAGTGATCACCTCAATCTTGCGGCGCTCGAAGAGCTCATTGCCGTTGCTCCACGCCATCACGCTGGGGTGGTTGCGGTCGCGCAGCACCAGGGCATCGACGTCCTGTTGCCACCATTGGTCGATGAGTTTGTGATAGTCGTAGGGATTCTTCTTGGCGCGCAGACCATCGAAAGCCTCGTCTATGACCAGCAGGCCCAGGTGGTCGCAGGCTGTGATGAACGTCTCGCTGGCAGGATTGTGAGCCGTGCGTACGGCATTGAAGCCAGCCTCCTTGAGTTGGCGAGCCTTGCGCCACTCGGCATCGTCGAATGCAGCAGCACCGATCACGCCGTTGTCGTGGTGCACGCAACCGCCGTTGAGCAGATAGGGACGACCGTTGAGCTTGAGGCCCTCTGTGCTGAACTCAATCTGTCGGAAACCGTGTTCAATGCTCAGTCCCCCCACCTGAATGGTGTAGAGCGTAGGTTGCTCGGGGCTCCACAGACGCACCTGACGGAACATCCTTACCTCGTCGGGACGGCCGGGGTAGGAGATGCGCAGCGAGGCTGAGTCCGCCTTCATGCCGTCGGCCGAGATACCGTACAGCTGTTCCGTGCGGATGTAGAGTTGCCAGGGGTCATCGATGGCCGATGGATCGTCCATGCAGCACCAGACGTGGCGGTAGATGCCCGAACCCGAATACCAGCGGCAGTTCTTTTGCGCGCTGTTATCGACCTTGACAGCCAATAGGTTGCGACCCGGCAGCAGGCGTTCCGTGATGTCGATCCAGAAGCCACTGTAGCCATAGGGGTGTCCGCCTACGGCAGTGCCGTTGAGATAGACCGTGCTCTGCATATATACACCCTCGAAGTACAGACGTATGCGGCGTCCGTTGGCCTGGCGCAACAATGGTTGGCCCTGCAGAGAGAGGCGGTACCAGCCTATGCCCGTGGGCAGATAAGCGCCGTCGCCCGCTGCTGGAGTCTGGCGGTCGAATTCACCCTCGATGCTCCAGTCGTGAGGCAGGTCGAGGCGTCTCCACTGGCTGTCGTCGAACGAAGGGAGCGCCCATGTGCTGTCATTGCCCAGGCAGAACGACCATCCGTTGTCCATCAGGACGCGGTCCATCGCCGAGGCGGAGAGAGAGGAGAGTAAGAAAACTGCTAAAAAGGAGAGATGAGTTAGGATTTTCATAGTTGAAACAACATATTGTAGTGTTCTTTTAGGGGCAAAGATACATTTTTTTTGCGATAAAGCCTTTGATTGGAGGTAAAAAACTGTGAAATATTTGTCATTTACGACAAAATATACTAACTTTGTGCGCTATTTGTATATAACAATGTATAATCTTAGTCAAATATCAGAGATGCTCAACTGCCCCTTGCGGTGCAATCGGCAGGCATCGGCCAACACTCAGCCGCAGGTATCAGTGCTGCTCACCGACAGCCGTAGCCTGACTTATGCCAGGCAGACTTTGTTCTTTGCTTTGGTCACGTCGCGAGGCGATGGCCACAAATATATTTCATCATTGTACCAGAAGGGCGTGCGCGCCTTCGTGGTCAGCCAGCCGGTTGACACCTTCCGCAACACCTGCCCCGAGGCATGGTTCCTGATTGTGCCCGATACCCTGGCGGCGCTGCAGCAGTTGGCCGCTTGCCACAGGCAGAAGTTCCAGTTGCCCGTGGTCGGTATAACCGGGTCCAATGGCAAGACCATCGTCAAGGAGTGGCTCTACCAACTGTTGCACGACGTGCGTCACATCGTCCGTTCGCCACGCAGTTACAACAGTCAGGTGGGCGTGCCCCTCAGCGTGTGGCAGATAGAGCCGACGCACGATCTTGCCCTGTTCGAGGCAGGCATCAGTCAGCCGGGTGAGATGGAGCGCCTGGAACGCATCATCCGTCCTACCATCGGCATATTGACCAATATCGGTACAGCCCATGCCGCAGGGTTCGACAGCCAGAACCAGAAACTGCAGGAGAAACTGCAACTCTTCCGTTCGTGCGACGTCATCATATACAATGCCGATATCCCGGGCATAGGCGATGCACTCGAACTGGCAGGAGTAGGAGCCCGCAGCATGGCCTGGACGCGCCGCCACAAGGAGGCGCAGATCAATGTACACGAGGTTCAGCACAGTGCCGACAGTACGACGGTACACTACAGCATACTGGGCATAGATGGTTCGTTCACCATACCGATGACCGACGATGCATCGCTCGAGAATGCGCTCAACTGTCTGGCACTGATGCTCTATCTGGCCATTGAGCCCGAGGAGATAGCCCGCCGCATGAGCCGACTCACGCCGTTGGCCATGCGTCTGGAGGTGGTCGAGGGCAAGCGCGGTTGCATGCTCATCAACGATGCCTACAACTGCGACCTCACTTCGCTGGAGATGGCGCTCTCCTTCCAGCAGCGCCGTGCATCGGGCACAATGACCAATACGCTCATCCTGTCCGATATCCTGCAGGCCGAGATGGACGAACGTCACCGTTGTACCAAGCTGGCGCAGCTGTGCCGCCTGTACAATGTCGGCAAACTGCTGTGCGTCGGTCCCGAGTCGGTACGCAGCGCCCGGATGATGGAGGAGCAACTGCGCGAGGCAGGTCTGGAGATTGTGTTCCAGGCTTTCGGTTCGACACAGGAGTTGCTGGAGAGTCCCGAACTGAACCACATACAGAACGAGTTGGTACTGATCAAGGGTGCGCGCGACTTCCAGTTCGAGCGTATAGGCGAGGCGCTGCAGTTGCGCCGTCACGAGACCATCCTCGAGGTCAATCTCGATGCCATCGTGCACAACCTGAACCGCTACCGCAGTCACCTCAATCCCGATACCCGACTGACCTGCATGGTCAAGGCGTTCGGCTACGGTACGGGCAGCTATGAGTTGGCCAAGACCCTGCAGGACCAGAACGTCGATTATCTCGCCGTAGCTGTGGCGGACGAGGGAGCAGACCTGCGCCGTCAGGGCATACGCGTGCCTATCATCGTGATGAACCCCGAGATGTCGGCGTTCCGCACCATCATTGAGAATCACCTCGAACCGGAGGTCTATAGCTTCCGCCTGATGGAGGCCTTCATGGCCGAGACCCAGGCTATGGGCGTGACCCACTATCCGGTGCATATCAAGATTGATTCCGGCATGCATCGACTGGGATTCCAGCCGCACGAGATGGACCAGCTCATCAGCCGCCTGCAGCATCAGGATGCCCTCACGGTGCGCAGCGTCTTCAGTCATTTCGCTACGGCCGATGACCCGGCACAGGAGGCTTTCGTGCACGAGCAGAAGCGCCGCTTCGACCTATGTGCCGACCGCATCCGCGAGGCATTCCCCTATCCGATATTGCGCCACATCTGCAATTCGGCTGGCATTGAGAAGTATGCTCAATACCAGATGGAGATGTGTCGTCTGGGTATCGGACTGTATGGGTTCGAGGCATCGGAGGTCAAGATGGACCTGGAGCCCGTCGCTGCACTGAAGAGCACCATTCTCCAGATCAAGGACATCCCTGCTACCGAGACGGTAGGGTATATGCGCAATGGGCGTCTCAACCGCGACAGCCGCATCGCTATGGTGCCTATCGGTTATGCCGATGGTTATGACCGACGGTTGGGCAATGGTCATGCCGATATGCTGGTACAGGGCAAGCGCTGTCCGACGTTGGGCAATGTCTGTATGGATGTGACATTCATAGACGTTACCGATTGCCCTGAAGCCCGCGAGGGCGACGAGGTAGAGATCTTCGGCCAGCATCTTCCCCTCACCGAACTGAGTGACAAGCTCGGCACTATCTGCTACGAAGTGTTGAGCACAGTCAGCACCCGCGTCAAGAGGGTGTACTACAAAGAATAGAAGGGTATTACGAGGGTATTACGAGGGTATTATGAGGGTATTATGAGGGTATTGCCAGGGTATTATGAAAGTATTACCAGGGTATGAGCAATGAAGTGAGTACAAGAATAGAACAGAGTAAGGGTCGAATATCCCAGTAGTAGATTCATTCTACACTACTCATTACTCTTTACTCATTACTCACTACTCATTACTCATTACTCATTACCCATTACCCTTTATTCTTTACTCTCTCCCCAAACTCCTTCCCCCTTGCTGTGAGGCAGGGAGGAGGTCTTATTCAATTTTTTTATGCGATTTCACTCTGCACTGTTTTTATCGATCATTCTCTCTATGGCGTTTGTCTCGGGTAGTGCCCGCAGCAAGCGCGAGGCCATCGACCTCAATGCTTATTTCGAGAGTCAGGCCATTCCCGTTTACGATGCCGACAGCATCTCTGTGTATCAGAGCGGTGCTGCCAAGTTCGAGTCACTGCTCCGCGACATGGAGCAGGCACAGCATCACATCCATTGTGAGTATTTCATCTTTGCCAACGACAGCATAGCCCATCGTCTGCTCGATGTGATGCGGCGCAAGGCCAAGGCTGGCGTGCAGTGTCGTCTGGTCGTGGATGGTTACTACGACCGGCAGCGAGGCTATGACTACAGCCACCGTCTGCGCCAGTTGCGTCAGCAGGGAATAGATATCTATATCTACAAGCCCTACGAGTTTCCCTTCGTGCACCGTGTACTGCGCGACCACCGCAAGATAGTGGTCATCGATGGCCGTATCGCCTATACAGGTGGGTTCAACGTGGCCGACTACAATATCAAGGGCAAGCCAGGCATATACGGCGGTTATGTCGATACACAGGTGCGACTGGAGGGCTCGTGCGTCGAGGGGTTGCAGTACCTCTTCGGCGAACATTTCGAGGCAGCCGGCGGCACAGGCTTTGATGGTCCGGATTACTATCCCTACACAGCGCAGCACTACACCAGTCACAACAGCCGGGAGGTGACCGTGCTGGAGCGTGGCCGTCAGTGTGCCAGCAAGAAGGCCGAGATGCGTCGGGCATTGGTCCACTACATCGATGCAGCCCGTGACAGCCTGCACATCACGTCGCCCTACCTGCTGCCCACTCCGTCAGTGCGTCGTGCCCTGCGTCGCGCCATGCGCCGTGGCGTGCATGTCGAGGTCCTCTATTCCGACCAGGGCGACACACCGTTGTTCGATGCCGGCAATCTCTACTATTCACGCCGATTGCAGCGCCGTGGCGCCGAGGTGTGGATGTACCGCGAGGCATTCCAGCACAGCAAGGTGATGGTGGCTGATGGCACCCGCAGCATGGTCGGTTCGGTCAATCTCGACTATCGTGCCCTGCGTTGGAACGAGGAGGTAGCCGTGGTAATCAATGACAGTGCTACTGCCCAATGGCTTGACTCCGCCTTTGTCCAGAATCAGCATAATGCTCATCGATTGACCACGGAATACTACCACAATTTGCCATTTTCGAGACGCATTAAAGGCTTTTTTGCCAACTATTTGCTCTCTTGGTGCTTATAATTGCGCAAAACAAATTGCAAATTGCAGATTTTTTATTATCTTTGCGCATGCAATAATCCAAATGAGTGGTAATTACCACTTTGCATAATGAAAAGTTTAAATGATATAATATGAAAAAGAACTCTACTCCCGCGTGGTTGACCACCTTCCTGCTCCGTGTGGCAGGCGGCATCAACTATCGTAAATTAGTCAAGGCAAGCAAGGACCCTAAGCAGGCCAGTGCCGATACCTTGCGCCGTATCCTCGAGTATGCCAAGGATACAGAGTTTGGCCGTGCCCATCGGTTTGATTTCATCCTGTCGGCTACAGATGCTGACGAACTTTATAAGCGGTACGTCGATCAGATTGCACCCAGCGACTACGAGGACTACCGTCCATACATTGATCGCCACAAGGAGGGCGCATCGAATGTGCTTGTACCTGGCAAACCAGTGATGTATGCCACTACATCGGGCACAACCAAGGAGCCCAAGTGGATTCCCATCACCGACGTATATCTGAAGACCGTCTATGGCAAGATGACCAAGGTATGGCTGTACAACTATATCCAGAATCGTCCCAAGTCATTCTACGGCAAGCTGGTCACCATCGTGGGCAAGGACGTAGAGGGATATGCACCAGACGGAACCGTAGCTGGTTCAGTGTCGGGTGTGACCCGTCGCGACGCTCCTTCGTTTGTCAAGGAGATGTATGCCGTTCCTGGTGGCGTATATGGCATCAAGGACTACAATGCCCGCTACTACACCATCATGCGTCTGTCGGTAGAGGTCGATGCGTCGATCTTCATCACCGCCAATCCATCTACCCTGGTCGAGGTGCAGAAGAATGTCGATAAGTACTATGACCAGTACTGTGACGATATTGAGAAGGGTACATTGAGCCACGACTTCGACATCCCGGACGATATCCGCAAGGAGGTCGAGGCACAGATTGCGCCTAATCCCAAGCGTGCTGCCGAGTTGCGTCAGCTCAAGCAGAAGTATGGCCGTGTATTGCCCAAGCACTATTGGCCCAACCTCCAGATACTCAATACCTGGAAGTGCGGCAACACACACGTATATCTGGACAAGATCAAGGGATTCTTCCCCGACACATGTCTGCACCAGGAGTTCGGTTACTTCTCGTCCGAGTGCCGTTTCGGTCTTGTGATGGACGATACCAACAACAGCGTACTCTTCCCTCACTACCATTTCTACGAGTTCATGGCCGAGGAGGATGTAGATAAGCTCAATGACCCAGAGGCTCTCAAGACCGCACGTTTCTATCAGTTGCACGAACTGGAGCAGGGCAAGCGCTATTGTCCATTTGTAACCACATGCTCAGGTCTGTATCGTTACAACATGAACGACCTGATTGAGGTGGGTACTCCATTCTACAATACTCCACGAGTATTCATGGTTCAGAAGGTCAACGGTATCGTCACCATGACTGGTGAGAAACTGCACGAGCGTCAGTTCATCGAGGCTGTCAATGCATCGGCCAAGGAGAGTGGCATGGCGGTCAAGTTCTTCGTCGGATTTGCTGACCTGGAGTCTTCGCTCTACCGTTTCTACTACGAGTTCGAGAATCAGGACACTACACAGGAGCAGTGTGACGAGTTCACCAAGCTGGTGGACAAGTACCTCCGTCAGCAGAATGTCGAGTACGTGGCCAAGCGCGACTCGATGCGTGTGCACGATCCAGTAGGTTACTGCCTGGTCGAGAACAGCTTCGAGAAGTACAAGGCTGCCTGCATTGCTGAGGGTGCCCGCGACGGACAGTTCAAGATGAACCTCCTGATGCAGGACGAAAAGCGTCATGCTAAATTCAAGGCTTTGGTAAAGTAAATACCCACATAACATCCTATGAGGGCGCAGTGCACTTACCCAGTCGCATTGCGCCCTCATTAAAGAGTATGGAGGAGTATATAGGTAGTGGCCAATGGTTGTTGCTGAAAGTGGCCAATGGCCGTTGTGATTGAATCAGTTCTCGTCAGTAGATTGTATCGTCCCTGTCACTTCCCTGTCACTTCCTTGTCACTTCCTCTTTCTCTTCCCTTTTAATATAAATATATGTCTATTGATAAATATTCATCTGTCATTTTCGACCTGGACGGTACCCTGTATGATAACAAGGGATTGCCGCTCAAACTTGTATTGGCAGATATCCCCAATATGTGGGTGCTGGGCGCCGAGCGCAAGGCCCGCAAGAACATCAAGGGCCGCGATTACCGCGATGCCGAGGGCGTTTACGATGCACTCTTTGCCGAGATGGCCCGGGTGAAGCGTAGTCTGACCGTCGAGAAAGCCCGTCAATGGTACCAGCAGAAGTACATGCCGCTGCAGGCAGCGCTGCTGCGTATCTATTTCGCTGCGCGTCCGTTGGCAGTAGAGCTGCTCCAAGCCATGCGTGCCCGAGGAATGAAGATTATCCTGTACAGCGATTACGGTCACGAGACCGAGAAGATAGATGCCCTGCGCATACCGCAGGACCTGTTCGACGGCATCGTTTCGGCAGCCAAGATGGGCGGCCTCAAACCCTGTCAGCAGTCCATGCAGCGACTGATGCAGCAGTTCAATCTGGATGCAGCCACCACACTGTACATCGGCGACCGTGAGGATACCGATGGCGAAAGTGCGCGTCCCATGAATATAGATTTCTACAATGTCAAAGCCAATCCGAATGCCTGGGATGAACTGCTGAAAGCCTTTCTTTGATACTTTTGGTGGCAAAATGTGCTATAATTAAAGAAAAATGATATCACAAAGTGCAAAATTGTGGAAAATATTTTGCACTTTGCGATTTTTGCTTTATCTTTGCAGGGTCAAGTTATAGACTGATTCTGCAAAACTGACTGTGTCATAGTCTATTTGCCGCATTACAATCAACAGTGAGGCGTGAAAGCCTTATTAAATACAAGTAATTAATAATATGATGGGCTCCGGATCATTACCAAGTGCCGCCGTGAGTCAAAATACAAATTTATGAGCCAACTTATCATTCCAGCACATTATGAGTCGTGCCTGGACCTCAAGCAGACCGAACGTGCTATCAAGAGCATCAAGGACTTCTTCCTTGCGAGCCTTTCCACCGAGCTTCGCCTACGTCGCGTTACAGCTCCTCTCTTCGTATTGCGTGGATTGGGTATGAATGATGATTTGAATGGAGTAGAACGTGCAGTAAGTTTCCCTATTAAAGATATGAACGAGGCCCGCGCCGAGGTAGTACACTCGCTGGCCAAGTGGAAGCGTTACACATTGGCCGAATATAACATCGACCCAGGTTTCGGTATCGTGACCGACATGAACGCCATCCGTGCTGACGAGGAGTTGGACAATCTCCACTCGCTCTATGTAGATCAGTGGGACTGGTGCCGCGTGATGACCGCCGAGGAGCGCAACATCACTTTCCTCAAGAAGATTGTCAACAAGATTTACAGTGCTATCCTCCGTACCGAGTTCATGATATGTGAGGAGTATCCATCGATACGCCACTTCCTCCCCGAGGAGGTCCACTTCATCCACAGTGAGCAGCTCCTGCAGATGTATCCCGACCTCACACCCAAGGAGCGTGAGGATGCCATCTGCCGCAAGTACGGTGCTGTCTTCATCATGGGCATAGGCGGTAAGTTGAGCGACGGCAAGGAACACGACCTTCGTGCTCCTGACTACGATGACTGGACATCGCCCAACGAGGAGGGATACAAGGGCCTGAACGGCGACCTGCTTATCTGGTATCCTATCCTGGACCGCAGCATCGAACTCTCGTCCATGGGCATCCGTGTCGATAAGGAGGCTCTGCTCCGCCAGTTGGCTCTGACTGGTAAGGAGGACCGCAAGGAACTCTTCTTCCACAAGCGTCTGCTCGAGGGCAAACTTCCTCTCTCCATCGGTGGCGGTATCGGTCAGTCTCGTCTGTGCCTCATCCTGCTCCACAAGGCGCACATCGGCGAGACCCAGTGCAGCATCTGGCCCGAGGATATGCGTCGCCAGTGCCACGAGTTGGGCATCAACCTGATTTGATGAAATAAAAGGTTTCGCTAAATACAGAATATTAAGTGGACTTCTATAAATTCTCCGTTAATTGGTTTTATCTTTAGATATTATCTAAAACTCTTTTGAAAATTTAGGTATTTTTTGGTATCTTGCTATTTGTCAGTCGGTCACAATGTCACATTGCTCCCTCCTTCCGCATAGCAATCTTCTCAAAAAATCCTTCTAAATTTTCTAAAAGATAATTTATAGAAGTCCACAAAAAAAATCTGAGTCTATTGACCCAGATTTTTTTTGTCTTTATAGGTGTTCCCGATGGAAACTGTTCCGTTACGTTGTCCCATCTATGCGGGTACTGTCAGCCAGGCTTCAGGGAGGGGTGAGCGTAAGTGGAGAGTAAGACAAGAGTAAGTGATTTCACTTACGCTGCACTTACGGTGAAGCATTGCTGACCCTGTCCTGCAGTCCCCCTCATCGATGGGGTAACGAAGGGTTAGGAATGGTTGTATCAACGTGCGATGAACATCTTGGCACTGCGGACCTTGATGCCAGTGTGGGCAGAACCAGTGCGGCGACCGTACAGGTCGTAGCTTGGAGCCAACTTGTTGTCCATGCCTATGGTCTCGATGCCCGATGCAGAAGCCGAAACGAACGAGTTGCCCACTACGTTGTAATCGACCTCCGTGACAGTCGGATGCTCCTCGGTCAAGGTAACCTGTGCAGTAGCTTCGAGCGAGAAGCCTGCTGCGTCAGGAGCAATGGTGTAGGTGCCGTATGGGACATGCTCGAAGCGGAACTTGCCCTGTGCGTCCGTTACGGTCGTCGCTACGATGTTGCCGTCGGCATCGATGAGTAACATCGTCACGCCTGCGGCCGAGTTGTCGGCATAGGTAGTCATGTTCAATCCGCGCATGGCTGCTGCAGCGGCGCTCTGGACGATGGCGCCCTCTATGACGCCCTTGCCGGTGAGGGGTGCAGGTGCCGGCTGCATCTCGATGTTGAAGCAGGTATCCCAGTTGAAGACGTTCGGGATGTGGGTGGTCAGAGCAAGTGAACCGCGGGTCTCCTTCGGGAAGTAGGTCTGCAGGCAGGTGCCCGTCGCCTGTGTCCTCAGGTAGTAATCTCCTATAGGAACCATTGCCTGTACAGTGTCACTGCCAGTCTCCACGGTCTCGATGACCTTCACGTTGCCGTCTATGTCCTCGCTCATGAATTCAATCTTGGCGTTGGCCAGTTGTCCATTCTCGGTGGCCGATACCATACATTCCACGTCATAGACAACCATGATGGCTTCGCGCGTCATGAAGAACTCTTCTCCTTCGAATCCATATCTGCAGTATGGAGCGATGCCCAGTTGATTGTCGGCGTAGGTGATGACATTGTACAGGTTGTTCGCCTGGCTGAAGTCATAGCGTAGTTTGTATTGACCCGGTTTGATGGTAGTCACCTCGGGTTGCACCTTGCCATCGAACCATGTGGTGTCGTTGATGGCGTACGAGGCATTGAATGCCAGCAGCGATGGATCGGGCAGGATGTACTCTGTATTGAGGATCACGCCATCGTAGCCTGCGTATGGCATGGAGCAGTAGAGTGGCATTGTGACCGGAGTTTCGGTGTAGTTGCGCTTCATTGCGTCCAGGTGTTGGCCGTCACCCAGCACCTCGCCTACGATGTAATAGCCTATGTCTGCGTTGCTCAGGATGTATTGGGCAGAGTCGGCACCCTCTATGCGGGTCATCTCGCCACTGTATGGATTGCGGCGATACCACTTGTAGGTCAGGTAGGGCTCGGGATTGCTGATCGTTTGGGATTCGCCCCGTATGTACGTGGCTGCTTCCCTGACGTAGGGAGCATACATGGTCTCGCCGACGATAGCAGTGCATCCGGATGTACCCCAACTGAAGTAGGTATGTATCAGCGGGTAGCTGAACATCTCGGCATTGGATAGCTTGCCGTCCTGTGGACCACCCACTATGCGCAGACGGTAGCCCTGGTAGTTGCACTCTGCCTCTGGGCAGTAGTTGTAACTATTGGTTTCGAACATCATTACTCTGGTCGTGTCATTTGCATCTTTGACATCGGCCCAATTACCATCGATGCAGACCTGCGGTACATAGTAATCAGCTCCTATGCTGGAAGGTGAAGTGAAATACATCTGGACGTAAATGTCCGAGTAGGTATAGCCGTTGAAGGTGAAGGGATATGCATAGATATTGTCCAACTTCAATATAGGCACAATGGTGGTGTCACCCTGGGGTACATCGGAGAAGGTGGGCAACTGCCCCTTGCTTCCTGGCTCAACGGGTAGGGCTTGATGTTGGGCATAGGCTGTCGTGAGTAGTGTCACGGTAAATAAGGAAAGTAAAAGTCGTTTCATAATCTTGTGTTTTTATTAATGGTTGAACTATATATATAATTGTAATAAGTAATTTGGGCCGTTGTGATCGAGAAAACCTCAATAATGGGGCGTCGTAAATGATGATGATGCGCTGTGCAGAACGATGAAAATGGAGTGAGTTGCAGCGCAATGATTCTGGTATGATGGTGCAAAGATAAGGCTTTGTTGTATTATCGATGCTTGCAAATTCACAATTTTTATTGTTAAATTCGCAATTCTTGTATTGGTCACGATTTGGGTCAGGGCACAAAGAAACAGAGACCGAGAGGCAAAAAATGCTCTCGGTCTCTGTGTAGAATATCGTTTCGGGCTGTTGTGACGGACAACCGGATGACGGTCGGTCGTGCTTGTTATGCCCGATGTGGAATCAAGGGATTATTCCCAATAGAGGATCTGTGGATTGATCTTCCACTTGTGATCCTTCGGGAAGTCCTGACCCTCCCAGGCCTTCTTGGATGTCCAGGGCTGTGCAGGATCAGTCCAGAACGGATCGTCGGCTGGCAGACCCAGTGGCAGGAAGGCTAGCGAGGTCATGTAGAGCGAACCGTTGTTGGTGTAGATGTCCGCCACATTGGGATGACTGCCCACGAAGCCGATGGTCAGGAATCCGCCGGCATTGAAGTTGGTGGGGGCGTCGGCATCGGGCTTCTGGCCGAAGAGTACCTGCAGGTCGCCCTTGTACATGCGCTTCATCACAGCGGTGAGCATGGCGCGAACCTGGCCGTTGGTGAGCTGCTCGGGCAGGCGCTTCTGCCATGCCAGCATGGCGAGAGGCTGGAAGACGGCCAGACGGTATGGAATGCTGCGGCCGAAGACAGGATAGGTAGCTTCGGGCGAGACCATACGCTCCAGGATGCAGCTGTACTTCTGCATGCGCTTGCGCACCTCGGCGAGACGTTCGCGTGGGCCCAGGGTCTTGTAGTTCAGGTCGATGCTGTGTACCAGGTAGCTGTTGCGTGGCTGTACGTCGCATACCATCTCGAGGCACTCGGCATACATAGGCTGGATGACGTACGAGTTGTAGTAGTCAAAGGCAAACGATGGACCGTCAGCGTACCAGCCATCGCCGATGTACCACTCCTCGGCCTTGTTGACGGCGGTCTTGATGCGGAACGAGTCGTGCAGGGGTCCTGCTGTGGGCAACTTGACGATGTCTGCATATCGTTCGGGGTGACGCAGTGCCTCCTTCACGGCTGGGTCGGCCGATGCCTTGAGCAGGAAACTCTCCTCCATGCCGCAGAAGAGGAACCAGTTCTGGTAGGGTGGGTCGTAGCGATGCAGTTTCTGCAACTCGTTGATGTAGCGCAGTTTGGTGATGGTGTCGAGGGGCAACCAGAGTGCCTCGTATCCGCGGTGGAAACTCTCGACCAGATAGGCAGCATCGACCAGGGTCTGTCCGCCACTGCCCCAGCCGAGGTAGTCTGGGCTCTGGGGGTCAACGGCATGGCGGTAGGCACTGAGCGCCCACTCGCGCAGCTGTTTGCGTTGTTTGCCCTCGGCGGTATCGTCATCGGGCAGGGAGAGCCATGGGGCGAGTCCAGCCATCAGTCGGCCGAAAGCCTCCATGTAGGTTACTTTCTTGTTGCGGCCGTCCCAGGTAGGGGATACCTCCAGGTTGCCGCTCTCGTAGGTCATTACTTGTTGGAGACGACCCTCCGACATAGGTTCCAGGACTGGCTGCGCCATACGGTACAGCAATGTGGTCCACACCTCGCGGTCGGTGGGTTCGGGTGCTTTCTTCTTGGCCCATGCGGGCATGCAAAGCAGGATGGTAGTACAAAGAATCAGGATTCTCTTCATGGTGTTGTTGTTTTGTTGGGGATGAGTATTGGTATGGGCGCTCATATTATGTGTATGAGCGCCTGGTTGTTTCTTCAGGGTCAATGTCAGATGCTATTGACGAACCTGATCATGTCATGGCTGATTTCGTCGAACGTGTCGATGGTCTTGATGCGGAACTTGGCAATCTTGCGTACCAGGTCTTTCTTGTTGTGCTTCAGGGCTGCTTCGTCCGTGATGAGTTCCTCGGCAGTGAATTTCTCTGGATTACTCTCTTCGTTGTAGTAGTACGAGATGTCGGTCATGCGCAGCAGCAGTTTGCGGCCCTGCTGGCGGACCGAGAGACGGTAGATGATCTGAGTGCGGTCCAGTACAAAAGCAGTACTCTTGAAGGTGATATATTGGACAATGCCGACCTCGTGGTAGTACTTGTCCGAATCGTCCGACTCCTTGACTCGTTTCAGCACCTTGGACTGATTGTAGTATTTGCCTATCCAGCGGTTCATCAGCAGGTTGACCGAGTCTGCATTGACCGATGCCGGAATCTCGATCTCCCGGCTGAATACTACCTTGCCATTTTCTTCGGGTACGGCTCCTGCCAGGTACTTGGCGTCGATGGGGGCTTTCGGTTTGATAAGTTGTGCTGGGGCGGTTGTTGCGCCCAGTAGCAGCACGAGAATCAATAAAATGTTTTTCATTACAAATATTTATAAAGTTTAATATCTAAAGGGGGAGTATTTGGCGTCGGAAGACTGTCCAATGAAAATAGGCAAGGGGGAGGTGAAAAGAGGCAAGGGGGAGGTGCTCTGTGCCCGGCTTCTTACTTGGAGCCAATCCAGAGCAGTATCATGGCCACGACGACAAAGAGCAGGTCAATGGCCTTGGTGCGGATATTCTTCTCCTTGAAGAAGAGCCATCCGGCCACGAAACCGACCACTACGCCCGAACGTCGTACCAGCGAGATGACCGAGATGAGGGCATCGGGCTGTGACAGGGCATAGAAGTAGCAGAAGTCGGCCACGCTCAGGAAGAGCGAGATGCACGGTATCTGCCATCGCCAGTGGAAGGGATGCTTGATGCGGTGACGGCGGGGTGCCCACAGTACCAGACAGACGATGCCCATCATCAGTACCTGGTAGAAATTGTACCACGACTGGACGATCATCTTGTCAAACCCTCTGTTGGGCCAGATGCCCAGCAGCCCGTGTCCATTGTCGGGGTCGCCGACCAGGAACTTGTCATACAGTCCGCTCACGGCACCTATCATCGTGCCTGCCATGACCAGCCACATCCATATTGAACTCTTGGGCGAGATGCCCTCCTTGCGGCCGGACAACGAGATGAGGCCGAAGGCGATGATTGATACGATCACACCTGCCCACTGCCAGCCATTGAGCTGCTCGCCGAAGATGAAGATGGCGCCCAGCAGGGCCAGGATGGGACGTGTGGCATTGATGGGGGAGGCTATGGTGATGGGCAGATGCTTCAATCCATAGTATGCACATATCCACGAGGCCAGCACAATGGCGGACTTGACGATGATGTACAGGTGTATGGTGGGGTCTGTGATGCTGGGGATGTAGAAGAGGCTGTCCTTGTCGATGCCTCCATTGGCCGATGCCACTACCAGCGGCAGGAAGATGCACGAACAGAAGAAGGTGTTGAGCAACAATACCGGTATGACGGCATTGTCCTTCAGACTGATCTTCTTGAATACATCATATATGCCCAAGAGCAGGGCGCTCATAAAGGCGAAAAATATCCACATAATCTTTGGTTCGCTACGCTCACGTTAAAAGTTCACTTCGTTCACGTTAATACTCGCTTCGCTCGTGGTAAAAGTTCACTTCGTTCACGTTAATGTTCGCTGCGCTCACGGTAAAAGTTCGCTTACGCTCACGTTAATACTCGCTTCGCTCGTTGTGAGGAAATCACTTTTAATTGTTAACTTTTAATTTTTAATTTGACATTCAATTCATTTGCTTGAAAGCCAACGCGTAGATGCGCATCTGCTTGACCATTGCCAACAGACCGTTGGAGCGGGTAGGAGAGAGGTGCTCCTTGAGACCGATTTGCTCGATGAAGTAGAGCTCGGATTCAAGAATCTCCTCGGGAGTATGGTCATTGAGCACCTGAATGATCAGACTGACCAAACCCTTGACTATCACGGCATCACTGTCGCCAGTGAAGTGAATGAGGCGGGTATCGTGGTCGAAGTCTGCCTGAATCCATACGCGGCTCTGACAGCCTTCGATCAGGTTCTGTGGAGTCTTGTATTGCTCGGCGAGGGGCTCGAGGTTGTTGCCCAATTCGATGAGCATCTGATATTTGTCCATCCAGTCATCGAACGCACTGAATTCGTCGATGATTTCATCTTGAGTTTCGTTGATGGTAGCCATAACGTTGTTGTTTTTATACCTTAAAGATTTGATTGCTGAATTGAAATATAATTACTCTTCTAATACACGCTTAATACCCATCTAATACCCTTGTAATACCTGCGCCATACCAGATGTGCCCAGGTATGCAGGGGTGGGGAATTGGGCTCAATACAACAGCTGCATCAGCACGTCTCCCACGCTCTGCAGGGTGCTGACCGAGATCTTGTCCAACGTGTCGTCGGTCGTGTGCCAATGGGGGTAGAAGGTGCCCGGACCCGCCGTGCGCGTATCGATGATGTCGATGGTCGGGATGCGGAGCAACTGATTGACAAAGACGTGGTCATCGGTGATGCCGGCGCCGCTCTGGTCGATGAACAGTTGCTTGTGACCCATACGGGCGGCTGTCTGCCACACCATGCTGACGACGTCGCTGGCATATTGGTCCGAGTAATACTCGCGGTAGAAGGTGGCGTCCGGCGCGCCCACCATATCGAGCAGGATGCCGTAGTTGGCGCGGTAGCCTGCCACATGGGGCTGACGGCACCATTGCTGCGTGCCCAGTGCCCATTGTTTGTCGTCGTGCGACCCTGTCCAGTCATCGGGCGCACCGTAGTCCTCTACATCGGTCAGGAAGATGTCGATGCCCATGCGCGGGCTCTTCAGTCCTGCCTGTCGGGCTATCTCGAGCAG
The DNA here is from genome assembly GCA_024694125.1 of Bacteroidales bacterium. GTDB lineage: Bacteria > Bacteroidota > Bacteroidia > Bacteroidales > UBA3663 > Liminaster. The sequence continues at coordinate 41,457 of JAILKE010000014.1, forward strand.
TACACCCACGCCCGATGCTCCGTCATTGGCTGCTGGCACAGGTTGCTTGCGCTTGGAGGGGTCTGGGTCGGCGTCCGATATATGGCGGCTGTCCCAGTGCGCCATCAGCAGCACGCGGTTGGACGACTGAACATTGAACGAAGCTATCATGTTGATGCATGGCAGACGTGTGCCGTCATAGGCGGTCACGGTGCTGCGCATCACGCGGACATCGGCGCCATAGCGTCGCAGCTCGGCCTCCAGCCATTGGGCACAGGCCTGGTGTGCCTCGCTGCCTGGTACGCGTGGACCGAAAGCCAACTGCCGTTCTATGGCAGCGTAGGCCGAGTCTCCGGCAAAGGCAGGAACCACTTTGGCCTGCTGCTCGGTTCCGCTCTGCTGGGACGATTGTTGGCCCGCATTACTGCATCCGAGCAACAGTAACATCGACAAAATTGTATATATGTAGTGTGTCATTTTGTAAGAGTTTGGTCGGCTGTGGGCCGTTTGACGCTATTATTCTAGGGTGCAAAGGTAGTGAAAAATACCTATTTTTAAGCAAATAGATATTATTTTTTATGTTAAACAACATTTTTTTTCACTTTTTTTACATTAGATGGGCATAGTATAGATATTTTTTACTAATTTTGCGCTGTCAAAACAGAAAGAGACCCAAGTTTTATAAAATGATTAACCATATTACCCACAATGGGGTAGTAAGTAGTATAGATGGTCGCAAGGTTACTGTGCAATTCGTGCAGCAGTCTGCCTGTGCGGGATGTCATGCCAAGATGTTGTGCTCGAGCGGTGACGCCAAGCAGCGCTCCATCGTGGCTGATAGTTATGGCCAGGACTATAAGGTCGGTGAAATGGTGACCGTCGAGGTCACTACTCAATTGGCCCGTACTGCTATGCTCTATGCCTTCGTGCTGCCTACGGTTGTGGCTCTCATTGTGCTCTTCCCTGCCATTGGGTGGTGGGGCGAGATGTTGGCCTGCGCTGTCTCTCTGGGCGCATTGGCTCTATATTACGTCGTCCTATACGGATTCAGACAGAAGTTAGACAGGAAGGTGGTCTTCCTGTTGCATAAAGTAGAAGATATCAAATAACTAATTTTTAGAGGAATTATTATGTTAAACGAAATTCTTATTGCTCTTGGCGCACTGGGTGCATTGGGCCTGTTGGGCTCTTTGCTCCTTTGTTTGGTGGCTAAGAAGTTCAATGTTTACGAAGATCCACGCGTAGGCCAGGTCGAAGAGGTTCTGCCCGGTGCCAACTGCGGCGGTTGCGGTTTCCCCGGTTGCCACGGTATGGCCGATGCCTGTGTCAAGGCTAAGGATGCCAACAACTCGCTCGGTTCGTTGCTTTGCCCTGTAGGCGGCAACGAGGTAATGGGCAAGGTGGCTGGCATACTCGGTCTCGAGGCTGGTGCTGCTGAACCTAAAGTCGCCGTTGTACGTTGTAACGGCAACATCTGCGCTCGTCCTAAAGTGGCTGTCTTCGACGGCGCTAAGTCTTGCGCCATTGCTGCTGCAACCTTCTCGGGAGAGACTGGTTGTATGTTCGGCTGTCTCGGTCTGGGTGACTGTGTCAAGGCTTGTCAGTTCGATGCTATCCACATCAACCCTGAGACGGGTCTGCCAGAGGTAGATGCCGACAAGTGTGTGGCCTGTGGCGCCTGCGTCAAGGCTTGTCCTAAGTTCGTCATCGAGGTACGCAAGAAGAGCGCTATGAAGAGCCAGATGCCTAAGCGCGTTTGGGTTGATTGCGTCAATAAGGACAAGGGTGCTGTTGCCCGCAAGGCTTGCTCCAATGCATGTATCGGTTGCGGCAAGTGCCAGAAGGTCTGCAAGTTCGATGCCATCACCGTCGAGAATAACGTCGCATTCATCGATAGCGAGAAGTGTAAGGCTTGCGGTATGTGCGTAAGCGAGTGCCCAACTGGCGCTATCCACGCTACCGAACCTGTAATGATCGTTGTAGAGAAACTCAAGGCCAAGAAGGAGGCCGAGAAGAAAGCCGCTGCCGAGGCTGCTGCCAAGGCTAAGGCCGAAGCCGCTGCTGCTGCCGCTGAGGCTGCCAAGCAGGAAGCTGCTGCTGAAGCGCCAAAGGCTGAGCCAGTTAAGGCTGAGGCTCCAAAGGCTGCTGAGGCTCCAAAGGCTGCTGAGGCTCCTAAGACACCATCTACCAAGTCTCCCGAAGCTGGAGAATAATTGTCGAACGTAAAAAGAGAAAATAGTCAGATATGAAGACTTTTAAATTAGGTGGTGTTCATCCCGCCGCAAACAAACTCTCCGCCGGAGCTCCCATTCAGGTGGCAGCTGTGCCGGCCGTGGTTGCCATCCCTATGGCGCAGAACCTCGGCGCTCCGTCCAAGGCCATCGTGGCCAAAGGTGACAAAGTGAAAGTCGGTACCGTCATTGGCGAACCAGGCGGTTTCCTCTCTTCGTTTGTGCACTCTTCGGTATCGGGTACTGTAGATAAGGTCGATGTTGTAGAAGATGCAACTGGCAAGAAAGTGCCTGCCGTATTTATTAAGGTAGAGGGCGACGAGTGGGAAGAATCCATTGACCGCTCGACCGACATCGTGCGTGACATCAAACTCGAGAAACAACAGATCATAGATAAAGTAAAGGAGATGGGTATCGTCGGTATGGGCGGTGCTACATTCCCAACCCAGGTCAAGTTGGCTCCACCTCCGACTGCTAAGCCGGAGTGCGTCATCATCAATGCCGTAGAGTGCGAGCCTTACCTCACTTCGGACCACTCGCTGATGTTGGCCCATGCTGAGGAAATCTGCATCGGTGTGCAGATCCTGGAGAAGGCTATGGGTGTCAAGAAGGCTTACATCGGCATCGAGGCCAACAAGCCTGACGCTATCGAACTGATGCGCAAGACTGCTGCCAATGGTTTCCCTGAGATTGAGATCGTTCCTCTGCAGCTCAAGTACCCACAGGGTGGTGAGAAGCAGCTCATCAATGCTGTGATTGGTAAGGAGGTTCCTTCGGGTGGTCTGCCTATCGCAACAGGCGCTCTCGTACAGAACGTAGGTACTGCATTCGCCGTATATGAGGCTGTGCAGAAGAACAAGCCTCTCATCGAGCGTATCGTCACCGTGACTGGCAAGAGCGTTGCCAAGCCAGGCAACTTCCTGACTCGTATCGGTGTGCCTGTAGCCAACCTCATCGAGGCTGTAGGCGGTGTACCTGAGGATACAGGCAAGATTATCTCTGGTGGTCCAATGATGGGCAAGGCTATGCCTGATACCAACAGTTACGTGGTCAAGGGCTGCTCGGGCATCCTCATCATGAAGAATGCCGAGGCTCGTCGCAAGGAGGCTGGTCCATGTATCCGTTGCGGTAAGTGTGTACACGCTTGTCCAATGGGTCTGCAGCCTAACTTCCTGGCTCGTTACAGCGAACTCAACATGCTCGACGAGGCTGAGGGTGAGCGCATCTACGATTGTATCGAGTGTGGCTCTTGCCAGTTCTCTTGCCCAGCCAACCGTCCATTGCTCGACTGGATACGTCAGGGCAAGCCGAAGGTAATGGGTATCCTGCGTCAGCGTGCAGCCGAGGCTAAGGCCAAGGCCGAAGCTGAGAAGGCCGCCAAGGAGGCTGCTGCCGCCAAGTAATTTGTAATTAGTAATTTGTAATTTATATACAAAGAATATTATGTTAAACGTATCTTTGTCGCCTCATGTGCACAGTGGCAACAGCACTCAGAAGTGTATGCTTCAGGTGCTCGTAGGCCTTTGTCCTGCACTGCTCTGGTCATTCTACCAGTTCGGCTCGGGTGCTGTCATCATCACTCTGGCGTCGGTGGCATTCTGCCTCTTGTTTGAGTTCCTGATTACTCGCTTCCTGCTCAATACTCCCTCTACCCTGGGAGACCTTTCGGCAGTGGTAACGGGTGTCTTGCTCGCCTTCAACGTCCCATCTAATCTGCCTATCTGGATTGTCGCTATCGGTGCTCTCGTTGCTATCGGTGTGGGCAAGATGGTCTATGGCGGTCTGGGCGCTAACGTGTTCAACCCTGCTCTGGTGGGTCGTGTCTTCCTGTTGGTTGCTTATCCTGTACAGATGACCTCATGGCCTGTAGAGGCTGGTTATGCTGATGTCGAGACTGGTGCTACTCCTCTCTCTATCATCAAGCGCATTGCCAATGGTGAGACTGGTCTCGATGTTCCTGCCTTCATGGACAGCCTGCTCGGTGTGAGCGGCGGTTCTCTCGGTGAGGTTTCGGCCATTGCATTGCTCATTGGCGGTATCTACCTTCTCATCCGCAAGACCATCACTTGGCACATTCCTGTCAGCATCCTGGTCAGCGCACTGGTATTCGGCTTCCTTTTCTACGGCTTCGACGTACAGTTGGCCCTCGACCAGTTGGTATGTGGTGGTATGATGCTGGGTGCCATCTTCATGGCTACTGACTATGTCTCTTCGCCAATGAACAGCCGCGGTCAGCTTCTCTATGGTTGCTGCATCGGTTTCCTGACTATCGTCATCCGTCGTTATGGTGCTTATCCTGAGGGTATGTCTTTTGCCATCCTCATCATGAACGCCTTTACGCCACTCATCAATAAGTATATCAAACCACAGCGCTTCGGCGTTGTTAAAAAGTAATCACCTATGGCTAAGTTAGAAAATTCTACCAAAAATATGGTCCTGTCTCTGACAGCGATCACGCTTGTTGTGGGTGCATTGCTCGGCTTGGTCAATGCTGTCACTGCCGAGCCTATCGAGCAGGCCAAGGCCAACAAGCAGGCAGCTGCTATTGCGGCTGTAGTACCAGGCGAGGGTAACGAGATCAGTGAGCCTGAGACCGTTACTTCGGCCAATGGCGAGGAGGCTGTCATCTTCACCGTCACTAAGGGCGGCCAGCCTGTAGGTAAGGCTGTGCGTGCCGTGAGCAAGAATGGCTTCGGTGGCAAGATCACCGTTATGTTCGGTTTCGATCCCAATGGCAATATCCTGGGTTACAGTGTGCTGGACTGCAGCAACGAGACTCCAGGCTTGGGCGCCAAGATGCCAGACTGGTTCCAGAAGGGCCAGAAGGGTGACATCATCGGCAAGAACCCCTCGACCAACAATATGACGGTCAGCAAGGACGGTGGTGAGGTTGATGCCATCACTGCAGCTACCATTTCTTCGCGTGCTTTCCTCGATGCCCTGGCTCAGGCCTACGGTGTATGCAGCGGTACCGAAGTGGCTACTACCTCAGCATCACAGCAGCAGAATGCTACTGCCGTTGCTTCGTGTGAGAATTCTCAGTCGTGCGCCGATTGCGCCGAGTCTATGTAATAACATCAATGTAAGGAGATTTCAAATATGTCAAAACTTGGTATTATTATCAACGGTCTGATCAAGGAGAACCCTACATTCGTGTTGCTCCTCGGTATGTGCCCTACCTTGGGTACTACATCATCGGCCATCAATGGTATGAGCATGGGTCTCGCCACCATGGCGGTATTGATCTGCTCTAACTTCGTTATCTCGTGCCTCAAGAACCTCATTCCTGACAAGGTACACATCCCTTGCTACATCGTGGTCATCGCCGGTTTCGTTACGGTGGTCCAGTTGTTGCTCAAGGCCTATGCTCCTGCAGTGGACGAGAAGTTGGGCCTCTTCATTCCGCTCATCGTGGTCAACTGTATCGTGCTGGGTCGTGCTGAGTCGTTTGCTGCCAAGAATGGTCCTATCGACTCTGCCTGTGACGGTATCGGCATTGGCCTGGGCTTCACCATCGCATTGACCGTCATCGGTCTGTGCCGTGAGTTGCTCGGTGCAGGTACTGCCTTCGGCTTCAGCGTTTATCCTGAGTCGTTCGGCGCATTGACCTTCGTCCTGGCTCCAGGTGCATTCATTACTCTGGGCTTCTTGGTAGCTATCTTCAACAAGCTTACTGCCAAGAAAGGATAATCATTCACCTCTAAAAAATTAAGACATTATGAGCTACATTATAATGATTATCACTGCGATATTTGTCAACAATATCGTATTGGCACAGTTCCTCGGTATCTGTCCTTTCCTCGGTGTTTCCAAGAAGGTAGGTACTGCTGGCTGGATGGGTCTGGCTGTACTCTTCGTCATGTTGATTGCCACATTGGTCACCTATCCGATTTACTACGGACTGCTTTTGCCCTTCAACCTTGGTTATATGCAGACCATCATCTATATCCTGGTCATTGCAGCCTTGGTTCAGATGGTCGAGATTATTCTCAAGAAGACCATGCCTGCGCTCTACAGTGCACTCGGCGTGTTCTTGCCTCTTATCACCACCAACTGTACTATCCTTGGTGTCGCCATCAACGTCATCAACTTCGAGTACAACCTGGCTGAATCGGTAGTTTACTCTATCGCTACTGCTCTGGGCTTCACTCTCGCTATGATCCTCTTCGCAGGTATTCGCGAGCAGTTGGCCATCACGGACAAGCCTAAGGCTATGGAGGGTACTCCTATTGCTCTTATCACAGCTGGTCTGTTGGCTATGGCCTTCATGGGCTTCTCTGGTGTTGACAAGGGCCTGAGCGCTGCTCTTGGACTCTAATCAATGAGACATACATAAAAAACGCGGTTGACTAATTCAGTCAGCCGCGTTTTTTTGTGCAATGTATCAAAGTTAGATGTATTTGTAACAATGCGGTTTCGTGGTACAATATAAAAGCAGTAACTTTGCGCCACTAAACACCCAAATCTATGATATCAGCTAACCGATTGTTAATGACACTCCTCCTGGCGGCAACATTGCCGCAGATGTCACAGGCCCGGAAGGTGGTCTTGGAGGACTTCGAAAACTATTCATTAGGACAGGAACTGACCATGTGGAACCGCTATGGTCTGTCCCACACTTCGCGTTGTGTGGTGGAACAGGATCCCGCCAATGCGTCGAACAAGGTGCTGCATGTCTATCTCAACGACTGGAACACGCTCTTTCCTGTCACCTTGCCTGCCGACCTGGCTGGTGACAAGTGGCACGATACACAGGATTACATCACGTTTGACCTGCGTCGCGCGTCGTCGGACCAGAACGACTGGAAGAAGATGATGATCTGTCAGGGAGACCAGGTGCTGTGGGAAGATGACGGATATCCCCATCAGGGAGACAAGGATGTGTGGCAGTCCCGCTCCTACACGCTCAACAAGGAGGTCACCTCGACCTCGGACCAGATAGCCTTGGGACTGCATAGTGACAAGTCGGACTATTATATAGACAACATCGTGTTCCGTGGCGAGTACGACAACTACCTGCTGGTGGAGCGTGACACGTTGTTCGACTATAGCGGACAGAATTCAGCCGATGCCTATCGGTCGTTCACACAGCCGCTCAACATTCCAGTCACGAGCACCGTGACCCTGCGCACGGCACGTTACTCGTACCTCAATGCACCGGTGATAGGTGAGGGCCGCATCAATATCTATTCGGGTGGAGAGCGCTCGTTCCTCGGTGCCAAGGACAAGTCCTTCCCCGATTGGCGCGGCTACAGCGGCGACGTGCATATCTATCCCTACCGTGAGTTGTCGGGTTCCAATGGTTTCTATGGTCTGGTGCTGATGCACAGGGGCAAGACCATGACGCCCGAGAATGCGCAGACCGATGCCGATGACGGCAAGATGAATGTCTGCCTGGCTCACTCCACGTTGGTATTGCACAATGGCGCTACACTCGCCCTCGAGGGCAGCGACAAGAACCGCGGAGCACGCATCGGCCGTCTGCAGATGGAGCAGGGCAGTACCCTGACCGGTTACTACAAGAGCAAGGTTGCAGCCAACAGCTATTACCTCGTGGGCGGCACCAATGATGATGCCGTGCTGGCTGGCCGCATCGCTCCTGCGTCGGACAACAAGAAGATGCTGCTGGGTCTGATCAAGGAGGGCACCGGTACCTACCGCATCACGGGCAATGACAACCTCATCACGGGCGGCGTGCGTGTGGTGCGTGGCAGGGTATTGTTCAACAACGATGCAGAGGTTGCCCGTACAGGCCGCAAGTCCGGCAGTCTGGGCACACCCGAGTCCGCATCGACCGCTTCACTCGTCGTACTGCAGCAGGCTGTGGCTGGTGGCACAGGTCATATCTCGGCTTCGACCAATCTGTATGGCATCCTGCAGCCAGGTGATGACGGCATTGCCCGATTGGCCATCGCCGACTACGTGTCGAACCAGTCCTTGACCCTCATAGTCCGTCCATCGACACGGCTTGAGTGCCAGATTGCCTCTGCCACCAGTTATGACCGCATCTCGGTGCAGGGTACCGTATCGTACTACAACATCATGCAGGACTACTCCGAGTCCGAGATGATGCCGCGTCTGCGCATACAGCTCATGCCCGATGCCCAGTTGGCGGTGGGCGATGAATTCGTGCTCTTCGAGGCGTCGGCCAAGGGAGCCTACAACGATGTCCCATGGCAGTTCGACGTACGTTACCCCAAGGCCTATACCTGGCAGGTAGAGCAGCAGGAGACGCAGGACGGCTACCGTGTCGTGGCCCGAGTCACATCGCTCGACTACAGTGGACAGGGCGAGGCCGATGACAGCGACCTGCTGCCGGGTGAAGTGACGGAGGATGACGGCACCTGTGACCTGCTCGCCGAACAGAGCGATGCCACGCCGCTGCGCACCTTTGCCCAGGCTCGTGGCCGTTACGTGGGTACCTGCGTGCCAGTGTGGCGCATGGATGTGGCCAATGACCAGGACCCCCGCACCAGCCTCATAGCAGGTCAGTTCAATGCCGTAGTGTGCGAGAACGAGATGAAGTTCGATGCCACCGAACCCGAGCGAGGGTCGTTCTCCTATGGTTCGGGCGACCAGTTGCTCGCCTTGGCCGAGCGTCACGGAATGTATGTGCGCGGTCACGCCTTGGCATGGCACTCGCAGGTACCGGGTTGGCTCACGTCCGATGGCACCAAGAACAGCTACAACCTGTCCCGCCAGGAGTTGCTCGCCATCCTGAAGAACCACATTATGAACGTCGTCGGTCACTGGCGCGGCCGCATCCATGAGTGGGATGTAGCCAACGAGGTGCTGGATGACAACCAGACCAGCATCAATTCCGATCCCCGCGCCTACGACCTGCGTCCCTCAGTCTGGGCTACCGGTATCGGCGAGGATTTCCTCGACTCCGCCTTCGTCTGGGCACATCAGGCTGACCCCGATGCCCGGCTCATCCTCAACGATTACGGCGTGGAGGGTCGCGGATGGGGCAAGACGGAGGCCCTCTACAATCTTGCTTCGCGTCTGCGTGCCAGCGGCATCCCTATCGATGGCGTGGGTCTGCAGTGCCACATGGATGCGGGACTGAACTACGTCGGCAGCATTGAGCAGAACATAGCCCGATACCAGAAGGCCGGAATGTTGTGCCGCATCACCGAGTTGGACCTCGGCATTGACAACAATACCGCCGCCGCACTCCAGCAGCAGGGTACCGACTACTACCGCCTGGCGCGCATCGCGATGCAGTACGACAACTGCGGTATGCTGATGATATGGGGATTGACCGACGATATGACCTGGCGTACGGGCCGTCGTCCATTGCTGTACGATGCAGCCAATCAGCCCAAGCCAGCCTACTGGGGCGTGCATGCTGCCCTGCGTCAGTCAGCAGGCGTCGAGCTCTCGGGCATCGAGTCATTGAGCCCCACCTCAGTTGCTGGTACTGATTGCTATGACCTACAGGGTCGCCGTGTACGGCAGTGTCGTCCCGGTAGGCTCTATCTGTACCAGGGCCGTCGTCTGTTGGTACGTTGAGCCAATCCACTTTCTCCTGTGTTACATCCCATTTTACTCCTCAATGGGATGTAACATAGGTGGATTTTCTTACCTGATGCAGGCTGTTTGTCCCAGAAAGCGACGTCTGTCCCACTTTCCTTGGGGGTTGACGGATTTTTTAGTATCTTTGCAGTGTCAAACCAATGTCTATATTTATGCTGTGAAAGGTTAGGGCATAAATATTGAAGTGATACTACTGCTAAAACTGAGACTTTTATTTACTTTCAAAAATTCGGTCGATATTCATGTGTATGGTCGTTGAACTGCAGCCTGAGTTCGTGAAGTAGCGGCCACAATGTCAGTCCCTGGGTTAGAGGGGCGGACGTCGATTGGATTTACAGAAGAGTACTTGAGGAGTATCTCTCATTTGTCAAACATTTTAATCGGGGAAACTAAATGATTGCCCCACGGAATTTGTTCAATGATGCGTACTGTTTTTGCTCTTTTTGTGTTGTCGGTTGGGTTGATGCTGCTGTTCCGAGAGTGCGGCGCACATTCTTTTGACTGGTTCTTCAACCAGGAGTGGAGTCGTTATCTGACTCCGGGATTGCTGATTATGATCGGATGTTGGCTCTTCAAGCATCGTAATCATCGCCGCTATGCCAATGGCGATTGCGGTTGTGACAAGGATTGTAAGGAGGAGGCCGAGCTCAACGATGTCATCGATGATAACGCCTATGTTAATGCGAGCGTAATGATGTCTCGCAACCTGTACCGGATGGACGGTGAACGTTTCGCCGGCGGTAGGGTCAGCGCTCTGATGGGGCAGGCCAAGTTGGACTTGCGTCAGGCTGAATTGCTGCCAGGCAGCACGCTGATCATCTCGGTTATGATGGGCAATGTGATGCTCTTCGTGCCACAAGGCGTGCATTTGGATATCCGTACATCGGCGTCGATGTGCCAGATAGATAACCGGACGGTACAGAGTACCTCCGATACACCAGTTACGCTGCACTTGCGTGTCAACTGTATGATGGGCAAGGTAGTGCTACGGAATTGACCTTTAATACTTTTTCCTCATTATCTATTAATGACCTTTAATACCAACTACTTACTACGAAGGGGCATCCCGTGAGGATGCCCTTTTTTTGTTACGTGTTGGGGGGTATGCTATAAAATAGAGTTTCGCTGTTTTTCACTTGCGAAACTCTACTTCACATAGTTACATCTGCTCTAGTTCACGAGCGCGTTCAACTGAAATTCCAGACATCTCTCTTAGTTTTTCGAGCAATCGTCGATTTTTGTCCGATACCACACCATCTTCGACACATTCCTTGAATTCGGTCAGATATTCTTGCTCTTCGGCCGAAAGTCCGTTGGATGACAATGAGGCTTCAAGTGTAGCGGCACGTTCTTCGGTGATACCAAGTTTATCTCTTAACTTATCAAGTAATCGACGCTCACGCGGCCCTATTTCTCCGTCCGCAAGGCAACTCTTAACTTCGGTCAGATATTCTTGCTCTTCGGCCGAGAGTCCGTTGGAAGACAATGAATCTTCGAGTGCTGCGGCACGTTCTTCGGTGATACCGAGTTTATCTCTTAACTTATCAAGCAATCGCCGCTCACGCGGCCCTATTTCTCCGTCTGCAAGGCAACTCTTGACTTCGCTCAGATATTCTTGTTCAGTATTAGACAGATTATTAATACAATCGTCAATATCTTCCGCTGTGTCCAATTCTTCAATATAAGCAATGCTTCCTATCTGATTTGCATTGATTCCTGATAAATGTAATATACAATCATTTGCAAAGTTCCAGCTATCAGAACATACATCCTCATCAATATATTCTACTTCTTCTTCCTTCTTAAATCCATTTACAAGTCCTTTTATATTGATGATTTTTTCAATTTTGGCAATGATTGGCTTTTCATTAACGTTGTCTATTTCGTTTTTGGAGACTAATTCTTCCGAAGAATCATCGATTGAAATATCATCGTTTAGGCCGCCAATGTTGTCTACGAATACTTTCATGCCTGTGTATGCGGAACCTGAGTGGAGAACACCTTTTACTATGACTTTTTTTTCATGGCGAAGAACTTTCTCTACACGGAAACTGAATTTCTTATTTTCTTCCTCATCCTCCTCATCATTTTCTTCCACATCTTCTTCGTGCCCCTTCGCACTCCAGGTGTGACCACAATTTGGACAAGTGAATTCGAAATCCATATCTAAAAAGTTGCCTTCTATCGCGTCACCTGCTTTGTCTATACCTTTGCCTATGAATGTGTTTGTTAAAGCTGCTGTTGCAGCTCCTGCTAAGCCTCCGATTACTGTCCCCACTACGGGAACAGCACTGCCAACCGCGGCACCGGAGGCTATCATTGCTGCATAATTGGCACCACCTACCAGACCTTTTGTTCCGACTCGTGTTGCTTGGTTAGCCAAAGATCGGTCAACCTTACCTTCTACCTTGTTGCCACATATTGGGCATACTTTAATTGGATTTTTCATTTTTATCGTTGTTTTTAATTAGACCTTCTATATCTTTCTCTTTGTAATCGCCGAACCATATTCTGAGGCGCTCTTTGGCTTGCTCTTGTATGGCAGGAGTTACGCTCATGGCAACAGTAGCCAGACAGGCTCCCAGTGCCGCCATGTCATCTGTGAAGCCCACAATCGGTACAGGGTCAGGCAGCAGGTCGATGGGTAGGATGAAGTATCCCAGTGCTCCGTAGATGATGCCCTTGTGTACGATTGAGGTCGTTTCTGCATTGGCTGTATAGTACAATACCAATGCGAGGTAGATGATCTTGATGCCGGCTTTTTTGGCTACACCGGCTACTTTATTCCAAAAACCCTCTTCACTATAGTGCTTTTGACTGTCTTGCAGAGTTTTTTCGTCAGGTTGTTTTTGTTCCATAATTATTCAATTTTTTCACAATTCAGATACATGCTGTTCAATGCACCGGCCTTCTTCAGGTCCAGTCCATATACGCGCAAGAATGCTTCAGCAACCAGTTTGCCACCATCGGATAGTACAGGGTTGCTGAGGCTCTTTGTTACGACCTGTACACTCAATCCAGGCTCTACAAATACGCCGTTGGTATTAGTTCTGCACTTGGTGGTAATTCGATATATTGGCATAAGAACATAAAGTGATGCCTCCTGGATTCTCAAATTTGGCCGATATTAGAATAAGACATAAAAAAAGACGTGGAATCTTGTTTCACGTCCTTCTTAGTTGGCATCTGGTAAAGCCTTGCAGTAAAGAAAATAGAAACATTGACTCCACGCCCGACCCAATATGTAAACAGATACCATACCCATACGGGGACAGCATCCGGCATACACGAGCCGAACGAGAAGTGTTTGTCATCTATCCAACTGCTAAAATTTACCAGATTTTACTAAGTGGACAGCGAAAAACGCCTTCTTATTGTCGCTAAGGATAGGTGTGAACCGCCCTTAGACGCGACAAAGATAATAAAAAAAATATTCTTGGAACTCAAAAATCTTAAAATAATTAATTTTTGAGCCTTTTTTCATTGCGTTTTTTGTAATAATACAAAGTATCAGCATATTTGGAAGTCTAATTTCGGACTAAATATCAGGTACATTGCACAACTATCTCTATGTATGGCAATCCATCCTTATCGCTACTCAATCCCTATTGTCAGCGGGGCAGGAGCGATGGGGCTGCATAGGTTCAGCGTAAGTGCAGAGTAAGTGAAATGTCTTACGCTGCACTTACGCTGGTCTTACGCTGCGGCAGTCTTGCCCTTGACGGAACAGAAGCTTTCGGGTAGGGTCGAGCTACACGTTTCGGCCTGTCATTTACCTCGGAAAATCGAGCTATGATGCTCTCAGAGAACAGAAACTGCCGTCATTGAGATTTTTTTTGGTCAATAATTTGCAAATGTCGAATATTTTTGTGAATTTTGCAGCATATTTGAGCTAAACCAACATAACGGCGGAGAGATGAAGTTGCTCTCAGTCATTGTCCCACTTAAATACTTCCGTACAGACATGAGCGATCAATTACAGCCAATAATAGTCATATATTTCGTTGTCATCAATGTGGTGACTTTCATCGTTTATGGTATCGACAAGTGGAAAGCCCGGCATGATCAGTGGCGCATACCGGAGGCAATCCTGCTCGGTCTGGCCTTCATCGGAGGCAGTATCGGGGCGTGTATGGGCATGCACGTATGGCATCACAAGACACTGCGTAAGCGGTTCCAGTACGGTGTGCCCCTCATCCTGTTGATCCAGATCGCACTCATCCTGTTCGTGTCGTGCCGCTGTCGGCAGGTGGCGGAACTGCCCGTGTCAGCCGATGCCCATCGGTATGAGCCGGAACACTCGGCAGATGTGTTCCTCCTGATGTATGACAAGGAGGTAGGCAAGCAACCCCTGCTGAAGGCCATCGAGCAGTATCATTGCGCGATAGTCTATGACTACCATACCATCAACGGCATGGCGCTGAAGAAACCTGCGGACAAGACGCTCGAGGAGACGATGCAGTTCTTCCGCCAGGTCAAGGGTGTCCTGTCCGTCGAATATGACCATATATACCGCCTGGACGACCCGGTGGTACGTACGGTAACAGAATGAGCCATATTCCCTAAACGACAATTTATAGAAGTACCCATAAAAAGGGGGATGAGTCCTGTTCAGGATTCACCCCCTAATTCATTGTCGCATTACCATTTGGGTGGCCCGTATCAGTTAGAGAGGGTTTAGGGAAATGCGATATAGAGCGTTGAAAATCAATATTCCATTGCAGCAGGAAGCTTTTTGGCCTGAGCAATCATCTTCTCGACTTCGGTGACCGATGGAACGCGCTGTACCAGATGCTTCTGGGCATTGACCTCCTCGAGTTTGGCCTGGAGGTTGGCAGGTACACGGTGCTGCAGTTCCTTCACGGTATCGACCCCAGAGGCCTCGAGCAACTCCGAGAACTGTGGACCCACGCCGTTGATGCGCATCAGGTCAACATGATTGGTCCAGGTGAGAATCAGTTTGGGCGAGATGCCAGTCTCGTTGGCCAAAGCGGTACGGCCAGCTGGTTTGGCACATTTGGCCAATAAATCGTCAGTACTCTTGATGCCGGCGGCAATCAGTTTCTGCGCATAAGCCTCGCCTATGCCTTCGATTTCAACAATCTTGTAATTCATAGTTTGTAGTTTTAAATGGATAAAAAATGTAGGTAAATAGTATAATGGACCTGTTCCAAAGTCCGCCACAAATATAGGGTAAATCTCTCGAAAAACAAAATATTCTCTCCGTTTTTTTGCATTTATACTCAATTATTGCTATGGGGTAATTGTTTTTGGGCCAATTATGTGCAATGTTGTCCAGGTATGAGCGGGACGCTGGTACCGGATGTCGGGCATAGGGGACAATGACCGATGGAGGGGGGTGGAGCATCGGACAAGATTCAGCCCCGCTCCCAATGGATGGGGACGGGGCTGAAAGATGATGAATAGAGTGTGCTATATGCCTCACTGGACGACGCACTCGGAGCTGGCGGTGTTGCCCGATATCTGGTTGTCGTACATCGCCTCGGCGTGAATGGCAGGCAGATAATACTTGCCGGCATAGGTGGCCGAGAGAGTTACCTCGATAGTGACGGATGCGCCCCGTTTCAGTCGGTCAATGTAGGAGAGGAGGCGGTCATCGCGTTGGTCCTGATAGCTGACACCGTCGTTGGGCTTGGAGGATAGAATCTCCCATCCGGCAGGGACGATGTGCGTGACAGCTACGTTGTCCACGTTGTCCTGAGTCTTGTTTCTGACTGTGAGGACGGCCTGGAACGTGGTGCTCTGCTGCAGAGAGGCTGGGTCGATGCTGCGCCTGTTCTGGTCCATGTAGAGAATGGTGAGTTCCAGACCATTGCTCGATGCAGGGACGAGAGACTGCGAAGCCATGCCCTGGGTGGTGAGGTTGAGGTAGAGCGTGCCGTTCTTGTCACGGTTGGTCACCTCGATCTTGGCCTTGGGCTGTTCTACCTCTGTCTGGGTGGTCCATGCGAACTTCCTGCTGTCAATGTCGCCGATGAGCTTGCCGTTGACCTTGGCCTGGAAGTTCAGACCGGTGCTCTGCTTGGAGTGCTTGTAGTAGTGCGACAGGGCGATGAGCGACATGGCACAGTCGCTGGTTGACAGCCAGCGGTTGCTCATCAGTCGGGAGCGCAGAGACTCGGCACACTCCAGTGCCTTGGTGTCCGACACCAGGTCGAGCGCCATCAGGTGTGCAGCCTCGGCGTCGAACCAGTGGTAGTAGTGGTTGCCGGTTCCGCTCAGCAGCAACTTCTGGCTGATGTCCTTGCGACCGCTCAGGGCATAGGCGCTGGCGAGCAGGTCATTGGCGGTGCGGCTCAGTTCGGTAGCATGTTCCAACATACGGTTCATGGCGCCCAACTGGCTGGACTGGGCATTGGCCAGGACGTAGAGCAGATAGGCATTCTCCTCGCCATTGAACTTAGGTTCCCAGCTGTTGGCCTGCTTGTTGACATAGGTCTTGAGGCGGTTCAGCATGTCCGTCTGTACGAAGTATCCGCGTGCAGCAGCCTCGGTGAGGAAGTGCAGCACGTAGCCCGATACCCATGCGTTGCTGTTGCGGGACGATGGCCAGTAGGCAATGCCGCCATCGGGCGTCTGGTAGGAGCCGATGCGGCGTATGCAGTACTTGACGTTATCCTCCACCTCGTTGGCTTCTTTCAATGACAGGTCGGCGAACTCGGCCAGATACAGCTGCGGGAAGGCCTTGGAGACGGTCTGTTCGGCACAGCCGTGTGGATAGGCCAGCAACTGATTGATGCGGCAGGTCATGTTGAGCGGTTGTATGGCCGACAGTTCGGTGAGCAGCTTGTAGTCGCTGTTGCCCGGCAACGTGATGTCCGTCTGGTAGGACTGGCCTGGGGCAATCTTTACCTCGGTGGTCTGGCTCATAGGGATAGAGACTGCGCGCATATCAATCTGTGCCGTGTAGTCGGCACGTTCGCCGCCAGCCGAGGCCTGAAGGGAGACAGTGCTCATGCCGGCATACTCGCCGGCACGGATGCGGAACTGGACGGTCTGGTCACCCGCAGCGTCGAACTGCAGTGTCTGGACCTTGTCGCCCAC
Source organism: Bacteroidales bacterium (assembly GCA_024694125.1). Taxonomy (GTDB): domain Bacteria; phylum Bacteroidota; class Bacteroidia; order Bacteroidales; family UBA3663; genus Liminaster. The sequence goes on from JAILKE010000014.1 coordinate 58,271, forward strand.
CACCTGCAGGCCGTCGGCAGCGGATAGTTGGACACGGACCTTGCCCAGAGCCTTGGTGGCAAAGACAGTGGCAGCTACCGTCATCTCGTCGTTCACGCCTATCTGTCGTGGCATGGTGCCTATCAGCATCAATGGACGACGCACCAGGACCGACTTGTCCGTATGACCGTATGCCTGACCGTCGCCAGCTACGACCATGACGCGTACGCGGCCGTTGTAGTTAGGTACGTTGACGGAGTGGGTGCGTTTCTCGCCCTTCTTGAGTTCGAACGGACCGGCGAAGTGTACCATCGGGGTGAAGCGATTGACTATGGCCTTGGGCGCATTGTTGAGCGCCTCGTCACCACCGATGCTGAAGAACTGTTCGATGCGGCCGCCGTAGGCACCGCTCACCAGTTGGTACATGTCCCAGAAGCGTACGCCCAGCGCCTCGCGGGCATTGAACAGCGACCAGGCATCGGGCGTCTTGAAGTGCGTCAGGTCGAGCAGACCTTCATCGACGATGGCCAGTGTGTAGCCCATAGGACGGCCCGACTGTTCGCTGACGGTAACCTGGCAGGTGCTCTCCGAGCGGAACTCGTCGTCGCACTTGACCACAGGTTGCAGGTGGCTGGCAGCCGATGTGACGGTGACCGGAGTGATGCCGTACATGCGTATAGGCATGTCGTTGAGGGTCTGGTTGTAGGGCTGTACGAGCGATACGGCCAGATAGACGTTGGGCATCATCTGCTCCGTCACATCGAGCAGTATCTCGGTCTGTCCCTTCTGGCACGGATAGGTACGGAGTGATAGTATCTGCGAACCGTTGCAGATGCTCACTATGGCACGGCTGCCGGCTTCGGACGGTACGGAGAGGTGGATCTTGTCGCCGGGAGCATATTCCTTGCGGTCAGTAGAGAGGGTGAGCTGCGTAGCGTTCTCGCCGTTCTCGCTGCTGCGGCGTGACGTCATCCACGGCCAGTCGAAGTAACTGAGCACGCCGGTGGAGTGGTGGCTCTCCTGGTCCTGTGCCACGATGAGGTAGGTACCCCATTTCTGTTCTGCGATGTTCATGCTGAACGTGGCCTTGCCTTCGCTGTCGGTCGTAACCGTCAGGTCACGGAAAGGAGTGTGGTGCTCCGACTTGGTGTAGCCCGCCAGGTCATCGCGTGTCGAGCTCCACCACCAGTACCAGTTGACCTTGTATATCTGTACGTCGATGCGCACGTTGGCCTGGGGTTGTCCATCCTTGTCAACACTGATCACCGAGTAGGTGTGATTCTTGTCCGTATCGAGTTGGGTCTGCTTGGTCTGCTGTGGCGCCTTGATACCGACGAAACGGCGATACGGTGCAATCTGAGCCTGGGTGACGTCGGTGCTGAATTCGCCCGATGGTTCGTACACATGGGTGACCAGGTTGCAGCGCAGCATGCCCGGGGCATTGTCCTTGTCGATGTTGAACTGGATGTTGGTGGCAGCCTTGCCGCTCTCGCTCACTGTGCCCTTGCTTATCTCCTGTTCGGCTGTCTCGAACGATTTGGTCGGGTCGTCGAACGTGTATCCTTTCAGCGTGGGCCAGGAGGTCTTGCTCTGCACGATGGTGGCCGATATGTCGTATTTCAGCCCGCCCGCCTTCTGTCCGTTGAGCCACTCGGTGTAGAGCTGGGAGTGGTTGTCGCCCTTGGTGAGGGCGCCCTCGGGCAGGGTGAGGTCTATCTTGAGGCGGTTAGGCTTGATGGCCTCGATGCGGAGGCTCTTCTCGAAGTTGACGCCACCTACGTTGATCTGGGCGTTCCACACGCCAGTAGGCGCATCGGCATCGGTCGCTACGTTGAAGGCATAGGTGCCCAGCGTGCCCGATGTGAGGGTCTGTGTGTGGACCAACTGACCCAGCGGATTGGTCAGGCGTAGGGTGACGGGATGGCCCTCGGGCAGAGTGCGCTTGCGGTCATTGAGCATGAAACCTATATGTAGCGTATCGCCTGGACGCCACACGCCACGTTCGCCGTATATGTAGCCCTTCAGTCCGCGCTGTATGCTCTGGCCCGATACGTCGAAGGTACTGGTCGATAGTGACTCGTTGTCCGTTATCTTGAGGTACGATACATCGTTGCCCAATGTGGCGACTATGTACGATGGTTGGCCAGCCTTGACGTCATAATGCAGTTGGGCAATGCCGTCTGCGTTGGTACGGGCAGTGGCGACGAGCTGCTGCTGGTGGTTGTAGGCCTTGATGTCGGTGTCGGCCAGTGGCAGGGCATCGGGCAGATTGACAGCCACGATGCTGATGTTCTGGTCGGTACCCCGCTGTGCAGTCAGACCGATGTTGGTGGCCAGTACGTTGCGCGCCACGATGCGGTCTTCGTAGTAATATGGGGTGGAGGGGTCCTTGCGCTTCTGGTAGTAGTTGTCCACCCACCATTGGTGTTTGTCGTGGCCCATGCCGGTGTAGTAGTAGGTCGTGTAGTCGAAGGTGCGGTTCTGCGACTCGAGCAGACGGGCATCCTCCTGGGCCAACTCCTGGCGGGACAGGGCAGGCAGCGAGTCGCTGGGCCATACCGACAGTCGGGCATCGAGGCTCAATTCGATGCGGTACATGGCGCCTGGTTCCACCTGGAACTGCTTCGACAGGTCGATGGCATAGGTGTGCCAGGTAGTGAGGTCAATGTCGGGCTGATCGATGTAGAAGGTGGTGGCAGCCACTGGACGGGCGGCATAGCACAGTCCTTCGTACGAATCGAGGTTGCCCTGCTGCATCATCGTGCCCATCATATTGGCAAATACCTTATAGACCAGGACGCGCACGCCACGCATGTAGATGCTGCGGAAGGGCACCAGTATCTGGTCAGACTGTGGTACGATGGTGCCGTCGCTCACGAACTCCACTTCGGGCTTGTTCGTCTTGATGGAGATCTCCTGTCTGTATGGTTCACCCAGCACGACTTGGTTGTGGCTGCGCAGAGACTTGTCCACGACCAGGGTGACCTGCTTGCCTGCCTGCATGTTGGCATAGGCTCGCACCACGTTGCCCTCCACGACCAGTTCAGTAGGGGTGCCGTCGATGTAGATCAGTCCCTTGTGGTCTTGTTTGGTATCGAGCGCCTTGTTGAAGGTGACCTCGATGTAGTGGCGGTCATCGGTCTTGCTGATCGCCTTGATGACCTTGAAGGAATGGAAGGACGGGAGTGAGACGTCGGTGAGCAACTTCTCCTCCAGACCGAGCGAGGCATCGGCTACGGACTGTATGTTGAGGTTTATGTCCTTGTCCGGCTTGATGCCCAGCATCACCTGGTGGCTGGTGCCCTGGTCCGAGTGCGTCCAGTTGGTGGTGCACTTGTGGCTGAATTGGACGTGCTTCTCGACTACTTCGGGTTTCTCGTTGTCGGCAGTGTTTATGGTGACCAATATCTGGTAGCCATCTTCGCCCTCAGTGAGGGTCTTGACATTGGCACTGAGCGCAAAGGGCAGTGTGTTGAACTGGAACGAGAATGGCTCCTTGGCCTCGAAGATGCGGTCTGTGCGGACCTTCGCCGTGTATTGGGTATTGCGCTCCATTTCGTTGGTTGGACGGAAGGTCAATGTCCTGGCATCGGCCATGACGAACTTGCCATCCACCTTGGGCGAGATTTGCATCAAGTCGGCTGGCTGATACTTGTCCAGCACCTCCTGTGGGATGTCGGACGAAAAGAGAACACGCACTTCGCCCTGACGTGACAGCGAACCGCCGGAATAGGCGGAAATGTGTTCGTCGTAAGTGGGTGTGCCTGCTGTGTCACCGCCGCTGGAGCATTGGACGCACAACCAGGCTACCATCATGAATAGAAATAGTCGAATGTACTTTTTCATAATCTGGGGAATATGTTGTTTAAATATTTTTAGGCAGATAAAAGAAGTTATAGACGATAATTGGACAACTTGCAATATTCAATTGTGTTTGCATCATATTCAATTGCGCCGTTCCATTAGTCGTTTGTAACTTTAACCTCCCTCCCTATGCAGGGAGGGTCGGGGAGGGTCTTTTACTTCACCTCGAACCTGATTACCTTTCTGTTGCCCTGGTTATCGACCAGAGTGAGCCAATGTTCGCCGATGTCCGGGGCACAGGCAATGGAGTGATTTCCGTGGGTCTGTCCGATGTATTGGTCATCAATATGCCAGTAGAGCGTAGCCTCGGGGTCGCGGCAGGCGGCCTTCATGACGACCTTCTCGCTCTTGCCGCCGAAGTTGCGCGGTACGACCAATATGGAGTTGTGTTCGGGCGTGATGATCGAGAACTGCTCGCGCGTGGTACTGAGGCAATCAGGTCGCATGGGAGGCAGTTTGCGGTAGGTCGTCGAGTGTCCCGCGTAGTAATACTCCTGGGTGGGAGGCAGGACGAAGCGCGACTCTGTGAGGATGCGGCTCACTGCCTCGCCCGCACTGTTGACCTGCCAGGCTCCATCGGCCGAGAGATGCACATACTGGCAGTAGGGACAAACTGCCGAGCCGATACATTGGCGTGGAATCATCTCGTTGTCGGTATCGGCGCAGATGCTGGATGCGATGTGTCCGCTGTGCCGGCATATCCGTGCCGCCTGCATGTCCGCTGCCGGTTGTTCGAACCAGGGAGAGTCATCGAGCATGGTGAAGGCGTCGAACATCAGTGGGGCGGCGTAGCCCACACCGGTCAGACCTGCACGCCCCTCGCCGGATGAGTTGCCCACCCATACACCCACCGTGTAGCGTGATGTGGTGCCTATGGCCCAACCGTCGCGTGCACCCCAGCTGGTGCCGGTCTTCCAGGCTACTTGTTTCATCGAGCGGAAGTTGTACCAGTCAGCCTCTTCCTCGGGTCTGTTGAGCGCGCTCATGGCTTGGTAGGCGAACCAGATGGCGGAGGCTGATATGCGCGACGTGCCGTTGGGGCGCGACGTTGCTTGTGGGATGGGGGTGAGGCGCAATGGGTGCAGGTCTCGGTCATCGTATGTATGCCCCCCGGTATTGTAGTGATTCAGTCGGCGGGTCAGTGAGGCATACATACCCGTCATGTCCCACAGGGTACCTTCGGCTCCTCCCAGTATGAGCGATGCACCATAGTGGGCTGCGTCGTAGTGTAGGGTGGTCATGCCCAACCATCGGAGCACTGTCATGAATCGCTCCGTACCATATTGAGCCAACATACGCACCAACGGAACATTGAGCGACCGGGTCACAGCCTCGTCAGCATGTACGATGCCGGAGAATGTCTTGCTGTAGTTACTGGGGGTGAAGCCGTTGATGTTGAGCGGTGTGTCGGCCACTATGAGTCGAGGCGTGATGTCACCGCTGCTCATCATGGCAGCGTACAGGAACGGTTTCAGCAGACTGCCCGTGCTGCGTTCGCTGATGATGTTATCGACCTGCGAAGTGGCTGTCTGCTGTGTACTGTTGCCCACGTATGCCAGGACCTCTCCACTCTCTGCGTCGGCCACTATCAGTGCGATGTCACTGATGTAGTTGGCCTTGTAACGATGCGAGTATCGGTCTGCCATCTGTTGCAACTGCATCTGCAGTCCCAGGTCGATGGTGCTGCGCACGGTCTCTCCATCATGCTTGACTGCCAGGCGGGTTAGCAGGTGTGGTGCTCGGTTCGGTATGGGCAATGGTTGGTCGGGCAGAGGTTCGCTCAGTGCCAGGCTGTATTCTTCGGCGGTCAATGTGCCATCTTCGTGCAACAGCCGCAGCAGGGTATCACGTTTGCGGCGCAGCGCTTCGCGGTTGCGGCTCAGGTGTATCAGTGCAGGTGAATTGGGCAATACAGCCAGTGTGGCATTCTCTGCCCACGACAATTGGCTGGCACTACGGCCGAAGTATCGCCACGCTGCTGCATCAATGCCCACCGTGTTACCTCCGAATGGCGCGTGCGAGGCATACATGCGCAGAATCTCCTCCTTGCTGTACGTCAGTTCGATGTCCACTGCCCACAGGGCTTCGAGCATCTTCTGCCACAGGGTACGGTCCTGATTGCCTCGTGCCATGCGTGCCAACTGCATCGTGATGGTACTGCCGCCCTCGGCAATATGCCGGTGGGAGATGTTGCTCTTGATGGCTCGTATTATAGCGATGGGATCGATGCCTGGATGGTAATAGAATCGCTGGTCTTCGTAAGCGATGATGCAACGGGAGAACTTGTCGGTTATGCTGTCGGATTCGGGGAAGCGCCATTGTTCGTCGGTAGCTATGCGTGCTCCCACCAGTGCGCCGTTCCTGTCGGTCACTACTGTCGATGTGGGACTGTCGAATAACGGGCGCGGCACCCACAGATGCAGTGCCGTCAGCATGGCTGCTATGACCAACAGTGCCAACCAATAAGGTTTGCGTTTCATATTTACCGATGTCAATGTTGCAAGGGCTGTTGTTGCGCCCCTCTACGTGTTAAGTGTTATTATATCGTTTTTCGTTGTTGCAAGTATATGTATTTTTTCTCAATTATGGGCCAATATCCTCAAATATTTTTTCTGTTGTCCGATTAAAGTCTATCCCCAGTCTGATAAAGTCAGTTGTAATTGCCAAATTTTAAACTTAAAATAACAATCCCCGGTGTGAATGCACCGGGGATTGTTATAAATATTTTGAACAGGTCAATTGACTGTTGGAATCGGGTCAATTGTCCATGGATTCATTAGACTTCTACCTTCTTGTAGCTTGGAACGAGAGCCTTCATGATAGACCATGCGATGATGTAGGCTACTGCGCAGATGCAGAAGACAATCATGTATGAGGCAGGCTTGCCTTCGAAGCCCATGAAGGTGAAGGCTGAACCCTGACCCTCGGCATAGGTGAAGAGCATACCTGAACCCTTGTTGATGAGGAATGAACCTACACCACCAGCCATACCGCCGATACCAGTGATGGTAGCAACTGCAGACTTAGGGAACATATCACCGATGGTAGAGAAGAGGTTGGCTGACCAAGCCTGGTGACCTGCGCCTACCAGACCGATGACGATAGCTGGCCACCATGCTGAGTATTCGCCCAGAGGCTGTGCCAATACGCATACCAGTGGCATGAAGGCGATGAACATCATAGCCAACATACGGCCTGAATATGGTTCCATACCCTTCTTCTCGACGAAGTAAGTAGGCAACTTGCAGATGTAGATTGACAGGAAGGTTACGATAGCATACAGGGTCATGATGAGCATCATACCTGTACCGGTCGAAGCCTTGTAGCCATATACGTCCTGGAAGTAACCAGGAGCCCAGAAGAGGAAGAACCACCATACACCATCGGTAAAGAACTTACCAGTGATGAATGACCAGGTCTGCTTGTAGGTGAATGCCTTGAACAGAGAGATTGGCTTCTCCTCGGTATTGGCAGACGCGTTGTTGGCCTCGGCTGCATCGTCCTGATGGATATACTCGAGCTCCTCCTTGTTGACGTGAGCGCTCTTCTCAGGAGCATCGTACCACTTAACGAAGAAGCCCATCCAGATGAAGCCCAGAGCACCGATAATGATGAATGCCATCTCCCAGCCAAATGCCTTGGCCAACGGTGGAATCATCAATGGAGCTGCGAGAGCGCCTACAGATGCACCTGCATTGAAGATAGAGGTAGCATACGAACGGTCCTTCTTAGGGAAGTACTCAGCAGTTACCTTGATAGCTGCAGGGAAGTTTCCAGCTTCGCCCAAGCCCAGGATGGCACGGCAAACGAGGAACATAGCTACACCTACAGTAGGAACGCCGATGGCAAGGGCCGAAGCCTTGTCCAGGTCGCGCATTGCTTCGATAGTGCCTGCGCCGGTAGCCAATGCGGTACCGATACCGCACAGAGCGTGGAGACATGCACCAAGGCTCCATACGCCGATAGCCCACAGATAACCCTTCTTGGTGCCCATCCAATCGACGAACTTGCCGGCAAACAACATGCAGACAGCGTAGAAGATTGAGAAGTAAGCGGTGATTGTACCATAATCATCATCATTCCAGTGGAAATCAGGATAGATGAACTCTTTAGCAGTTAATGATAATACCTGACGATCGAGGTAGTTGACGGTTGTTGCCACGAAGAGCAATCCGCACATCCACCAACGCCAATTAGTCATTTTGTTCATGGATAATAGTATAAAATTAAAATAAAACATCATTTCATGGAAAATGAAACCATGAAATGATGTATAAATAAATTATTTCTTGAACGATGCGATGGCGTCGAAGCACTCCTTGCACTTGGCAGAGATAGCCTTCCAGTCGCCAGCTGCTACGGTCTCCTTAGGGAAGAGCTTAGAGCCCATGCCTACGCAATAGACACCAGCCTTGAACCACTTCTCGAGGTTCTCTGCCTCAGGAGCAACACCGCCAGTAACCATGATCTTTGACCAAGGCATTGGAGCCATCAAGCCCTTTACGAGGTTTGGACCAACTACGTCGCCAGGGAATACCTTGGTGAAGTCGCAGCCTACCTCCTGAGCCTTGCCGATCTCTGATGGTGTGAGACAGCCTGGGCAGTATGTTACGCAACGACGGTTGCAGACTACTGCAACGTCTGGGTTGAACAATGGACCAACGACGAAGTTAGCACCCAACTGGATATAGAGAGCTGCTGTAGGAGCATCTACTACTGAACCGATACCGAGGGCCAATTCTGGGCACTCCTTGGCAACCCACTTTGAGAGTTCGCCGAATACCTCGTGTGCGAAGTCACCGCGGTTAGTGAACTCGAAAGCGCGTACACCACCGTCGTAACATGCCTTAATCACATTCTTGCATACCTCAACGTCTTTGTTGTAGAAGACAGGTACCATAGGTGCAGCCTTGATCTTGGCCATCACCTCAAATTTATCAAATTTACTCATAATATTAAGTACAAAGGGACTAAGTACAAAGTACAAAGTACAAAGGGTTACCCGCTGGCTTTGTACATTAGTTCTTTTGATTGATATTTTTTCTAGTTGAAACAATTGCTTTTACTGTGATTTTGAGTAACTCAGTACACTCGCGAGTTATATCTTCCATTCTTTCAGGAGGTAACATCCCGCATTCGGTTATAAGTTCTAACCAGTGCAATGTTTCATCCAGTTCTTCCTCTACCATTTTTAATTTGTTCAAGAAGTCTTTGTCTGACTTCGCGATACATGCCGCTCTGTAATTGGCGGAAGGAGAGGTGCCAGAACGGACTATTTGACGAGCAATCGCCATAGCTGCTATTGAGTGAGGCAAGGCATCTACCATATGAATAATGCGGATTGCAAATTCTTTGTGCCTTTTCCTCAAATCTAGCTCTTGCATTGGTCGGTCCTTTGTCCTTGGTACTTAGTTACTTTGTCACTTGATTTTATCGTTGTACACGGCCGTTGGCGTTGCCACCAGCAAGGCTCATAACCTCATCCTCAGATACGAGGTTGAAGTCACCGTTGACGGTGTGCTTCAGGGCAGAAGCTGCAACAGCGAACTCGAGGGCCGCAGCCTGGTCAGTTGGGTACTTGAGCATACCGTGGATCAAGCCACCAGAGAAAGAGTCACCACCACCGACGCGGTCGATGATTGGGTTGATCTCATAACGCTTAGACTGATAGAACTCCTTGCCGTTGTAGATCAGGGCCTTCCAGCCATTGTGGGTAGCGCTGAATGACTCACGGAGAGTAGATACTACATACTTGAAGCCGAACTCCTTGGCCATAGCCTTGAAGATGCCCTCGTAGCCGGCAGCATTGGTCTCGCCACCTTCGACGTTAGCATCAGGCTTGAAGCCGAGGCAGAGCTCAGCATCCTCCTCGTTGCCGATACATACGTCAACATACTTCATCAATGGACGCATGATAGAGATAGCCTTCTCTGAGGTCCACAGCTTCTTGCGGAAGTTCAGGTCAACTGAAACAGTTACGCCATGACGCTTAGCAGCCTCGCAAGCCAGCTTGGTGAGCTCAGCAGCCTTGTCCGAGATAGCTGGGGTGATGCCTGACCAGTGGAACCAGTCAGCACCCTCCATGATTGCATCAAAGTCGAAATCAGAAGGATCAGCCTCGGCGATAGAAGAATGAGCGCGGTCGTAGATGACCTTAGATGGACGCATAGAGGCGCCAGTCTCACAGTAGTAGAGACCTACACGGTCGCCACCACGGGCAATGAAGTCGGTCTTGACACCATAACGGCGCAGAGCATTGACAGCGATCTGTCCAATCTCGTGCTTAGGCAACTTCGATACGAAGTAAGCCTCGTGACCATAATTAGCGCAACTAACAGCGACATTAGCCTCGCCACCGCCAGGGATGATGCGCAGGATGTCTGACTGAATGAAACGGTCATTGCCGTTAGGAGAAAGGCGAAGCATGATCTCGCCAAGGGTGATGATTTTTCCCATAATTAATTATTTAAGTAAGTTGTTTTGTATTTTCACAAACATTGTAATGAGAGAGTAGTACTTGACCCGAAGTAGTGGTCGGAATAGTGATTGCTTGTCGGGTCGATGCATACCATAACAGGCTGACGACGGACGTCAGTCATTTTTAGTGCAAAGGGCTCTCTTTAATTACGCGTTTTAATTAATGTACAGGCGTGCGCGCCTTGTGAGACGCACAGCCTGTTGAAATTTGCCTTATTTGAACTTGAAGAAGCTCTTTGCGTTGTTGTAGCAGATGTCTTCAATCATCTGGTTAACACGCTCAGCCTCGTAGCCAGTGTATGGGATGAGACCGTCCTCGATGTCCTGGCCAACCAGGTTACAGAGGGTGCGACGGAAGTACTCATGACGTGGGTAAGAGAGGAATGAGCGGCTGTCGGTGAGCATACCGACGAAGCGAGAGAGCAGACCGAGCAGAGAGAGCGCATTCATCTGCTTCTCCATACCGTCCTTCTGATCCAGGAACCACCAGCCAGAACCGAACTGGATCTTGCCAGCTACGCTGCCATCCTGGAAGTTGCCCAACATGGTGGCGATAACCTCGTTGGCACATGGGTTGAGGTTGTAGAGGATGGTCTTGGCCAATTTGCCTTCAGAGTTGAGCTCGTCCAGGAAGTGGCTCATAGCCTTGGCAGTGGTGAACTCGCCGATAGAGTCGAAGCCAGTGTCGGCACCGAGTTTGGCGAACATCTTGCTGTTGTTGTTGCGGATAGCGCCGTAGTGGTACTGCTGGGTCCAACCTGCGTTGAAGTCCATGATGCCCTGCTCGTGCATGTAGGCATGCTTGTACTTGCGCTGCTCCTCGACGCTGAGGGTCTTGCCAGCCAGAGCCTTGTCCAGGATAGCATCGATCTCAGCCTCGGTGTATGGCTCGTCATAGAACTCCTCGATACCGTGGTCAGAGAGACGGCAGCCCAATGATGCGAAGAAGTCATGACGCTTCTGCAGAGCATTGACCAGGTCGGCGAACTTCTTGATCTCGACACCGCTTACAGACGAGAGCTTCTCGATATAAGCCTTCCATGTGGCAGCCTCGATGTTCATGCCAGCGTCAGGACGCCAGGTAGGCAGCATCTGAGTCTTGGCCGATGGGTCGGCTGCTACAGCCTTGTGGTATTCGAGCGAATCGGCAGGATCGTCGGTGGTGCAGACAGTCTCAACGTTGTAGAATTCCATCAATCCGCGTGGGCAGAACTTAGGATCGTTGTTGATGAGGTCGTTACACTTGTCGTAGATCTCGCGAGCAGTCTGAGGGTTCAGTCGCTTGTCGATGCCGAAAGCAGTCTTGAGCTCGAGGTGGGTCCAGTGATACAATGGGTTGCGGAAAGTGTAAGGCACAGTTTCAGCCCACTTCTCGAACTTCTCCCAGTCAGTGGTGTCGGCACCAGTGCAGTAGCGCTCATCTATACCGTTAGAACGCATAGCACGCCATTTGTAATGGTCGCCCATCAGCCAGATCTGCGCAATCGATTCGAATTTCTTGTTCTCTGCTACCATCTTAGGGATGAGGTGGCAGTGATAATCGATGATAGGCATCTTCTTGGCATGCTCGTGATACAACTTCTGTGCAGTTTCAGTCTGCAACAGGAAGTTTTCGTCCATAAATTCTTTCATTTCACTTAGAGTTTATTTTGTTATTTTTTTGGTTTATAAGATTAAAGTTTTGCTTCAGCATACAAATTCAGTTGAAATGTGTCTGAATTTTTTGAATTTTTATGGTGCGAAGATACGTTTTTTTTCAATTCCTTACAAAAAAATGATGTTTTTTTTTTGAAAAGCAAATATAATTAGTATCTTTGCAGTCGAAAATCAACCGAAATCAATCATTTTTTGTAAGTTAGTAGATACTATTTTAGCAAATAAGAATACTCAACTTTTAATTATTATTTCATGAAAGCTCTTAACAAACAAACTGCGCCTAAAAGCGTAGCCCCCGAGCGAATTATTCAGTTCGGCGAGGGTAATTTCCTGCGTGCATTTATCGATTGGATCATCTGGAACATGAACAAGAAGACTGACTTCAACGCCAGCGTCGTTGTCGTACAGCCTATCGAGAAGGGTATGGTCGAGTGGCTCAATGGCCAGGACTGCCTCTATCACGTCAATCTGCAGGGTCGTCAGGACGGTCAGCCAGTAGATCAGCTGGACCGTATCGACGTCATCAGCCGTGCTCTCAATCCTTACTCACAGAATGCAGCCTTCATGGCTCTGGCCGAGCAGCCAGACATCCGCTTCGTCATCTCCAACACAACCGAGGCTGGTATCACATTCGACCCAAGCTGCAAGTTCACTGATGCTCCTGCTTCATCATATCCAGGCAAGCTCACCCAGTTGCTGTATCGTCGTTTCAAGACCTTCAACGGTGATCCTAAGAAGGGCTTGATCCTGATGCCATGTGAGTTGATCTTCCTCAATGGTCATCACCTCAAGGAGTGCATCGAGCAGTATATCGAGCTCTGGAAGGAGGACTTCGGCAAGGACTATGAGAAGTTCAAGAACTGGTTCCTCAAGTACAACTACGTATGTGCTACCCTCGTTGACCGCATCGTGCCAGGTTTCCCACGCAAGGACATCGCCAAGTTGCAGAAGCGTGCCGGTTATGCCGATAACCTGATGGTACAGGCCGAGATCTTCCACCTGTGGGTTATCGAGAAGCCATCCAACATGTCTATCGCAGCTCTCCGCAAGGAGTTCCCAGCTGACAAGGCTGGTCTGCACGTCCTGATTGCCGAGAGCGAGAAGCCATACCACGCACGTAAGGTGACCCTGCTCAACGGTCCTCACACCGTACTGTCGCCAGTTGCATACCTGAGCGGTATCAACATTGTACGTGACGCTTGCCACCACGCAGTCGTAGGCAAGTACATCAAGAAGGTACAGTTCGACGAGTTGATGCAGACTCTGGACCTGCCTATGGAGGAGTTGAAGAAGTTCGGTGCCGACGTACTCGAGCGCTTCGACAACCCATACGTCGATCACCAGGTAACGAGCATCATGCTCAACAGCTTCCCTAAGTTCGAGACTCGCGACCTGCCAGGTCTCAAGATTTATCTGGAGCGCAAGGGCGAGTTGCCTAAGGGCCTCGTGCTCGGTCTGGCAGCCATCATTACCTACTACAAGGGTGGCACACGTGCCGATGGCGCACCTATCCAGCCTAACGACGCACAGGAGATCATGGATCGCCTGACACAGCTCTGGGCTACTGGCGATACCCGCAAGGTTGCTGAGGGCGTACTCGGTGCTACCGACGTCATCTGGAAGGAGTCTAAGCAGAACCTCAACGAGATTCCTGGCTTGACCGATATGGTTACAGACTTCCTCAACCAGATTCAGTCTAAGGGCATGCTCGAGACTGTCAAGGGCATCCTCTAATCAGCGATTCATCACATAAAGTAATTAACGCCTGGAGACGGGACTCCCGCTTCGGGCGTTAATTGATTTACAACTACAACTATGAAACAATTTCTAAAGATTAACCCAGATGACAATGTGTTCGTGGCTTTGGCTCCGTTGGCCAAGGGTACGACGCTCGATGTAGAAGGCCAGCAGGTGACCCTCGTCACCGACGTGCCGGCTGGACATAAATGTGCGCTCAAGGACCTTGCCGAGGGCGAGAATATCATCAAGTACGGCTTCCCTATCGGCCATGCCCGTCATGCCATTCCCATGGGCAGTTTCCTCAATCACGAGGATATCAAGACCAACCTCTCCGGTACGCTCGATTACAGTGGCATCCAGCTCAAGGGCCTGACACAGCAGCAGCCCAGCGGCAAGCAGTACACCTTCCAGGGTTTCAAGCGTCCTGATGGTCAGGTCGGTATCCGCAACGAGGTGTGGGTCATCCCTACCGTAGGTTGCGTCAATGGCATCATCAAGCAGATCGTCGAGCAGACCCGTGCAGCCTTTGCCGGACAGATGGGTACGGTCGATGGCATCTTCGACTTCCCACACAACTATGGTTGCTCACAGCTCAGTGAGGACCACGAGAATACCAAGAAGGTGCTCCGCGACATGGTGCTGCATCCCAATGCAGGCGGTATCCTGGTTGTAGGTCTGGGTTGCGAGAACAACCAGCCTAAGGTCTTCGAGGAGTTCTGCAAGGGCTACGACCCCGATCGTGTCAAGTTCATGGTCTGCCAGGAGGTAGAGGGTGATGAGGTTGAGTACGGCGTCAAGATGCTCACCGAGATTGTCAAGCACGCACAGACATTCCAGCGCGAGGAGTGCCCAGCGTCGGCACTGCGCATCGGTCTGAAGTGTGGCGGTTCGGACGGTTTCTCGGGCATCACAGGCAATCCGTTGCTGGGAGCCTTCTCCGACTTCCTGTGCGAGACACAGGGCGGTACCACCATTCTGACCGAGGTGCCCGAGATGTTCGGTGCCGAGACCATCCTGATGGAGCGTTGCGGCAACAAGGCGTTGCTGGACCAGACCATCTCGCTCATCAATAACTTCAAGAACTACTTCCTCTCGCACGGTGAACCTTGTGGCGAGAACCCAAGTCCAGGCAACAAGGCTGGCGGTATCTCTACGCTCGAGGAGAAAGCCCTGGGTTGTACCCAGAAGTCGGGCAAGAGCGTCGTCTGTGGCGTGATGGAGTATGGCGAGCGTCTGCAGCACAATGGTTTGAACCTGCTCTCTGCTCCGGGCAATGACCTGGTGGCAGCCACAGCACTGGCAGCAGCAGGTTGCCAGATGGTACTCTTCACCACGGGTCGTGGTACGCCGTTCGGCACCTTCGTTCCTACCATGAAGGTGAGCACCAACAGCGGTTTGGCTCAGCGCAAACCTACATGGATTGACTTCAATGCCGGTGTGCTGGTCGAGGACCAGAGCATGGACGAGACGCTCCAGGCCTTTATCGCCAAGGTGCTCAGTGTCGCTTCGGGCGAGCTGACCAACAACGAGAAGGCTGGCATCCACGAGATTTCCATCTTCAAGAACGGTGTGACGCTGTAAGGCAGTACAGCACCAGATATATACAATCCACCCGCAGTACTCAGTATAGTGTACTGCGGGTGGATTCTTTTTTATGGCCGATGACCGGAGCCGGTGATGATGGGCGGGATGGACGTTGATCGTTTCGTTTGCTCCCGTCGGTCAAATAGTCTGATTGATGTTATTCCGGGAGGAGGTTGTCGTTGCCCTCTCCAGCTACGAAGAGTTCGTAGGCATTGAGGTAGAGCAGAACCTGATTGACCGTATTGCCGGTCAGGTTGATGGTGCCGGTACGGGTTACCGTTTCAATTTCCTCGGCAGGGGTGATGACCATGACATTGTCCATATAGGTAGTATCTTTAGACCAGATAGAGTACTCAATTTCAATCTTACATTCACCTGGAATGGTAAATAGTTGGATAGGCAGTATTCCGCCATTGTCCATAGTGTCGGTGAGTTGCGTCATTGTCGTGGATACGGCTATGACGTCTTCGTAGTTTTCAAATATGTTTATTGTCCCTGTCTCTCCATAATACTCGAGAGCGTTTTCCAGGCTTCCATATTCTGTTAACCAATTCGTATATTTTCTTTCGCCGAGTGAGTCTTTCATAACCTCTTCCAGTTTGGTTATATACTCGGAATATGAAATCCAAGAGCCGATTGTATCACTTATGCCTTCCGTGCTATAGACTCCTTGTTGCGCTGGGTAAAGGTATATGTTCTTGATATAATAATCGTAGGTTTCATCCAGCCCCATAGCATTGAATTGCACCATTGCAGTTATGTGGCGGAATGTGAGAGGTACTGTACCGAGATCACTTTTGTCTCGAGTCAGTTTGTTGTGCGCTATCAATACGTCTTTTGACATATTTTCGTAGAAAGTCATATTGATAGGCAAAATGTTTGGTACAACGAAATCGTAGTCGGTGGTGTCGAGGCTTATACTAAAGGCAAAAGGACTTGAATCCTCAATTGTGTGGTAGTTGTCATAGAGTGCTGTGACGTACACGGTGTCCTCTATGTCGTCTGGCCAATTACATTCTCCATTCAGCTCAAGGTTCCCGTCCGTACAGGTCGCATATCCATGGAACAGTTCTGTAGAATCTGTCCAGACGTACATCCATACTACACCATTGATTTCGGAGTTCTCTTCTATGTATATGCTGGAACGGGTGCCCTCTACGTCAGCTGTGAAGGACATAGGGGTTCTGTTGCTGTTGCTGTCAGGGGTGGACGGAGACAGGTTGTCGTCGTCCTTGCAGCCGGTCAGGCTGAGTGAGCCGGCCATCAGGCCGCACATGCACCAAGTGATATATTTTTTCATCGACTGATAGTTTTCTTGTTGTTCTTGATATATAGACTGCTCTTGGGGAGGGTGGTGAGGACGTTGCCGTTCAGGTCGTACACGGGTACCTCCATATCGGTGTCATCGTCCAGAGCCTCAATGCCCGTCACGTCGAAGTTGTCTATGATCAGACCGATACGTGCCGGCGGGGCAGACATCGGCTGAGTGTAGGCTATGTATGCACGGTATGGAGCCGTGGTAGTGGTTGCTATGGAGCTCCACAGTGCATTGCTGGATAGATAATAGGTGATTTGGTTGCTGATATTTAGAGAACCACCTGTCATGGTGCCGCCAGTCTTCCAGTTGGTTGCTATGGATGCAGAGGTAATCTCGTTTGACAGCGTGTATGTATAGTCATAGTCGGAGTCGATGGAGAGTTCCTTTATGGTATATCCTGATTTCATACGCAGGAATGCTGGTGTCCCAGGGGGCAGGGTATCCACTTCCTGTAGATAGATTACATAGAATTCATAGCCACTGACATCGTTTGACATCACCCCCATCTCTTTGACGGAATACATATCGAAATAATCAACGCTATTTATACCATACGGCAGACAGATGGAGTGCCATTTGTGGTCTGAGTTTATGTCGCGGGAATATGATATGGATGAGGCGGTAGGTGTCTCACTGCCGTCGTAGGGGATGCTGTCAGTCAGTATTATTTTATCGTAGTATCCAGTCTCTGCATTGATTGGATTGACGTACAGACCACATTCCAGCTTAGATACAGGTATCGAATCACCCACGCTGGCTCGGCTGGGAAGGGGATATGAGGAATTTTTGATACTCTGATACCAGACGGTATCTGTTTTGCTGCCATTCAGCAGGTAGCAGATGCGGCCAGATTTTATGTCGGAAGTTGATACACCGATAGCAACAGGGTCACTGATGGTTTTGCCAGTGTAACTTGCGCTGTTGTCGTAATAGGAGTTGGTAACCGTCTGGGTTTGATTACAGATGGCGGAGGAGTTCGATTTGTCCATCATGTAGGGATTGATGTCGATGGCAAGGCACGAAGTGATGGTGCCGTCGCTCATGCCTGCTATGCCACCGCAATAGGTGGCGGAGTCTGCCCATCCTACATTACAATCGTAGGCACAGTTGCTGACGGTCGAGGTCGCGTCTATGTAACCGGCTATACCGCCAGTACAACTACCTACAGAGTCTGCCGAAGCCAGCATGCCGTTGCCGTAGGAGTAGCAGCGGTTCACCACACTGTTGTTCATCAGGCGACCAGCGATGCCGCCCGAGAACCACGAAGCCTTGAATCCACAGCAATCCATGGTCAGGTTGCTGATGTTGCCCCCACTCACGTAGCCGAACAGTCCGGCATCGGTCGAGATGGAATCGTGGTTGTAGAACAATCCCGTAATCTTATGGTCATTACCTATGAATGTGCCCTTGAATGGATGCTCCTCTGTCCCGATAGGGTCCCATTTCTTGCAAGATGATCTGTAATATGTACCTCCAGTCATGAAGTCGGAAACGAAGTCATCATCCCCTGCTTTAATATCTTTGAGCAGTTCTGCCTTTAGGTTCTCTGAGAGTTCTCCACTGTTAACCTGATCGCGCAGCCACTGCAGTTCTTCGAACGACGTAATCTGGTAGCATCCATCTACGATGGAAGGTTCGGTCTGTGCCATGGCGCTGTTGCCCAACATGCAACCCAGCACAACGATCAGTGCGCTAAGAATTTTGTGCTTTAACATATCGTCAATTTATTTTGTTATCTTTTGGGGATAAATCATTACCTATTCACTGTCGGGACATAGTCCCATTTATAGTCAAATATACTGCAAATATAAAACACTTTTTGCATATAGCGAAAAAAAGTGTAAAAAAACGCATAGAAAAGTGCGATTTTTTACCTATATCCTTAATTTATTGGGTTGTTAGGTGTCAAAATCGCAACATAAATACCTAGGGAATTCCGCCATATCACAATATAATGCTCTGTAATAAATTAGTTCAATTATGGAATATCCTTTTCTTTAATTAAAGAATCCTGCATTTCAAACCCTATACATCTAAATTTTGGATATTGCATCATTAAAAAATTAAAGCGAATATAAGATAAATACAAAAGGTGAAAAGCGGTTTGAAAGGGTTATTTACAATACTTATAATCATGCCCCGAACTTTAACTAAGTTCGGGGCATGATCATTGTCGTTTTAGTATCACAATTTGGTTCCATCTATATTATCAAGACTATTTAATTGTCAATACTTCGAACTATTCAGATTTATTGCTTAACGTATTACCAATTTCTTTCCGTCACAAACATAAATGCCCGGTTTTAAATTGTCTGAAGTCATATGGATTCCATCTAATCTATAAATGGACTTTTCTTTTTTACCACCTGTATTTGAGATACTGAGAATATCTGTAGTTTCTTCTTCATCTTCACCTATTAGATAGCGTATAGTCGGAGCGTAATATGGGACAGAAGTTCCATCTCGGTTTTCAATACGAAGAAACCATCTTTGAGGTTTAAGAGATCCGGCTTCACTTGCAGCTCTACTAAGACCACCTATAGAATTTAGTGCATAATAATTATTCCCATACATCTCCTTCCCTGAGATTCCTTCATAGGTGCCTACAAACGTAAATATCTGCTTCGTAGAAGAGCAATTAATACTATCTCTTTTGGCCGCATGTATAGTTGCATTATTTAAGTTCAAAGTTAAAGTAGTTTGTTTAGAAGGTTTTATGATATAAGGGAAATTAGCCTCTGTGCTACCCGATTTCAAAATTACGAATTCAATAGTTAAACTATCTAAATTCCCATCACCATTATTATCCCACTGGTGAGTGTCAATCAGTTCTCCTATTTTAACGCCTTGGGCTGTGAGAGAATCTACAGGAATAGAAAATGGTACATACAAGGGATGCCAATTCCCAATTCTGGAGAAGTTGCGTTTGTAAAGAAGATTAGCTGTTGTGTCTGTCGATAGAGTATATCTTTCTCCATCATTAATTTCAATTACAGCAGGTATTTCAATAATTTTTTTGAAAAGCTCCCAATAGTTCGCATTTTCGTATGCTGATTTGCTGCCTTTGGGAACATATAGAGTTGAACCTCCTCCAGAAGAAGCTTTTGCCCCTATTGTGGGAGGTATAGATTTTAAGATAATTACCGAATCTGGACAACAAATACTAAAGATATTTTCGCTAATATTTGTAACGCTATTTGGGATGGTGACATTTATAATCCGTAAAACGAAACGTTGCTGATTTTTTAATCGAAGCGTATATTTTCACAAAACGAAACGTATCTTTCGTCGCCACCCCTTGATAATACCCCGTAAAGTTCAAAATGAACCTTACGGGGTATTTGCTTTAAGTGAATATGTATTTTGTTCGACCTTTTCCAAATGTTTCCGTTTTAATTGTCGTCTCAAACGGGAACCCGTCCGGCACTTGAGCTATTTGAGCTAGAATATTCTTCATCTCTTCGCTATTTGTGAAAAATTTCTTTGGTTCTCCATTAACCTCAATAGAAATAATGCAGCGGTCTTCTCCCTGATCAGTCTTGATTCCGGTCTCAAAATCTTTTACCACAATTGGAAGATTGACTAGTTCTCTAACACTGATAACTGCACCCGCGAAACGCTTTTTGCCATCTTCGGGTTTGTAGGATACGTTCAAATCTTTGAATGATTTCATATCTATACCTGTAATTTTTTGGAATAAGTTATTGCAATCGGCATGCTTTGTCATGCCATAAAAACTTGCGATGAGCTCAGATCTTCGTTTACGGCTCAAGATGTCGTGCATGTGTTGAGCCATTCTCTTCTTAATACGTTTGCGTATTTTAACGTGAGTAGGATATATAACATAACCGAGAAAGTCGATTCCTTCCTCTATCGGGAAGATTCTTTCGTTCCCCTTCACTTTTAACTCAATAGAGGATATACGCTCATGTACTATATCTCTAATTGCCCATAACTGGTGCTTGTCAGGAGCAAGGACCACTCCGTCGTCACAGTATCTATAGAAATATCGAACACCGCATTCATCCTTCAGATAATGATCCAAATACGTCGACAAAAGCAGATTCCCTACACCTTGCGAACTGCGTAGCCCAAGTGATAGCCCATGAGGCATTAAGCGGACAAAACCATCTAAAATTTTCAGAAGGGTTGGATCCTTAAATACTCTTTTAAGGCAATACATAGCGTACTCTTGATTGACGCTCTCATAAAATTTGGAAATATCGAATTTATAACAATATCGGGTACCAATCGGATCTTGCTGAATATCTCGACATATATATTTTAGCAGGTCATGCATACCTCTTCCTTTAATCGAGGCATTTGTCGTTCGAATAAATCTACGCCGAATATGTTTATCAACAACGGACATAATTGCATGTGCAGCTATCCGATCTCGCAATGGTAGTATTTGTATTTTCCTAGCTTTGCCCCCTTCAACAATCTCTTTCTCATAGAATGAACTGATTTTAAATGAGCCATTTTCTATCTCCGAAGACAATTCGGTAATTATATCTTCTTTGTGTGCCAAAAGATAAATGCCTTGCTGCGACTGTTTCCTTTCGGAGCCTCTTAACACCGAATCAAAAGAGAGTAGCATATTATGATAATCGATGATTTCTTGGATTATATTACCATCTCTATGCATATTGCATGATTTATAGAAGGTAAAGGCCTTCCGTCCTTCGGGCCTTACTTCTTCGAATCCAATACGGACCTACCAAACTATACCCGATGCTTGATTTTTCACCTTTCCGGCTTACTCAACCGCTGCTGGTGAGGCTCGTTCCCTTCGGCACTACAGTAGAGACACGTCGCTTTTGTAGGAGGCCGATGTAAAGATGTCCAGACGAGAGCCGATGTTCGCGTTCGCATTCGATGGGTCGTTGTTCGCATTCGCACACGAAACGCCGCCATTCGCGTTCGCGTTATTGTACCCACGGGCAACCACACGGCTGAAGGAAACTCTACCTACTATATTAACGGAAAAATTCAATAAAATTGTACGGAAAATAAAAAAAATGACCCGCTTCGCGGGAAATAAGTATGGCGTTCGAACATTGTCCGAACGCCATACAACGTTTTGTCGCTTCGCTCCCGCGTTGACGCTTTCGTTTACGATATCTCGCTCAACGCTTTATACGACGCGACGCTTTGCGCTTTGACGATTTGTCCGCGGAAGGCCAGACGAGAGCCGACGCTCGCGCTCGCATACGATGGGTCGTAGTTCGCATGAGCACACGAAACGCCGCCATACGCGTGCGCGTAAGCGTACCCACGGGCAACCACACGGCTGGAACTACCAGAGTAATAATACAGGTCACAATAGCCGGTAGAGGAAGAACCTGTAGCGTTGCCAACAGGTATGACATCGCAATATTTACCATGATAGACACCTCCAATATAAGTTCCGGAATTAGTTGATCCCTTCACATTTCGGACCGAGCCATCTGGCATCGTGATGCTCCACAGTCCTGCTCCTGATTGGTTTACCCGAACATTATCCACCCAATCGTATTTGCAGCCATAAATATCCTCGTAGCCTAAGCAATTGGTACTCTTAATGGACGAATAAACTGCAGTACCATAGGCATCGGTCGAACGATAGAATGCGGTTCCTTCCGAGTCATAGCCGCCGACAGTAGTCCCATCTGTATTGACAGTGTCCTGCATGCCCAGCAATGCTGTCGCCCCTGTAGTTCGACTGTTCGTATGCGCACCTGCGCCGCATTGCATCTGGGAATTTCGACGTCCATATTTTATATAGAATAGGTTGGCAATATCTCGATGCATCTCGTAGTCGATTTGTTGCATGCCTCGTTGGGCGGAATAATCATTGAACGAGGTCCAGGACATATTGCCCAATGTATAATCTCCATTGGCGCAACTACGCAGTTTGTCATTCACGACCACACTTCCGAAGACTGCGGTCAAACACTCTTCATGCTCTACCCAGTCAGGCTCCATATCCTCAATCTTGTCACTATTGCTCAATACCACATTATCGAAATCCACGGCGGTCGATATCGTAAAATATAGGTACTTAGCGCCTGAAGGGACATCGCAGATCAGATACATGCCATTCTCGAACTTATTTGTGAGAGAACTGGCCGTTACAGTGCTGAGAATACCGTCAGATTCATCAACAAAAAGAGAACATTCCAAAGATTCTCCGACTACAGTAGGGAACCTCACGTGGCTATGTTGACTCACATCAACGCGCAATACAGCATAGCCCGACTTGGCAGACAGACTGTCCTCAATTGTATCATGGTTGCGCAGTAAGATATATCCGTTCCGATATCCTGCTGTATCAGCTACGAGATCATCCCACGTCTTAACAGTACAATCAGGCGTCGATGGTCTTGACGTACCAAAACTATAGCAGCTATAGTGCTTGTGGTTCAGATAATCATTGATTCCTTTGAACCAATAATGGGGTTCGTACATCATAACGTCGCCCTCTGATGCATCCAGGTTAGCTGCTGTGGCAGAAGAAACATCCTCCGAATCCGCGTAGAAATTAGAGTCATCGTCATGAAGTTGGCAAATAGTAGCAACTCCAGCACCTGTTATTTTAGACAACACCCTGTGACGTGCCGACAAAATAGCATTGATATGAGCGCTTGGAACATAGTCATTACCGTATTTGTATCCGGTTTTGTTGTCCAGATTCGATACGTTGGCATCATCAGACACACTATCGTCGAACTCAACCATAGTATACTCCGGTTGAATAATATTAAGTTCCGGGAAGTGAGCCGAAGCTGTGGCGTATGTTTCGTCGTCCATATACTTGGTTAGGTGGACGGTGCCAACTAAAGCACAAGTCGTCGTCGTATTGCCTTCGCTATCGATACCACCCAAGTTCATGAACGAATTGAGCCATGTGCCATCATCTTCTCTGTCAATTCCAGTGACTCGCAGTCTCTCCAGGTTTGGGCATTGATTCTTGATTGTTTCCCAGTCCAAGCCAGGGCAATTGTCAAACACCATCGATACGACATTGGAATAGCCTGCAATATTCAGTCCCGACATCGTAAGTTTCGGCAAGTATTCCAGGTAGAGGTATTTTATTGTGTCGGGCAAGATGGCAGAAGTGACAGGCGCACCTTTAGCGAATATAACACTATACAGTCTCGTACCACCGCAATCGAGTGACTGTAGCTTTTGCTGCTGACTTAGATCCAGTTCCGTGGATGTGGTACTTCCTGTTCGGGCCTGTTGCTGCCCATTGAGGTTCAATACGCGCAATTGCTTACACCCCGACAGCATCATATACCAGCCCGTGCTGCCAGAGCCATTGGACGTCATCACGAACTCACGGAGATTAGAGCAGAACGAGAGATCCAGCGCATTCTTTATGTTATCACCAATTCCACTCATATCCAATGTGACCATCCTGCTGGCGCCATACATGCGTATCGGGTCATTGATTGTACGAGCACCGGAGATAGACATCACAGCCTCTGTGCCGGCCTCTACGACACCCGTATTATATTCATTTGGGTTGTTGATGGTGCCATATCCATACGCATACTCCTCACTACCCACGATTCGAATAGTATTGGCTTCCTCGTCTGTCGTGCGGCTTACGTAACAATCGATGAGATCTGCGCGAAAATCAGCAGTACCATACTTGGCATCCAGCAATGCTGCTCTGTTAGTCCACAAGAATGTTCGGTGAGTCTCGCATGATCCTTTCAATGCATAGATGAACGGCCAGGTTCGGCCATAAGTCTCTTCGATAGCAGGAGTCACATACTTGAAGATTCCGCTCTTGTTGTACTGCCGCTTTGACCAATTACCCATTTGTTCCTCGTCAAACATGGTCAATACTCTGTTGGTCGTCATCTTCGTTCGGAAGTTGGCTGCCGCAGTTTTAATATCTTCCATGCAATTTGCCAGCAGCATATTCCACAACCAGCTATCGTGACCCTCGAAGGCATACTTGGAAGCTTCTGCATCCCAAGTCTCTCTCTTCAACGTATAGTCATATTTCAAGAATGAATCATTGCGGCGTCCCAGGGCTGTATCACCGTCGTAATAGGTGATATACCATATTAGTCCATCCCAAGTACGAAGCAACATATTCTTGGCGCGCTGATCTACGCTCATGAAGTAATCAGTGAAGACATACCAAGTGCACAGATGCTGGCGGTCGAAATAGTCATCCAGTTCAGAAGCAAATTTTGAACTTACCCATGTCGAGATATCATCTGCATCTGCTCCGGCTGGCACGCAATCACGTATCCAACCCCACAAGCGTTTGATTGCGGTTTCCTGCTCTGTCGTCCAAGAAGTGGTTGTAACATCTTCTGGATAGTTGAACTCGCAGGCAGCATCAAAATTAGCAGTCAGGTCTTCGTCGCTGTCGGATTGGAAAAGACATGGACGGGCTGTGTTGTTGAGAAACTCCAGAGTAATTGGGCATACAGGCTCAAATCCATCCACGCCTTCCATTCCGAAGAGTTTGCCACTCTTTGACTTCTCATTGTTGAAGTTGTACTGGCCATAATAGGTATTCTCGCCGTCATCCGTCTCACTACCGAAGATATCAATCGGGAATCCATCTATAGCAGACCGGACAGATATCGCGCTTAGGACCTCGCCTCCGTTCTCATACTCATATTGCTGGGGCGGAGTCAACAGCCCTAGCTCCTTCATCACGTCGTTGTAAAGCTTAGCCACGCCGGTGTTGAGTGCCATTGATGAATCTGAGTAGTCGGCCTTCATACAGAAGACGTTGTTGGCGATGCTGGTAGGCCGCATTTTATACTTACGGTTTTCTTGAAGGCTTCCATCGACATACAGTGCCAATTGCTCTCCTCCCTTATTCATATAGATGCGGTAATTCTTGCGTGGATACTTGGTCGACGAGGTACCCTGTATGCGCACATAGCAATCCTTCAGTACGAAGTCATACTCCGAACCCATTGGTGAATAGAAGTAGATATCGCACTCGAAATCTGTCTTCTTATTATTCGTCATATTGAGTTCATCGAGGCCTCCGGTTCGAACGAAGCGCATTACACCTCTACCTCGTTGACGCAATACATCTATATCGACTTCGTTCTGTCCGCCCATGACATCATTGTCGTCATATAGTTCAAGCATCTCATCCGCATCTGTCCTGTCCACGATGTAATTCTCTAGGAGTTCGTCATCGCTCAGGCACCGATTGTATATACGGATGTTCCTCAGTTCCACATCAGCCTCGTCACTTTGTATGACGAGGTTTTGAGCATCACCCTGCATAAAACTGAAAGTGCGGTCATATAGGTCGGCACTTGATAGAACGCCATTCAGGTATAGTTCCATCAGACGCGATTCACTACGTGGCTGTATGGCAAAGGCAACCTTCAGCCATTCGTTTGGAGCATATTTCGAAGACAACTCTATGTCACGAGTTACTTCGTCTCCATCCTCATTGGTATAGGTCACTGAAGTGCCCGTCTTGAAGCTTGCCTCCTGAGTCGTGACCGACAGGCCCATTCCATTGTCTATGCACGAGATTACATTATAGGATCGGTCTGCAACGTTGCTCACTTTGATCTCGAACTCGACAGTCAAGCCAGTCGATGCTGCGTCGGTTTCGAATGGTTTGTAATCCAGTTCCACCTTCGCCCCATTAGTTAGTTTCAGGCTAGAACCCGTCCATCCGTTCGAACTCCAATCGAAGCCCGTTAGAACGGCACTATAATCGCCAGAGGTCCACTCTGCTGGCGAGGACTCCCCATTACTGCGGCCATCGGCACTCCATTTCGCAACGAGACCGTACGTTGCTTCACTTATCTCCACACCGCCATCGACTACTTCTATGTTCAATGTTGCTACACTTTCCCCGACACCGATTGCAAGCAAGTAAGTCCCTTGCTCTGCAAAACGGTTAGTTATAGTCTGTACTGTTCGTGGCGCGCTGAGGGTTGCAATGGTTACTCCATCTCTCAGGACGGTCACGGTAGCGGGCGTCTGAACTGGATCATAAGCAACAAAGCTTATCTCCATGCTACGATATTGCCCCACTGATATAGATGGAGTTTGTGACGGACCGAAGATACGTCCGTCGCTGTTCACTATCTTTAACCCTACGAAAGGAGCACCGCTGCCTTGTATGCAGAAGTCCATATATATACTCTCGCTCAACAATGTCAGACTCTCGCTGGCAGCCATCTCTGCGACCATCTGCAAGCTGTGTTTGCCGGCAGATAGGCCTGCCATACTTACAGAGAAACTTCCGTTGGTAGTACCAGAACGAGTAATGGTTTGGCTATCGGCTTGGACTCCGTCCAGATACAACGTCACTACTTTGCTGCCAGTGCCCGTGATGGCAAAAGGAATGCTCAGATTCCCTTCGGCAGAATATCCTCCGTTGCTTAGTCCCGAGGCAATGCTATAGCTACTGGTCAGGGACAACGATACGACCTTGACACTGACGTATGCCTGTTTTCTTTGCTCCGTACCTGTTGTCGGATCTGTAGTCGTGGCAAGCACGTACACGTCATTGGTTCCGGACAGCAGATAGTCGCTGAGGTTCAAAGTGTAGGAACCCTTACTGATATCCTGCAATGTATTTGTATATGCCACTGTTGTTCCTCGCTTCACCGTGATGGTGATGGTGGCCTTTTGTCCTGTACTTTCGCCATTGGCGTCTCCACTGTTGTACTGATGGTCATACGAGTAGGTCAATACGGCACTGCTGCCTTCCTTTATTATGCTTTGGTCCACCGCGGCCGAGAGCACGACCTTAGTCGTCGAGCCTGACCCGCTGCCCCCGGAACCTGCTGGGATCTCGAAGCTCGTTACCACACCACCCTGCTGGTTGGTAAGTGATACCGTCACGGTGTTACCATCCTCGCTTGTCTCCACATCGGAACCAGATATGGTATTGCCCGACAACTCGTTTAGTCGGCTTGCGACAGCCTTGTTTTGCACTGGATTAGTGCTTTCAGTATCCAGGCTTTCGTCCACTTGTACCTCCTCGATTACCAGATTGACATTACCGTCTTCGTCTGGATCAATGGTGGTCCCATTCAAGGTCAATGATTTGACAGTTCCAGCCCCGCCGAAGTCAACCCAGCTGGCAGTCTCCGTCCAGGTGGTTAGAGACGTTCCGACAAATTGCTTGGTCTCCCACTTACCCACGGTTGTCTCATACGTGATGCAGCATCCCTTGCAGCGTCGCTTCTCTTCTACTGCAGCTATAGCCGTTGACAATGTATAATAACCGGACTCAAGTGGATACACGGTCGTGACGTTGATGGTGTTGCCGCCTCCGGAACTGCTCGCCTCCGTCAGTGTTGCATCATCCTCGCTCCAGGCATACAGTGTCTCGCCCAACAGATAGATCTTATCCTTTAATATCTGGGTCCGATCTGCGGACATATACAGATCTGCAGTATCCCATTCACCATAGTAAACATCTCCACTTTTAGCAGCGAAACAACCGGCAGATTGCAGGTAATAGATTCCATCAACGGACGGAGCGGTGCCGCTTTGCAGCGTTATCTCTCCTTCTACTATGCCGTCTATACGTGTTGTTGCACCTCGAGCACCGGCATTTGCCGTGACCTCATACTCTTCTGCTATTTGCTGGACCACTTCTGCAGCGGCAATGGCGTTCGTTGTCGCCGCATCGGCTTCATCCGCTGCTAGAGTAGCTGCATCCTTGGCCGCCACTGCGTCCGTTGCAGCTGCATCTGCCGCACTCGCCGCTGCAGACGCCTCTGCTGCAGCAGTATTGGCAACAGCAGCAGCCTCTGTTGCAGGCGCTCCGAGGAGTGACAATGGTGCCCGCACCACATCATCTCCCCTCATAGCCGGCAGTGAATCTATACCGTCCAACGTGGACACTTCCTCAAGCGCATCGGCAGATTGGCTATTGGCCTCAATTTGATTGAGAACCTCTTCGATGATTGTAAGCTTCTCTTCGTCTGTCATAATCGTGATTTTTTATTCGTTTGATCCATTATATTGAACCCCGATAAGGATTCCATTCTGAAAAGTCAATGTATAGTCGGCAACTTCTATGGTCTGCGTTATGCCAGGTGATATATTTTCGCCGCTTTTCGAGCAGAATGATTCCGCTATGAGATTACCGCATACTGTTACACCTCCATCAAAGAACCCAGCATAGGTTTCATCCAGGTTAGGAGTGTTTTGAGGGGTACTGTATCTGCTCGAAAACACTCCTGCTCCTCCCATATTGCTGCCTGTCACCTTGATACCATATCGGCCTTGTGAGGCTGAGCTGAAGAAGATATCTACGACGCCTTCTGTGTCGACGGAAGGGAGACCTATCTGCAAGCTCTTGCTCACGCCTCCTAAATATGCTGCTTGTTCCCATTTCAACTCATTGTCGATGGTAAATCCTCCGATGGAGCCAGATGAGGCCTGCACTTCTCCTGTAAACTTGCCATTTGTTGCCTCTATGCTTCCATCCTCCAGGATCTTGAAATTGCCATTAGCAGTTACAAGTCCCTCCAATTGAATATTGGTCGCCTGAAGTTTTATAGTGCCATCATCGTTCACTCCCAACAGGGCAACAGTTCCATCCGAGTTCTGGACATATATACCTGCTCCCTCGGGTTTCACAAACAGTCCAGTCTCACTAAGTGCCGTCGCATTCTTATCAAAGACAGCCGCGCAAATCTTTACCAACCGTTCAGTCTGCTGGAACAGTGTGCGGTATTGATAGGCCAAAGCTTCGGTCTTGTCTGTACTTAGCACCAGCATATACAGGTATATATCTCCACTGAAGCTTAATTTAAAGTCTCCGGTACCGTTCCATAGGCCATTGCAGGTGAATTGTTCATAACCTTCAGTCACTGCAATTTCCTCTTCAACATTCATCGATGTGAAGTCTTCAAACCCTGTCGTATCAACATTCTCAAACGTCACGTTCAATGTCCCAGCTGATGCGCATCGATAATAGAAACTCAGATAGACCGGTACTGGAGATTTAAGTCCATCTGATTGAGTTTCGATGGCAGGTTTGGTCCGGAGATTATCATTCAGTTGCTGAATGAATTTATTTCGGATATGCACGACTTTTCGGCCCATGTCATTGACCACGACAGCACTGTTCCCCAGCTTGGACAGCACGTTATTATTTACCCAGATCCATTTGTTGCCGAGCAGATAGAATACCGCCTCGTTTTCGGTCCGCCAATTATCCATACCCGAGCCGAATGTGGCATTTGAGAGATACCCCTTGGCGTCCATCACATCTTGTCGCAATCCTTCGACCGAACTTTCAATCAATCCTTCAGTCGCTTCAAAGCGAGTTTTGACATCATCGCCATTCTCCAATAGAAATGAGCCTTTCAGATAAACATTGTCTGCATATAAGCCATCTCCCTGAGGTTGATTGTCTGCTGGGAACCAGTTATCCGATATGCCGTCCAAATTACCGAGACGGGCTCGGAGGCATCCATCCAGGCTGGTCGATTTAACTCCGTTCAATATATCCAGTCTCGGTTGACCGTCTTCCGTAGCTGACAGCAACAGCAGATTCTGTCTCATGGCATTGGTCCGGCTTCCCATCAGCACACATTCATCACCTTCAGCTGGCACGCTTGTGCCGAATGCCTCTTTAGCCACAACCACGGTATTGTCTGACTCTACGCTGGCAACCTCGACCCAATAGTCTTTCAATCCATTTCCTGACCATGTACTGCATCTTATCAAGTCACCCGGCAAGAAACTGTTTGTTTCCTCAAAGACTATTTGATAGACCTCTTCTTGCTCAGTCACGGTTTTGATTCGTCCATTGGCGGCACTGACAACTATCGCACCACCGACACTGCGAATTTTCTGTACGAGCAGTTCCATCACAGTCATGCTTTGGCGTACGGTCAGTTTATCGACAGTCAAACGGGCCTTGCCATTCTCATCCATCCACATCCTGAATCCGCTACCGGTTAATCCGTCTATGAACTCTGATGCACTCCTTATGCCCGGATGCCTCACCTCATCTCTCTTCCGGACGGGTTGGTCTAACCAGTCAGAGAAGTCCTCTCCAGCCCAACACGTAGCATCGTCTGCTTCTGCCGCATGTGTCGCTTCATCGGCATTCATAGCATGCCCCGCCTCGTCAGCATAGCCGGACTTGATTTTTTCGTGGACTATTACTACGTCTTCGGCATCTTCTGGCGTCGTGACTTCTTCCAATGTTAGATATCCATCGGAATCTGTCCCAATCTTGTCCAATAGGGCTTTGTTCTCATGCGTATGACTGCTACCGTTATTACTTACGGCATCTCCTGTTGCAGCGACAGAGGAGCCTGAAGCGTTTGTCGTTGATGTGCTGGAGGTCGCGAACCTGCGCCGTCTGCTTCTTGGCAACGCATCCTTCTGGGTTACCGTGATTACATACTTTTTGCTCATATTGTTAATCTGATTCGTCCCACTCGTCTGGGCGCAGTTCTACAACATTTATTTCACAGGTTCCAGCCTGCAGGTCTTGTACCTCGCCAGCAAGGATAAATAGGCCTTGTTGGCTCGCCTCTGTGTAGAGGTACAGGCCGTTTGTCTCAAGCCTTGCAGTTCCCTGCAACTTAGCATGGCGGGTGGCATATTGGCTGTATATTGTGCCGAGCAGCAACTTTTCACATTGACCGGTGCGCCCCGCCCGTTTTAGTTCTGACACCTGTTCTCCGGTAGAAGTGTTCAAGAATAGAGCTTTGCTGGTAGGGCATGGAGTCGCTGCAGTTCCGCACATCGTGGTCAGTTCTAATTCCTCTTTGGCGGCAGGGTTGATGTAACTGTTGTATTCCACATCGTCCATTTCTGCGTCCTCCATATTCGGAGATACATTTACGACCTGCAGTTTCGGTGCTTTATACAGCATCCAGCGTATCTTGCTATATAGATCTTTTTTGTCTGCATTGGTGTACAGACTCTTCCACGTTGTCTCGCCGAAATCATACACCCAGAAGTCCATTCCTATCTCTACTTCAAGATATCCTCCCGTCGGAGGGTATGGCAGATACTGACCATCTCCTGTGTGGCTCTTGAAACTAGCCGATAGTGCCTCAGTCGAAAGGCCGATGAAGTGTCGGTTGGTTTTCCAGCCCAATGCGCCGCTCTTCTCGGATCTGTCTTCGGTATCATACCAGGACAACCAACAGTCTCCCATAGTCCCTTCTCCGCTTATCCATCGACCGACAGTATTCTTGTGCAGCCACCCTCTGTGATTGTCATTGGCGACCGACTCGTTATAGTAGTGGTACAAAGCATTTCCATCTGCATCTCTTAGGACCACTCGGGCGGGAATCATTACATATCCGTACCATACCTGAGCATTTTTGAAGTTGCCCTCTTCATTTCCTTCGCTTGCTTCTGAGAATGGATTATACCTTGGATCAACCAGAAGTTCCTGTGTCAGCCGAAGCATATATGGGCTTGTCTGCCCCATCTTGGGTATATAGACTTGATGTGTGCGCATTAGGACTTGTTTTGTATTGCGGCTGATGGCTGCACCCAATGTTCTTAGCCAGCTTTTGCCATTTAGGTTAGCCAATGAGTCCGGCCCTAACGTACCTTGTTTGAGATAGCGCAACACGCCGTTTGATTCTTCACCACCGAGCATAGGCCGGATGTGATAGTAATAGGCGTTGGCATTACGATAGGCCAATCCAGTCTCCTTATCGGTGGCAGAAGTATAGTAGATGACAAATGAGATGTTATAATCATCGCGTTCGACGTCTTCATCGGCATAGCTTGGCAGCAGCACACAATAGTTATCCGTCGGGCCGTATGGCCAACTGAATACGTTACTCGGGCATTCCCATGGATATGTCATCTCTCCGTCCAGCAGCTCAGCATTACTATAGGTTGACAGTGTTACCTTGGCATTGTTCAGTACTTTGTCCGACCCCATCATTTGATCTTCACCCTTCCAGTTGATTTCGTTAGTGACGCCGTTAGCATACTCTCCATGCAGATCATAGACATGGATTCCGCCACCTCTTTGTATGATACGCAAGGCCAATGGCTGCAGCACCGCCTCCAGCGCATCCTTCATGCTGCTCAATTCTCCATCTTCGTCCTTGAAGTTATCACTACGGACCGACAGTGCAAATAAGCCGTTTCCTCCGCTTGTTGTCTTGAGCGACACGTTTCCGTATTCGATGCCACTGGTACTGATACCCGTAGCCTCCATGATATGTTCTATCAGGGAACTGAGTTCTTGCACCCCTGTCAGGTCATAGCGCAGACGCTCCAGGATCCCGAAGTCCGAGAAGACCAATTCTACCTCATATCCCTCTGTATAGGCATAGGGTTCCTCGTAGAACTCAGGGTCGAGGGTACCGCTCCAATACAGTGAGTCGTTGCAATACACATCCATGCGTATCTTGCCGACTTCAATGGTGTACAGATCTTCATAGGTTCTATCGCCTGGGCTGATCAGACGCAAGGTTGCGACACTGCCTTGTATCGGCTCGTATTTGTCTTTTTCAGCCCATTCTATTGTCAATGGTTCCTCTGCAGGGAAGTCCAGACTTCCTACAGTGTATGCAGCATCCGCATCCTGCAGTATCCGCACTTCCCATTGTTTATTATCTTGGGAACCAAAACGTCCTCTATATCGTTCGTACATCATGCCGTTTACTGTTATCCTCGTGATCTTAAATGTTCTTCTCTCTCCAGTACGCCTCGCAGGTATCGACCGCGCTGCTTGAACTCGACCCTACCGCTGACTCCTTCCGACGAAGAACCTATTATATCTTTCAATTTAGACAGAGGTGCCACGACCTCAGGGTTGTTCGACGCGCCGGAGTATTCGCCGAAGATGCCGAGAGTCGGGCCATAGGCCAGGCCACCATTGGCGAACTTGGGCAGGTTAGCAAGAGCAGCCAGCACGCTTGCTACAGCCGCGATTGCCAATATAGGGCCCACGTATGGGATGCTTGCCTGACTGGATGCTGCTCCCGTTGCTGCCGCGGCAGCATTGGCAGTAGCCTGGTTCCGATGGGCGTCAATCAGGGCATCAATGGCGGGGATGGCAGCGGCGATGGCTTGCATCAGATTAGCGCCCCAACTAAGCCAACTTGCGGCACTGCCTGAGACTGCTTGACCGAGATTCTGCATCACAGTTCCTAACCCTTGCATTGCGTCGCGCGCCCCATTACCTGTCTGCGTAACCTGTTGGTTATTTTTGCTTGTCCCCAAGATGGCATCTCCTGTATCATCCCATTTCTTGCGTAGGGCGTTCAGCATCTTGATCTGTTTGTATATTGCCGTTCTCTGGTCCTCGGTTGCGGTTTCCAGCTTACGATTGTAGTAGTCCAGGGCATCAGCCAGCTGTCTATACGTCTCGATCTGTTCCGTCGGAAGCGGAGGATGTGCTGCGTCTTCTAATCCTGTTCGAAGGTCATTCAAACGGTTCAGTTCTTGCTCTATTGCAGCAAGCTGCTCCTTTGATGCTGTTTGTCTTAACTGCTGCTGCAGGAGTATAGCATCATCTATGGCTTTGAGTGTATCCAACTCCTCGCTCTGCGCAGCTACCCGTATCTGGTCTTCGATTGCGGTTTTGGAAGCCTTCAACTGCTGCACCTTGACAGCCAGGGCGGATATCGCTTCCCGTTCGGCTGGATTGGTCTTCGCCAGCATTGCCTCATAATGCGCTATGGCAGCACTGAGTTCTTCTACAGTGTGTGGATCTTCAATGTTGACGGTCTCCTTCTCTTTAGGAGATTGAGTTTTGGCTGGTGATTTGATACCGGCCATTGTTTCCAGATGATCCTTACGCTTCTTCAGCTGCTCATTCATCTCTCGCAGGCGGCGTATCTCACCTATTTCCTCGGGAGCAAGGTCCAGCAGCCGTTTATGATTGGCTTCTATTGCTCGGCTTAATTCGGACAGAGTCATTTTCTCGACGGCAAGCGGGATAGACGTCTGATGCGCTGTCTGGGACATATTAGCCATCTCCTTGCCAGCCTCTGCCATACTGTTGATGGCTTTCTCGTAGTTAGCCTCCAGTTCTTTGATCTCTCCGTTCAGCCTGTTCATCTCTTCCACCTGGGCGGCGATCTCCTTGCGCTTTTCTGCATCCTTTACTCCTCGGGCAGCAAGTCCTCCCTTGGTTATATCTTGCAACTCATCACGGCGCAATTGCTTTGCAGCTATCTGGTTTGCCAGCACCTTCGCCTGTGCTTCATATCCCAATTGCTTGCAATATGTCTTGCTGTGAGCCACAAGTATATTATACCATTCCGCAGCATTCCGATGGTATCCCATGGATTCGCCATACTTGCGGTTCATTTCTGAGACTGTCTTCGTTACGTCGCCGTTAGCATCTGTCAGGTTCTTCAAGTTGGAGATGTCTAACCAAATGGAGGCCTGTGCATCCCTGACCGAATCAGTAAAGGCAGTGGTTGACTCCTTGAGAATGTCAGTCTTGTCTGCTGCCTCCTCGGCTGCATCGCCCGAATCTGACAGCAGCCCTGCTAGCGCCGTTATTGCCAGGGCGACACCCATGGTCAGCGTCGCATATAGAGCAGTCACGGCGGCATTCAGTGCCCATGTGCTTACCGTCGTAGTCCCCATGCAAGCTGACAGCATGCGCTGAGCAGCAGTCTGTGCCTTTGTGTGCAGCGTCATGAGTTTCGTCTTGAGTGTAGCTGTGGAGATAACCGTGCTGAAGGCTTTGACGGTTGAGACTATTTGACCTAATCCTGTTCCTATAGATGCGATAGTATCCATCAGACCTACAAAAGGGGCAAAGCTGACCGTGATCTCGCCGAGTGTTTCTTTCAGATCTTCGAATCTCTCCGCCATCTGGTGTGCCTTGCCGCTGTCTGTCTGAGCCAGAGCCTGGTTCATTCCTCCAACGCTGCTCTCTACAACCTCTGCCAGCGTTGCAACTCGTTCTTCCTCGCTGCCGAACTGCAGTATTTGCTTTTGTGTTTCATCGAACTTGTAGCCATAGCGGCTCAAGGCTTCGACCTGGCCCTCCATCACTTTGCCGAGCATAGCAGCTATTTGTGCGGCACTTTCTTGGCTCGCCTCCAGTCCATACTGTTGGGCCAGCATGTCATTCATTACTGGTATAAGTTGCTCCAGGCTCTCTTTTTTTCTCAGGTAGGTTGCCAATTCCTGCGCTCCTGCTATCTGGATATCGTCGCTGATTACGCCCAATTGCTGCTGAGCTTCAGCCAGTCTCAATATGCCCTGCACCTCGGACTCTGTGGCATCCATCGTATTGCGCATATTGTTAGCCAGCTTTTGGTTGGCAATTTCATGCTGACTGAATGCACGTATTCCTTCCGACATGGAGGATGATAGTTGCGAGACAGCATTGCGGAGCCCCTCTAGAGCCTGCATCGATTGGGACCAATTGACCATGGCTCCATTCAGATCATGCGCTTCTTTCTTTATATGCTGCAGAGCAGAGCGAAGTGACTCTGCTTCCACCTCGATCTGCTTAAATCCGCCTTCATCGCTGATTTTTATCGATAATTTGATTGTTTCTTGCATATTTCAGAATAATTATTTATATTTGCAGCATATTTATGTTTATTGCTATGGAGAAGATTTATAAATTGATACAATGGCTGGTGGACTTTGCTCATGACTGCCCTGGCGCCTTTATCATCACTTGCCTCATAATGATTGTGGCCGTTATCTTCTTTTGGGCATTCATCAAGTTGATTGGCCCGGTCCGGAAGAGATAACTATTTCAACCCATATTTCCGTCTGGCGGCTTCATATCGAGTTGTCACATCCTCGCTCTGCTTTTGCTTGGGCGAGTTTTTTTTGTCATTATCCCAGGGGAGGGGCAACACATCTC
This sequence comes from Bacteroidales bacterium, assembly GCA_024694125.1. Lineage (GTDB taxonomy): Bacteria > Bacteroidota > Bacteroidia > Bacteroidales > UBA3663 > Liminaster. Next base: position 94,684 of record JAILKE010000014.1, read on the forward strand.
CTGCAGACAAGGTCTTCTTGCAGTGTGGCTGCAGCATGGCATGCATCAGAAGGCGCGTCTGTTCCCAACTCGCACGCGTGGCTTGCTCTTCTGTTTTACGCCACGTCTCATAGATCTTGTTAAACTCCAGTGGGGTGCATGAGCAGAAGTCTTCCAAACTCATACCCAAACACCCCACTGCGATTCCTGTCAAAGTATCAATGTCGCAGGCTACTTCTGATTGCGAGTTTTTTTTTCATCATCCTGATCGTTGAATAGGTTGATGGCATTTTGCACGTCTTGAGGTTCAAGGAAATCGGCAAAGTCCTCAAAACTCATATCAAATTGTACTCCATCAGCCTTCGATGCGCTGCATACACAGCACCACAGGAACAGCAGCAACGAGGTTACGTCTTCGACTTTGAGCTCGCTCACATCCTTACCCGTTTCTCTCTTGTAACGCACCATGGCTCCCATGGTCACTCTGCAGGGGTAGGTTTTACCTTGTATTGTTATTGTCTTCCTCATACCTTATTCTCCTTGAGTCTCGGTTGTATCAGTCAGGCCATCGTTGACCTTCTCCACTGCGCCACTGTTCTCGAGAGTTATACTGTACTTCGAATCGTCACCAGCCTGGGCGTCAAGCTCCAGCGATGTGATGATGTACTGTCCCTTGTACCCTCCAGCGACCTTGCCGGTACGAGCACTACCATCTCGGAGCGAATAATGCGCCTCAATCGATTCTCCTGCCAACATCAATGCTTTTAGCTGATCATAGGTCGGAACTTCGGTCGTGCCATCTCGCAATACGCAGCCGTCAGCCGAGATATCTTCTGAAAAACTCTTTACAAACTTCTCTTTCCACTTACCGCTCGAGGCTTCTTTAGTGACTCGTTCTCCAGTTTCAACCTTGGTCGAGACCTTACATCCGGTCGAGAATCCGAGGGCATTGCCACCTACTGAGAGAATCAGGTCGGTGCCGTCTAAAACACTTTGTGCCATAGTTGTATCTTTTTTGTATTGTTTGTGATATATGTAATTATCTTCGTCGCAACCACCATACAGCCATCAGCGCTAACAGAACTCCAGCACCCAACCATTTGAATCGAGTTTCAACGCCGTTCGAACAGCTTTGTACCTCTTCTTCAATCGCATCTTCATGAAGTCCTTCTGCGCGATTTGTGCAAGTCTCAGTGATGAGCCGCGTGTTGGCCGCAGCCTCTATCTCCAGCGAATTGCCTCGACGGCGTAAGGTTGCACGGATGCCATCTTGATCCCGCACATACGAGGCTCCTTCGGGCAGTTGTAGCACGCTGTCTATGTCAGCCGTCAGTTGGACCGTGCCTGGCATGACCTCCAAACGGCGTAGGGTTTGCTGGTATATCGTTTCCATCCTCACCCGGTTCTGTCGCTCCATCTTTCTGGAACTGCTGCAACTCCCGCAGCACAGGGCAGTCATCATGAAAATCACATGCACTGGCAGTATTGAGCGCCTTACGGAGGCGTACCATTTCTCTTCTTGTCGCATTCAGTTCCTTTTTAAGGGGTTCAACGATATTGTCCATCAAGATGCGGGTGGCTTTCTCAGTGTTGGTTATCCTGACTGTATCAGCCTCCGCTTTGGCTCGGTCTGCTTGTGCTCGCGCTGCTTCTGCTTCGCCTTTAGCCTTCATGACCGTAGGCTTGAGTGTGATTAGAGCCACGATAGTAGCGACCAGACCACCGCCTAACGACCAATTTAATATTTCACTGAGTTCCATCACTGATCTTGTTTAATGACTTTATTTGATGCCTATCTCTTGGAGCCACTTTGGGACATTGAAACTCGGACAGGCTTTAGCCGCCAGTTCGTTGTGCCCTACGATGGCCACATCTGGAAACTTGCGCCGAAAGTCCTTTACATACCGTTCCATGCTCTCCAGCTGGGCTGCTGTGCGGGTATCTTTCGGAGTCTTGCAGTCCTTCGATAGCCCGCCCACATACACGACGTGACGCGATGTGCTGTTATAACCTTTGGCGCCATTGGTTATCTCCCATGGATCCACATTGGCGTCTTCGTTGTTATTTACCAGACGCTCCACGCTGCCGTCCAGATGTATCATATCCGTATAGCCTACCTGCTTCCAGCCACGCCCACCCTTGCTTACCGGGTCAGTGTGCCATGCTCTGATCTCGTCCGAGGTCACTTCACGGCCTTCGGGCGTGGCTGTGCAGTGTAGCACTAATCGTTGCAGCATGCTCATCATCAGGCAGTATAACCGCTTCTGATTACGCCGCAAGCATCTGCTTTCTTGGGTGCACAGATGAACATGTGACGGAAGTTGATGAGGTTGCGCTGGAACTGCGGATCATTACCGGCCTCACTGAAGTACATCTTGGTGGTTCCGGTTGCCTTGAATACTCGCTGTGTGAAGAATGCAAAGCTGACCTGATACTGCCCAGTTGAGGCTGCCGTGCCGTAAGCGACCTTGACTCCGGCTGTGGTGTAGATTGGGTTGTTGGCAAACTCATAGACCTCAAAGCCGTACAGGTTGGCAATCTTTCCAGTAGTATAGTTGTAGTACTGGTCTGCAAACTTCTGATCCAGGAGCAACAGGTCGTTCACATGGTCACTGCACAGTACCAGTCGGCGGCCCTGGGTCGGCACCTTGTTCTTGTCAAAGATGGCCTTCAACTTGATGATATCATCTCGTGTCAGACGCTTGCGTCCAGACTCTCCGTCCTCATAGTCTCCGCTGGTTTCGATAACGTTGTTATCGGTGTTGTTGGCAGGGCACAGGTTCCAGGCTGCTCGCTGGAACTTAGCATCGTTGATGGCGTTGGCATGGCTTTCCTTGACTCGCTGCATCTTGTCGTAGCTCAGAGCATACAGTTCGTCATCTGTGACTGGTGTTACCTTTGTCTGGAACTTGTCGAGATTGAGGGTCTTGTCTGTGTCATCCAAAGCCTGGAGGGCAATGCCGTCCGATGTCATCGTATAGTTGACCAGTACGTCCGGATCTACGCCCACATCGACCAGATGTATCACATCATTCTCGGCCAATGCACTCTGATCTGGAATGCCATCCAACCAGGTAGCCTCGAGACCCGCACGGAGGGACTTAATGAGTTCTCCTGTCCATACTTCGGTCAGTACACCTGCACGTAGGGTGCCGGCACCAGTGCCAGACAACATACTGAGGGCATTTGCGCCCAGGATTGAGAGACCGGCATCAACTCCGGTCACGGCGGCAAATGCTCCGCCAACCATACTGTTCAGGAGTATGCCCATGAACAGCGTCATAATGATTTTTGTCATCGTTCTCTTGTTTTTGGTTATTGTTTGTGATTACAATTCGCAGTCCACACCATACTCTGCCTTATACAGACGCTTGTACTCGGCGGGATCTTCGCTACGCAGCTCCATCAGCTTCTCCGATGGCACGTCGCTCAGTTTGGCATACGTCGATGGCTGCCCACCCTCGTGGGTATTGATCATGGCGCTGAGCTTCTGCTGTGGTTGCATGGCTCCGAGCACCTTGTTGAGTTCATCCAGGCCTACGTTCTTGCCCAGGTTGACAAAGGTCTCCTTCTTCGCCTGATCGAGTCGATGGTCTGCCACTGCGCCATCCACCGCCTGCGTGATGGCTGCCAGGTTCATGGCATCCACCTGTGCCTTCAGTGACGCATTCGTCTCTCCCTGCTTCTTCAGGGTTGCTACCGCATTGCGGATAGCTGCCTCGTCTGCCGTTTCGGGCAATCCCAGCAGCAGAGCTAAAGTCTTCTGTTCCATTTCTTGTTTGTTTTGAAGTTGTTGTTTATTGGTTATCATAGGCAACTGGCACTCTCCGCCTTTGCCCAGTTCTATACACTTGCCGTCCTTATAGAGCCTGATGGCATCATCATTGGCTCCGATGTCCACCATTGATACTTCGAACAGCTTACATTTAGTAATCGTTGGCCGCGTTTGACCTTGCAGTAAGACAGCTGGATCTTCGCTCGTTTCGAGCACATCCAGACCGACGCTTGCCATGCGCAGACTGCCGAACTCATACTGTTTCTTGCACCGCTTGCTCAGTTCGGTCGCTTCATCGAACACTGGTTCTCCGCTGATAGCGCCTTCCTCCACTTGAATGTCCTTCAGGAATCCTATCACTTGTCCTCTCTCATGCATATAGAGTAGGACAGGGTTCTTCTGATACTGTTCGATGATCATACCTGCAGTCAGAACGCGACTGCCGTATGTGTTCAGACCATCACTTGTAATCCTTATTCTTTTCATACGTTTGCATTTTTGCAATTATTATTTCGCTGCAAAGATGCATCTTTTTTTCGCTATGTTCCAAATTAGTGAGAACTGCTTTCACACATCTCTGCAACCGTTTCACACTTTTTTTTGAGTCTGCCATAAATACCATATTTTTGCACTGAAATTCAGCTGTTCGAATGTATCTGGCACTTGCCGTTACCTGCAGTTGGATCCAACTCTTTAACCACTCAAATCATGACAAAAGCAGAACTCGAAAAAAAGAAGTCTCTGGCCCGCGCACTCTTCATGTCGGGTATGGAGCAGACCGAGATAGCCGACAATACGGGCGTATCTCGTGTTACAATCAGTAAATGGGCAGCTGCCGATGGCTGGAAGGAGGTGCGCGCTGCCAAGAACATCACCCGTCCCGAATTGGTCAACAAGCTATTGCTCACCATAGACAATCTCATTGAGTCGGTCAACAAGTCCGAGGACCCGACCTTGATTGGATCTTTGGCAGATAAGTTGTCCAAACTCTCTGCTGTAGTGGAGAAGCTCGACAAGAAGGCCAACGTCATCGATGCCATTGATGTCTTCACGGCATTCAACCGATGGATTCAGAACAAGGCCTGTTCGGACCCGGACATCACGCCCGAACTTATCAAGGCCATCAACCGTTATCAGAACGAGTTCCTGTTGGAGAAGATGTCTCCTGCCGCAGAATTGTAATTTTAAAAGCCTATGACAATAGCCGAAGAAAAGCAACGCTGGGAGGAGTGGCAACGACATTGTCAGGAGATTCAGTCGCTTACTGCCACCTCTCAACTGCTCAAAGAGTCTCCGTCTCAAAAGGAGAAACGCATCCGACGTCTGCAGCGAGACTATGCTGCTTTCTGCGAATATTACTTCCCGCACTTCCTCACTCTGCGTGACAAGGTGACGGGCGAACCTCTGCGTATCATACACAACGCACCTTTCCACAACCAGGCTGCACTCAAGGTCAAGAACTCTCCCAATCTGAAGGCCGTCTTCAAGTGGCCGCGCGGTCATGCCAAGTCCACTCACTTCGACATCTTCATCCCGCTTTGGCTCATGTTTCAGCCCAAGCGGCTCATCAACTTTATGGTAATTGTGGGCAAGTCCGAGGATTCTGCAGAACGTCTGTTGGGAGATATCCAGGCCGAGCTGCAGTTCAACAAGCGCATCACGGATGATTTTGGCGATCAGGTATCTATGGGCGATTGGACCAGCGGTGAGTTTACTACTAAAGACGGTGTGAATTTCCTTGCCTGTGGACGTGGACAGTCTCCTCGAGGTTTGCGCAAGCGTGAATCTCGCCCAGACTATATCGTAATTGACGACCTCGATGATGATGAGCTCTGCCGTAACGACCGCCGTGTCGAGGAATTGACCGCCTGGGTCAAGGAGGCTCTCTTCGGCGCACTCGATGTTGGTCGTGGTCGCTTCATTATGGTGGGCAATCTGATAAGCAAGACATCCGTCCTCGCCAACATCGCAGCTACCGAGGGTGTACATGTCTCCGAGATCCAAGCGGTTGACCGTGATGGCAATCCTGTATGGGCAGAGAAGTGGACCAAGGAGGAAGCTCAGGAATATGCCAAGTTCGTCGGCTATCGTGCTTGGCAGAAGGAGATGATGCACAACCCCATCAACGATGGATCCATTTTCCGTCATGAGTGGATTAGATACAAGCCGGCTCTGCCTCTACGGAAGTACGAGCAGCTGGTATGTTACACGGACCCATCATTCAAGTCCACCACATCTAATGACTACAAGGCTTCTCGTCTATGGGGCAAGGTCGGCAACGAACTGCACCTCATCGATTGTTATGTCCGGCAGGACACCGTATCTGGTATGGTCCGATGGCTCTACAATCTCTACGAATCCATACCGGAGGGTGTCGTCGTCAACTTCTATATCGAGGCCAATTTTCTACAGGACATCATCCTCGATGAGTTTACTACCGAGGGCAATCTGAGGGGATATCAGTTACCTATCATGCCCGACTACCGTAAGAAACCCGAGAAGATTCAGCGTATTGAGGCGGTCAGTCCTTTGTGGGAACGTGGGTTCGTGTTCTACAACGAAAAAATTAAGGATACGGCCGATATGCAGGTAGGTATTGAGCAGACGCTTGCTCTCGAACGCGGCAGCAGGGTGCACGACGATGCCCCCGACGCCGACGAGGGAGCCATTTACCTGCTGCAGAAGCGCAGCCGTATTTCCGAGTTCAAACCGAGGTTCGGTCGTCGGCCTACCTCTAAAAACATCTGGTAATTTATGATTCATTTAATCAAGCGACTTTGGTTCGCATTTCGTCTGCGTCGTGCCGTCCGCAAGGCAGACCGTGCTTCTCGACTCACTCACCGCAAGCACATGGTGATCATGCTCAATGGCTCGGTTCGAGTCATCTCCAAACAGCAGCTCACGCACTTGATCAGGACGCATCGGTTCCGCCATGGTACCAAGGTGTCCGATATCGAGCAGCGTGCACTCTATATCACTCCATAAGTAGTAACTCTTAATCTCCTGTATTATGTTCCTATCTGACAATGATTATAAGGTCGTAATCGGCGAAACCGCGCTCCGCATCATTTCTCAGGTTTCCGATACCATCCGTACCGCCGCCGAGGCCGAAGCCCAGGAGGAAATATCCGGCTATCTGCGCCCGCGTTTCGACACCGACGCCATCTTCTCCGCTACGGACGATGACCGTAATAAACTCATAGTTATGTACACGTGCGATATCGCTCTGTATCACATGTCGGCATCTATGCCCCAGCGTATGGGCATAGAGGTGCGCAAGGAGCGCTACGACCGCGCCATCAAGTGGCTCACCGATGTGCAGGCTGGGCGCATCGTTCCGAACCTGCCTGTGCCTACTGACGAGGACGGCAACAGTACCGCTCCTGGCACTGTCGTTTATGGCTGTCAGTCCAAATTACATCACAACTGGTAATTCTTTTCGATTATGGGTATCTTTAGTTATATCAAGGAGCGCCTGTCCGGTACCGACCGCACGCTCCATACGCAATACGGGGACTTTAACCTGGCCAAACGTGCCGATCGTCGCCGTCTCGTGCGCCAGACCATACAGTTGCAACGTACGACCGATGCATTGACTTCTCGCGACATCAAGGCATGGCGCCACGCCTGGCAGTTGGCCATCAATGTCGAGTCTCCCAACCGTTCTGCTCTGTATGACATCTACCGTGATGCCTCTATTGACCTGCATTTGTCCGGCTGTATCGGACAGCGCAAGGGATTCGTCATGGCTCGTTCTTTCGAGGTAATTGATGCCGATGGGAAGAAGAACGAGGAGGCCATGCACTATTTTGAACAGTCCTGGTTCAAGCTCTTTATGCGTTACGCTCTTGACAGCATCTATTGGGGCCACTCTCTCATCGAACTCGGCGATGTCACCACCGATGGCGATGGCTGCATCTGCTATGACGGCGTGAAGCTCATCCCTCGCAAACATGTCATCCCCGAGTTCGGACGGGTCGTCATCAACGTCGGTGATGACTGTCATTCGGGCATTGACTATCGGCAGCCGCCTTATTCTGACTGGCTTATTGAGGTTGGCCAACCCGATGACCTCGGGCTCTACCTGAAGGCTGCTTCTCAGACCATACCCAAGAAGAACGCGCTGGCATTTTGGGATACCTTTGCAGAGATATTCGGCATGCCTATGCGCATTGCCCGCACCAACGTGCGCGATGATAAGGAGCTGGCCAAGATGGAGGAGATGATGTCTTCTATGGCCACGGAGTTCTGGGGCATCTTCCAGGAGGGTACAGACATCGAGATCAAGGAGTCAACCAAGGGCGATGCGTTCAACGTCTATGACCGCCGTATCGACCGAGCCAACTCCGAACTGTCTAAACTCATTATCGGACAGACCATGACCATTGAGGACGGCTCTTCGCTCTCGCAGTCCGAAACTCACCTCGAAGTCTTCCAGAACCTCGTCGAGTCCGATTGCGATATGCTGCGTGACGTTATCAACAACCAGCTCATCCCTCGCATGATTGCTCACGGATTCCCCGTGCAGGGCCTCCGGTTCGATTGGGACTACAGTACGGACTACACGCCCGAACAGCAACGCAGTTACGAGGAACTGGTGGTCAACAACTACGAAGTGGATCCAAATTATTTTGCCGAGAAGTATGGCATGCCCGTGGGTGAACGACGCCAGATGCAGCCTATGCTGCCCGGCGCTCCTGATGACGACAAATCCAAGAAGCAGAAGAACGCTCACCCTTTTTTCGACTGAGCCCCTCCGATTACGAGGGGCTGCACCTCCGATACCAGTCTCTGTTATCCGAGGGCTTGGCACATTTGTCTTCTGATGATGATCCTGTCGAAAAGGGGCTGAAGGACAAACTATCCTCTATGTTCTCCTCTATGATGCTGGCTTTGTTCCAGGAAAAGGGCGCCATGCTCCGTGTTCAGATCTTGCAGGAACCCGCTGCGCAGGATTTCATCGAAGCGCATACTCAGGTCCTCGATAGTGCCATGCAGCATACTCCTCTCTCTGAGGGCATGCGCCGCCGCCTGTCTCGGTCTAACTACATCTTCTCCGGCATCAAGACATTCCACGAACTTAACGAGGCTTTCCCGTCTCTCGTCAATAAGGATGGCTCTCGTAAGCCGTTCGAACAGTTCTATAATGATGTTCGAAAGATTGATCAGACTTACAACCGCAACTATCTCCGTGCCGAATACAATTTCATCCAGGCATCTGCCGAGATGGCTGCCAAGTGGGAGAGGTTCCAGCAGGATGGTGACCGATATGACCTGCAGTACCGCACGGCCAATGATGGCAAGGTCCGTCCTGAACATGCGGAACTTCACGGCGTCACGCTGCCGCCTTCCGACCCTTTCTGGGAGTCCTATTATCCGCCCAATGGCTGGAATTGCCGATGCACGGTCGTACAGGTGCGCAAAGGCAAGTTCCCCACCACTCCCCATGACGAAGCCATGGAGCGTGGCGAGGTAGCACTGAAAAGAGACAAGAAAGGAATGTTCCGCTTCAATCCTGGCATAGAGCGTAAGTCTGTCCCAGACTATAACCCATACACCATTAGACGTTGTAAGGACTGCGATATAGCCCAAGGGAAGTTCAAAGCTGCTAAAACTATTGTAGATAGTGAACTCTGCGATGCCTGCGTGCTCGTGCGCTCTTGCTGGAAAAGTCACAAGGACTCCGAGCCGGAAACCTTTACCTCTTGTGAGACCAAGAACGGAAGTCTCAAAGTCAGTTCCAAGCATGGCAGCAATGAGAAGAAGGAAAATGTCCGTATCGGTACCTATCTTGCAGAGAAGCACGGCTATGACATAACCCTTTTGGCAAGGTCAAACGATGCACCTTCTGCGGACAGCTTCAATGCTACGTTGAATACAAACCAGGAATACAAGGTAAATACTTCTGCTACTCAGAGTTCTATCGATGGTTTATTACGGAAAGGAGCAAAACAAGCTCCAAGCATCGTACTGGTAGTAGAGTCTGGTATCTCTTTGGACGATTTATCTGAAACTATGAATGATAGAGTTCATAGGTCAAACAGTATTCAGAGCGTGACTGTTGTCATCGGCAATAAGGATCATACATACACCAGGGAGGATATCTTAAAGGGTGGATTTAAAATACAACAGGCTGACTTGGAATAACCAGTCAGCCTGAGGTCGGGGTTCAAACCCTTTCGGGAGAGAACCGCTCAAACCCTTTCGGGAGAGAGCCACTGCAAATATATATCAAACTTTTCAAACAACCAAATATTATGAAGAAAATCTTTAGTTTTTTGTCACAATCTAACCGCTTTTGGCATTTATTGGGCGGTTTTGGCGTCGCAATCATCACGTTGCATGCAGGTTACGCAATCTACTCTGCCTTCGTGGCAGCCACTTGCCTGGAACTCAAGGACCATCTCTACCAACGTAAGGCTGACTGGATTGATTGGGTTCTCACCTTCGGCGGCGGATTGCTCGCAGCTTTGGTTATCTTGATCCTGAAGTACATCAATCTCTAACAGTTAGCAATATGAATTATTCTAGAGTTTCTGGGCCAGCCGACGCTCCTTGCATTGAGTGTATCAATCCGGTACGTGGACGCTGGTGCATCCGCTGGGACTATCAACCCGACGCCGACAATTCGGCGCTGGCGTCTTACATAGAGTGCACGCTGCAGCACAAGCCCTCTGCCTCCGAGGTCACTGACATCATTACTGCCTGGGTCAATCAGCAGGTGGATCAACGGATCTTGCAGGGGCTTACATTTGAGGGCTCCGTCGTTTGGCTCTCCATCGAGAATCAACTGAACTACAAGTCTGCTTACGACCTCGCAGTTCAGACCGAGGGAGAATCGCTGCCCGTTGTCATCAAGATGGGACCGGAGGAAGCACCGGTTTATCGGCAGTTCTCTGATCTTACCGATTTTTCCAGCTTCTATCATGATGTCGTCAACCATATCGAACGCAGCATCGCATGGGGATGGGAGCAGAAGGACGCCATTGATACTACTCTATATACTTAGCCTGTCTGCTATGCAGACCCCAAAAAAAGGAGCAGCCTTTCGGTTGCTCCTTTCTTTATTACTGGGGACGTATGCATTTATAACTGAACTCCTCAATGTTCTCTATGATCTCTTCGTGATTATGGTTGGTATAGGTGGCTGCCATGTCAAAAGAATAGAATTTTTCTCCACTCAATCCTGTCAGCGCCTTGGCGACCTTGTCCCCCAGTGACAGGCAGTCTGTATCTGTCCCATCCCAGTCTGTCACTATGTGTATCTGTATTTTCGCCGAGCCTTTATACACCGTCCTCGACACATACGGCTGCCATGTGATTGGCATGAACTCTATGAAGGCTGCCGGGCGGGCCCAGGCCTCCTCTTGATCCAGGAACTCCACATTGCGGTTCCATAGGTCGATGTGCTGCAGTTCTGGCACCTCTGCCTGTAGCCGCTCCTTGATCTTGGCGTAAATTTCTTGTCTCATTGCTCTAACTTGTTTTTGAGGTTTTTAAAATATTCTGTCAGGTTCTCTTTGATTATCTCTTTAGCGGCTTCTTCCACCTCGGGCGATGCGCCCAGGAACCGCCGTCGGGGTATCTTCACCTTGCTACCTACTTTCATCAGTGCCATCAGCCGCCAGAACTCTGCCTCCGTACCGAGGCGTACTGTTCTTTTATCCTTGCGCAAACTGCCATCCTTGCGCCGTCCGAAACTGCCCGAAGCTTCGTAGTATTTGGCCCAGAAGAACCGTTTCATCTTCGCAGTAACCGTTATCTCACCGCCTTCGTTATGTATGGCTGCATACGGGAGGGTGCTGCTGAAGGTGATACTGTCTGCATCCATCTTGCAACTGATGCTCTGTCTTAGCCTGCCTGTATCTACCAGCAGGTGCCCGTCCTGTCGTATAGGACTCCGGCGGCGCTCCCATGCTTCGCTGAAGAATGCCTCACGCTCGAAGTTCTTGTCGAACTCGTCCGTCAGTTCCACCTCGATGTCTCGCAGCATCTGACGGATCAATCTGTTAAGTTCCTTCTCCATCTCGATTATCTTTTGTCGGATTGTCGAAGTCCAGACACAACTGCACAGCACCAGGCAACTGTACCCTCGGCTCTTCCGAGACCTTGAGCATATTGTAGAACGTGCGTTCTGATATGCAGAACACTGGCCATATCCAGTTGCGCCATATCGTGCGGTTCGGATAACCGAGTTTAGCCCAATGGTCGTAGATGCAGTTCACGTCGTGCACCCTCTTGGCGTAGCTCATCCCTTTTCTTTTGCTGGTATATCTGTCCTTCATCGGTCCTTGTTCTTTATTATTCTTGTAGCAGTCGAGGTGCTACAGGCTTTTTCAGCCCGCAGCACCTCCGTTTCTAAGGTCTCATCGTGTCGGTGTCCATGGTACGACGGTCAGGTCCATTGTGCAGCTTACCACTACACGCCCCGACCCTTTGCACTGTGGACAGATCTCTTGTTCGCCGAGCACGTCCACGTAGCCCGAACCCTTACAGCGCCGGCACAGCGCTACTTTGGGTTGCTTGTTCACATGCAGTTTCATGTCGTTTCCTCTTTTTTAGGTTCTACATAGAAGGTCTCGTCCTGAGCAACTTGGATGCCACACTTCGACATCTTCTCGCTCATACCTTCTTCTTCTCGGTCTGCCAGCAACTTGTCCTTGGCTATCTCGTCTGTCGTGCGGATGAAGTCCGGCAGGAACTCCTTGACCAGTTGCAGAGCACTTGCCCAGGTGAAGCCCTTCAAGGTCTTGAGCTTCGGTGTGCCGGTGCGGAACCCGATGGTGCCGTGTGCCATGTCCAGGCTCTTCTTCTTGCTGAATAGTTCTGCCTGGTTCTCGAGCGCGAAACTCTGCAGTACGTCGAACGAGGATGTCTTCTCTTCATCCAACTGTGACATCTGGGCAGCATACTTCTCTCTGATCTTAGCGCACTGCAACTCTATCTCTGCAGTGATCTTGTCACTCTGTGCCGTAGCCTTGGCATACTGTGCGAAGGCTGCATCGGCTTGCTCACGGCTTACGCCGCTGATGATGGTTTTCTTTTGTCTTGCCATTTTTTTATTTGTTTTGAGGTTGTTATTATAATGGTGTTCTAATACCATTCTATTCTTCGTCGAACAGGGTCCCGATGTTTTCCTGTTCCCACCGTTCCTGCTGTACCCATTCTTCTATCCGGCTCAGCAGGTTCATCCAGTCACTGTGTGTGAGGTTCTGCCCCGTGGCAACATCTTGTATATGGTCCTTGATGCCTTCCACTATGTAGTCTATCTTCATGACGGATTGCTGTTTTTCGTCGTCGGAACGACCATTACTACCGTAGGCCTGGTGCTTGGTGTATTATCGGGTTTGCGTTCCCAGCCTTTGCCCTTCAGGACTCTCAGTTTGAGGCTCAGACTTTCGAGCTCTTCGATGCTCAATCGGGCAAAGGCCTTTCCGGCTATCCTCGGTTGCTGACAGAAGCTGTTGATCTGTGCCCAGTCCGTTGTATCTACGTGTAGCTGCTGCATTTGCTTCAGTACCTGACTGCGCAGCTTCTTGCGCTTCTCCACCATGCCCGTCAACTTTTCCAGGGCGAGGCAGCAGATGTTGTATTCTCCCGTGGTCAGTTCCTTCAGACTCGTAGCTCGCCCGTCTGTGCATTGCCAAATCAGGTTTCGTCGAAATTCCTCAGCATCTATTATTCCTGGTACCTTCTTGACCAGGGAGAAGAATCGGCTGTAATTATTGGGTTTATTCATAATCTTTGTCTTTTTCGCATCTTCTGATGCAGGGTTTCCACGCTATGGTTACTTCGGCACTCAGTTCTCCGTAACCCATACATATATCACACTGTTCCATGACCAGTTGCCCGGTGTGGGGATCCTCCACTACAACCTTGCCGCTGCCATTGCATCGAGGGCACAGGAAGGGCTCTTTTTTGACCACCTCGCGCGCCACCGTCCCGTCTCCCTGTAGTCGCAGCAACTTAGGTACGTCCAGTAACATGATGTCTTTCATTTTGCTCATCGTATTTTAATTGTTTTACAGGTTATTACTAGTTCTTATCACTCCCTCTTCCCATACGGTGTAATAGCTGCCTGGATCTCCGGTGAATCTGCCTTGACAGTATGCCTTGTATCCTGCCACTCTCACCTTGATGCCTGCCATGTATTTCACTCTCATGGCGGATTTGCCCATCGGCTGGCCTTTGTACTCCTGGCTTATGAAGATGAAGCTCTTATGCTTGAATCTGTCCACCAGCGCCTTGGTTTCCTCGTACGACCATCCCGCATACTGGAAGGAATCGATGATTACGAAGTTGGCGCTCCTTTTTTTGGACAGCCGTTCGGTCAGTTCTTCCAGGGTGTCCTCCGTTACCACTCTGAATCGTCCCTGCACATCGCTCATTCGGAATCTTTCCATTCTTTCCTGGAACGAGAGGTTGACGCCCTCTTCATAGCTCACGTATAGTACGTGCCCGTAGTTGCACAGTTCTTTGGCTAACTGCATCACGAAGCTGCTCTTGCCACTGGCCGATGGCCCACACACGAACCAGGTGTCATTGATTGTCGGTTCTCCGAATGGACCGCTCCATTTCGAATCCCAAGGCAGACATACCCATTGTTTCTGCGCTATCTCTTTCGGGCTGTATGCTCTCTTTGCCATGGCTCCTATGCTTTCAGTTTCTCAATCTCGGTATAAACTCTTCTCAGACCACCCATGCTGCGTCTTACTACCAAGGCTATATCTGTGCCCTCCGGCGCATTCACTTTGGCTACCACTCGGGCCTGCTCTGCCAGGAACTTCTCTCGTTCCTTACCGTCATCTGGAGTGACTTTCGAGTAGCGACTACCGAAACGGCTCAACATCTCTGCATATCCGACCTTCTGTCGGTCTATCGAGCGGTCTATCTTGGCTTTCAGACCATCTGCTCCCATCATGTACCAGGCACAGCAGCGTTCGGTGGCATTCCACAGCGCCTTGAGTTCCAGGAAGGCCTCATTGCTCAGATCTCCGGCTTCATCCAGTATGATCAGCGGGTTCTCTATTGACCGCAGGTAATATACCAGGTCCTCATAGATATCCACATACCACCCCGTGCAGCCGACGCCGAACTCCGATGCTATCTTCTTGACCAGGCGGGTCTTGGTCTTCACTTGACTGCAGTCGATATAGATGGCATTGGCATGGCTTTGCACATAGTTGCGGGCTGTGAAGGTCTTCCCGATATTGGGCATGTCACACAGTATGCCGCTCAGACTTGACTGCTGCGCCAGCTCCAACTGTGCCGTGATGTACTGCCAGGTGGCAGTCTTGGCTGCCTTCCAGTCTATCTCGCCCTTCAGGTTCACTCCCAGGCGGCGGGCTATGCTTATCCAGTTTGCATCACTCAGCACTCGCTCTATCTGCCCGTTCTTCAGCGCACTGTACACGCTGGTGGTTATACCCAGCGAGGCTGCATGCTTCGCATCACTCGGGTAATTCTCTCTGTTGGCTGCTATCGCAGCGGCAATCTTTTGTTTGTTCGATGTTGTAATCATAAGTTTGGTATTTTAATTGTGTTATAATGGGATTCTAAAAGTCTTGTAATGCCCGCGCTATGCTGTCTTCCGGTATTGAGGCATTTGTTTCCACCGTTGGTTCGGGCGGTTCTTGATACTCGACTGCCAGATCTTCGTCATCGACCTCTTCCGGATTGGACTTTGGCAGGATGCCGGCTCGGGTGATGGCGTTTTCTCTCACATACTTGCCGAACTTGGATATCTTCTTCTGCTGTTCTATGTAGGCAACCACATCTTCATCTGTCTGCTCGGCCATCACTCTGTTGTAGGTGGCCACACGTTCTACATGGTCTATGTATCGGTCGCCCTGGAAGAGATAGACGTCTGTCGGTTCCCCGTTCTCGTCTGGCAGATAGTAGGCTGTCACCTTATAGTTGTTCGGCATCAGCTTCTCCAGCACGCTCGTATCGCTCAGCCACCATTCACAGTAGGCAACCTGTACTGTCGAGTTCCTCTTGATGCTTGTTTCTACCCGCTCTCCGATGTATCGGCTCAATGTCAGCTTGTCCAGTGGCTTTAGGTTCGGGTTGATGTTGGCTTGCAGCACTTCCCATCTTGTCATGCCAGGATATTTCTTCTGATTAGGGTGCAGGCTGTGGTTCCACTCGTGATTGTCTCGTAGGTCATCAGCTATCAGTTCATCCCAACTGTAGTACTCTTTATCCTCGTATAGCTCGTTGGTTTCATCGCTGATCTTCTGGCTTTCGGTCCTCCACTTGCCTTTGCCGTAGAATCGGCCTATCCCTTCATGGTTCTTGTGTATCACCGAGCGCTTTTTCGCGCCGTTCATGGCTTCGGCATATTTCTCTTGCGAGTTCTGCGGGGCGCAGAAGTGGACGAATGGGAACGCTACTCCAGCTTGCAGGAAGCCCTCCTTGTATTGCGTCATCAAATGGTTCTCTACCTCGATGCCGGCAGGCATTCCCCAGCCATTCCTCTCTATCAGCCGGAACATGTCGCGGAAGCAGTCCACTACCAGTCCCTCGTCTTTCTTCCTGGCATAACTGGCTCCGAGCACACACTGACTTACTACATCGTACGCATAGTAGGCATGGACGCGCTGCTTTGAGTCATTCAGCTTGCGGGTCAGGTCCACGTCATCCATGGTGATCTGACTCAGCGAGTACTCGCCGGCATGGCGGTGTACGTGGGGCATCTGCTCGTGCATGAAGGTGGTGAAGCTCGACAGCGCATGCTCTATCAGCATCCGGTTCTTCGGCTTGTTCAGATAGTTGTTGATGGTTGATTCGCTCAGTACCATCGGTTCGCCGTTCTTGTCGCACCAGTCTTCTGGGTTGAGCAGCTCTCCTGTATCTGGATCATACACCTCCAGTTCTCCGGTCACGAACTGATTGTACATCTCCGCCACCGATGTGTTCCATGGCTTGTTCGGGAGTATGGCAATACCCAGTATCAGACGCTCTGTCTTTTGGTCCACCTTTCTGGCTGACTGATTGCCGTACTTGCCGCTTATCAGTGCCACATAGCCATTGCTCTTGTACTCATTGACCCTCTTCCGCAGTCGCAGACCGCTTGTCGGCAGTGTGTGTCCGTATTCCTTCTTCAAGATTTCGAGCACGGCGCCCATCTGGTCCCAGTTATACTTGCCGCCGAATAGACGCTGCGCCGCCTGGGCTCTGTCATATAGCTTGATGCAGGTATTCAGCACCGAGGCATTCACCACGTACTCGTTCACCTTCTCTTCCGTGAGGTCTATGCCGGTCTTCGTCTTGTCGTAGAACCAAGCCACTGCCGATTGGTCTCTCTCGTAGTTCGAACAGATCCATCCCTTCAGCCTCTCTTGCATTCCTCCTGGATAGAGCGCCTCCACTTTCTTCTTATATCGGGCAGGCAAGCTATCTACGGCTACCAGAGCGATGTTGCCACGTCCGCCACCCTTCTGCACCACTTCGATGCTGCCACGGTGCGCCAACTGCCTGTAGCATGCAGCGTTCATCACGCCGCCGCCCACCAGATCTGACTGACTGATACATAGCCGTTGTCCGTAGTATTCCATTGTATTGTCTGCTTTAATTAGTTATCAACTGTTCAATATCATATAGACTAACCCCGCCATCAGGTAGGCAGCCGTGAATGCCACATACAGCACTCCGAACCATCCCTCATCCTCCGGGTCTTTCCCTCGTCTTTTCATAGCTTGTTGTTTTGGAGATGGGTTACTGCAGCAGCCCTGCCATACGGGCAGCCTCTCTCTGTATCTCGCTCAGGTCACTTACTCGGATATTGCTCCAGTGGGACTTGACTTCACCGCACTTCATCAGGTCGGCATCTCCCGTCGCTTTGCTCACTTCGAGCAGCACGTCATTGGGCCAATACTGCCGCATGTAGCCGTCGGCATCATGCACTGTCTCCATGCTGGGCTGCAGGGTCATCAGTATGCCGCCTTTCTCCAGCGCCAACTTCCGGATCCGTCTGCAGATGGGCATATCGTCAGCGAAACTCAATGCTCTCCACACACTCATTCTCGAGGTTCCGAAGGCCGTAATCAGCTCTTCTCGTATCTGACGCGTAACCTCAATCTGTTGTCTTGCTCTCATTGTCATTGTCTTTTGTTGTTGGATAAATCTTGTCTCCTATCTCCATGATGTCTTCCTCGACATCCATCAGGACTCTCATGCACTTCATTATCTGGCAGGCCTGGGGATTCTCATCTTCTTGAATCCGGTCCAACTCGTGCCAGACGAAATCTATACGCCCCGCATTCCTCCAGAGTTTGCAGGCTGCACTCCTTAATTCGTTCTTTGACATATACTTTAATTTTTAAAGGTTAAAATTTGGTCGTTTGATTTCTTTTCTCTATCTTTGCATCGATAGTTACAGGTAACGACGGTGCAAATATATAGAGTTTATTCTATATATCCAAATAAAATATTGAAAATTTTCGTTTTTATGAGCAATTTTATAGAAAGACTTCAATTTTTCATGACAAAAGAAGGCATCAACGACAATCAAATGACTGTCGCTGCTGGGCTATCTGTAGGTTTGCTTGGCAAGGCGAAGCTTGCTGGAAAGGGGATGAGTTCTAATAATATTGAAAAAATTCTATTAGCATACCCCGATTTGTCCCCGGATTGGCTCTTAACTGGAAGGGGGGAAATGCTCAAAACGAATGGTACTTTGAGTAATACCCCCTCGTTATCTCAAAATGGAAACGCTTCTCCTATAGGTGGCAAAGATAATGAATTATCTCCAAATAATCAAGAAAATTTAGAAATAAAATGTGATGCTTTTGCACCATTGTTCCAAATGATCCGAGAGAAAGATACTATCATACGCCAGCAGGCTGAGGAGATTGGCCAGCTACGCGAGCGCTTATCTCATCTGGATCACACCTCTAAGTCACAATAATTCATATTTCTACTGACGAAACTGATATTTTCTCTCATATTTTCTACTGTTTTCTACGAATTTCTCCCATTTTCTCACCTTTATTTATATATTATGTGCAGATAGGCCAAAATGCGCCCATATCTGCTCCCTCAGCATATCCCTCTGGGTACCCACCTGGCAACCCCCTCGATACCCCCTCGGCACCCCTATGGCGCCCACCCACCCCTCCATGGCCTCATTAATTTTGCCCAATTTTGGTTAAACTATTGATTTATAGGAATATAATAAAATACCACTTAAAATACATGGGTGCATTTTCCCCCATCCTATTATGCCGTTTTTTAAATTATGGTCTTTTTTTTGTATAGTTTCCCCCCCTCGTAGATACCCCCCTCAAACCATAGTTTTGTCACTCCAAACTTTTTATTTTGTCACTCCAAACTGTCACTCCAAATGTCACCCCAAACCCAAAAATTGCCCATTTTTCGACCTTTTTTGTCACATCGAGCTATGCCAGGACCATCAGCCTACCACCCCCTTTTTAACCCGTTTTTTTAAGTGTTATCAACAGCCATCGTCTTGGTGTTGACCGCCATTCCAACAGCCTTCTATCAACCTTCTAACCACGTTCTATCATCCCTCCGACATCGCGTCTGCAGCTCCGTTTTCGCAATCACCCCACTATACCACACAATCCACTCCACAAACGCTCCTACCGCACTTTTCGTACCTCTGCGCCCCATCCATCCGGGCACAAAAAAAGGCCGCAGACACATAGTCCACGACCTCAATCTCCCGGCATTCGATTTCCACCGTTCTCGTTCTTCATCCGACCCTCAGCAGGGCCCAGTTAAACCTACTGGCGCTCGATGTTAAACCTATGTAAACTTACAGCCATTTCTCCGCTCCCAGATGTAAACCAAAATTAAACCAATGTAAACGTTTCGTTTTGTGGCTGTCACACTTGCCCAAACATCATAACTCCCTGATATTCCGCTCACTACCCCCGATTTTCTCTCCCCCTCATTCTATACGCTTCATTTTCTGCCCTATACATTAGTCAGTTTGTTGCATTCTTTAAAAGCACTGGAAGAAATGGTTTTGCAGTCAGTATTAATTCTACACCTTATAATATTTGTGGATTTGGCCTTTATCAATGCAGCGTAAGGATTATCTTGACTGCCTAAATAAAGGGCATTGTTATATTCGTTATATTGAAGGTTATTACAACCTTCGAAAGCATTACTACATATGCATGTTATATTGTTCGGAATGGAGATATTGGTTAAATCTGTGCAACCACTGAATGCTTCACTCAAAATACATTTGCAGTTTTCATTAATAACACAACTTGATATGTCTTTGGATTTGGCCTTTATCAAAACAACGTAAGGATTATCTTGGTTGCCTAAATATAGTGCATTGTTATACTCATTATATTGAAGTTTATCACATTTTTCAAAAATAGGTCCATCGCCGAAGGTTATTATACTATTCGGAATGGATATGCTCGTTAGACTGGAGCAGTAATTGAAAGCTCCAGTTCCAATATATCTCACACTGTCAGGAATGACTAAGCTTGTCAACGATTCACATTTATAAAAAGCATCCCAGTCAATGTATGTAATACTATTCGGAATAGTAATTCTTTTTAAAAAATGGCATTGTCTAAATGCGCTCATTCCTATGTTTTTTACATCTTGTTGGATTCCATGACTATTTTTAACTGTAGATGGAATGATTATTGCAGTGTCACGGCGGGTGACTCCGCGTACTTCAACCTTATTTTCAGTTATCTTGAATTTCGTTTTGTTGTAACTGAAATGTAGGCCATTGAAAACAATATCTTCTTGCGAATATGCTGATTGGCATAAAAGCATTAATATAGACATAAAGAAAATGTTTAGTAAGGCTTGTTTCATAGATGAAATTTGATTAGAAGATAATACATAAAATATTGATT
>JAILKE010000032.1 GCA_024694125.1 Bacteroidales bacterium
GTTGGGCAAAGACAGCGCGCTCCAAGTTATGGAGCGTGAACCCAACGTCGAAGGCTATCTCATCATCCCCTCTGCCTCCGACTCTACCCAACTCGAAGTTGTCTATTCCGCCGGCTTCGAGCAATATCTCAAGAAGGAGTAACCGTTTCCGATCTGTAGAACCGACAAATAAACCATGTGGGTGTGCCTGAATAAGACACACCCACTATTTTATGCCATAACCGCAAATATCCACCAGCGACTCCGAAACGAAAACTCTCAATCAAGCAGAAACCGCCCGGATTTGTGCCTTCAAGGGAAAGACGCTCCGCATCCAGTGCACCCTCGTCGAAGAAACCTTACTTAGTGTTTGCTGAATAATTAACAACTTTTTGATATTTTAAGATTATATAACTAAAATTCTTTGCTTGTTTAACAAATAAATAGTACCTTTGCATAGTTAAATCCATAGCAAGATGAAGTTTTACAATCCAAAGTACAAGCAGCTTGACCTCGGTTTGCTCCGTTCATCCCTTGATGAGCTGGACAAGACCAACCGATGGGTAGCTCTCGGCGACCTTCTTCCATGGACTGAGCTTGAGAAGGAATACAACTCAAGGCTGGACAATCAGAAGAAAGGTGCAGGGAACAAGCCGGCACGCACGATTCTCGGTGCAATGATTATCAAGCATAAGCTAAACCTGAGTGATGCCGAGACCATCGAGATTATCAGAGAGAGTCCCTACATGCAGTACTTTTGTGGATTGCATGAGTTCATCGACAAGCCTATATTCGACCCAAGCCTGTTCGTCACGATACGCAAGCGAATCTCTGAGGATGAGCTCAACAAGATGACGGTCAATCTTCTCAACAAGCAGAAGCGTCTTCTTGAAGAGAAACGCAAGCGTGAGGAGGAAGAGGCGAAGAAGAATGAAGAGGAACCACCGACTACCGAGCCAGAGGATCCGAATGCCGCCTCCTTCACTGACTCACAAGGCCGCGAGCACAAGGGTGTACTGAAGATGGATGCCACCTGTGCCGATGCAGAGATGCGCTATCCTGTTGACGTTGATATAATACATGACGGCTGCCGCAAGGTTACCGACTATATCAAAAAGGTGTGCGAGATGTTTGAGCTGCACAAGCCGCGCACGAACTACAAGCGGGTACGTCAGGCGTATCTTCAGCTTGTCAAGAAAGCAAAGAAGAAAGGCAGGATGGTGCGTGAGACTATCGGGGTGATGCTCAACTACTTGCACAAGGATATCCACATCCTGATGGACTTGCTTGCAAAAAACAAGATGTACTACGAGAGTCTGTTCCTATATGAGAAACGCACCTTGACTGCCATCCTCAAGATGTACCATCAGCAGGAGGAGATGTACAGATTGAAGACCCATACCTGTGCAGACCGCATACTGAGCATCTTTCAGCCACACGTCCGTGCCATCGTCCGTGGAAAGGCCAAGGCAAGAACCGAGTTCGGGGCAAAGATAGGTGCAAGCATAGTCGAGGGCTATACGTTTATAGACCACCACAGCTGGGATGCCTACAACGAGAGCCAGGACCTCTTGCTACAGATTCAACTTTTCAAAGAACGCTTCGGCTACCTTCCGGCCACCATACTTGCAGATAAGATTTACCTTAACAGGGCGAACCGAGAAATACTTGAGGATTTTGAAATCCATTCATATTGCAAACCTTTAGGGCGACCGCCGAAGGATCCTCCCTCAGATGAAATGAAATCCAGGATGGCAAAAGCCATCGGGGAGCGAAACGAAATCGAATGCTCATTCGGTACTGGCAAGAGAATATATCGAGCCAACAATATAAGAGCCAAGCTTCCAGATACAGCACGATGCTGGACGGGAATGTGCTACTTCGTCAAAAACGTGATGAAGTTCCTGAGGGAACTTTGTCTTGTCCTGACCGAAATATGGAGGTTTTTAATCAACTTAGTCACTATGAGGGATTACGTCTGCTACCCTCTGTCTGTGGCTGGAAATTAATTCAGCAGACCCTAATTAGTGCTATGAATTTTACCAGTAAACCATTTCCACCGCATTTTGATCCTAAAATTATTGAAATGCTAAAACATGATCAATACATTCAGGCAATTAAATACGTCAAAGATAAAAAAAAGGACATCGATCTTGCCGCAGCAAAAGAAGAAGTTGATCATATTCGTGAAGAATTAATCAAGAATGGAGTAAATCTGCCAGAACATAAAGCTGGCTGTGCATCTTTTATAATCTTATTTGTAGTTATGTCTGCTACATTAATTGTATTCTAATTTTACAAAAGTGTACCCAAGATATTCCAACCACCTCAAAAAATACCAATATATGACCTTCAGAGAACTCCTCCACTTCTTCGTGCACGTAGCAAAGAACAATATTTTACCCAGGTTCGATGCCTATCATAAAGAATATGAAGCATCTTAACCGACGCTGGCCGAGATTGTAAAACAACATATCGCTTGCGATGCAGTTTTAGGAACTTGCAATACCGGACTGTATATCTAGAAAAAAATGAAGATTGATAATTAACAATTTATCAATATGTCAAAGAACGTTTACATCGGTCCGAGCTGTGTTTCACCGCCTATAGTACGGCTCCATGCTCCATACCGAGGTAAATCCAGCCTCGACCACTGTCTCTGGCTGAATCACGGCGCAAAGGTACGAATCTTCTTTCCTCAATCCAAATTTTACCCCCCTATACTTTTGCCTATACTTGGCTATACTTCGTACAAAATCAGAACGATAACCCAAACGAAAAAAAAAGAACTTCGTACGAAAACCAAAAGAACTTCGTACGAAGAACGAAAACGGAAACGAAAAATCCGTTTCTATCTTGTTCAATCTGTTGAATCTGCGTTCCTTATTTAAGTGAAATGAAGAGAAAAGTATCACTTTATCACTCGAAATGTCGGATGAACCCAAATAATCAATATATTTCTCACGTAGCATATAATTGAATACATCTCTCCTATCCTACGGAGACTTACGCCCCCTATAAATTCTGTCGCACCTTCGGCGCTCGATACAATCTCCTACGCTCTCTACGTGGAGCGGGGGCTCACGCCCCCGCCTGTATTCCCGCGGACCTTCGGCCCGCCGACGAACTTTGAACTTCGTACGACAACTAACTTCGTACGATAACGAAAACCAAAACAAAAAAAAACCGTTCCTATCTTGTTCAATCTGTTAAATCTGCGTTCTGAACTGCTTACGAAAACAAACCGAAGAAACACTCTCTTACACTCCTTTTCCTCTGCGAGAAAAAATTAAATCAGGAATACCTCGAGATGTCAAATTTTTTCAGCAGCCACTTCCAAACAGGGACAACGGGAATGTCATCCAACGAATCCTCTTCGTCATAAGTTATCAGGAGACATTGCCAGTCTGGATGCTTCTTACGGTATTTTACCAAAGGAGCAATCTGTCGGGTTTTGGTAGCATCGTCATTTATGCTGTATGAAGCCTGAATGGCCAGTTTCTCATTAGGAACGACAAAGTCAATCTCCTTTTCAGCATTAAGGAAATAAACATTATCCTTACCATATCGTCTGCACAACTCTACTGCCACCATATTTTCCAGCAAAGAAGTTTCTGGGTTGATCAAGAAGAGATTCAACAGACCATTATCTATAAAGTAATACTTTTTCTGACTTTCCTTTTCCGTCAGTTTTCCTATTTCATTCTCAATCGGCAGAATCAGCCAACTGTCTGCAGCATACCCAACATAGTCAACAGTCGTTGGGGCACTGATGGAAGAACCGGTTGCGACTATGACATTTTTCAATCTATTGAACGACAGAGGTTGCTTTACACTCTCTGCCATTTTCTTTATCAAAATACTCATTACGCGGTCACTCTTGATGCTGTTTCGAGCACAGATGTCGCCCAAGTAGATTTTCTGATACAAGCTCGACAGCATGGCCCTCTTATTCTTAAATAAAAGAATCTCTGGCAGTCCGCCGTAATAGAAATAATTGTTCAAATGTCGTTTTACTTCGCTCCTTTGTATCGTATCATACTCCCAATGTTCAGACAGTTCTACTTGCTGTGCAGCGAGATATTCTTTCAGAGAATAGGGGTAAACATCATAGATAAAGAAACGTCCTCCGAGCGTTGTGGCTACCTCCTTGCTCAACATCTTGGCATTGCTACCTGTCACATAAACTCGATAATTGGCATCGGCCAGTCGGCGCACGAACTTGTCCCAGTGGTCAATATTCTGGACCTCGTCCAGGAAGACAACTGGCTTCTTTCCATACAGTTCAAGGTGAGCCTCCAGCAGACTGTTGAAATCCTCCGTCTGAAATTCAGCCAAACGTTCATCTTCAAAGTCCACAAAGAGCATCTCGTCCCATCCCAATCCCTTTGCCTGGAGTTGTTTCACCCGCTGATAGAGCAAGTAAGACTTGCCTGTATGTCTCACTCCGACTATCACATAATTGCCATTATCCTCAAATTCAACTTGTCGATAGACGATTACCGCCTCATCGACTTCATGTTGCTTATTGATAATGCATTGTTTTAGGACATCTTTACTGACACTCATATAAACTCAATTTTACAAAAACACCACCATTTCATAAAGTTTGTTTTGCAAAAATAGTATATTTTTATAAACTTTACTTTATAAAATTGGATTTATTTTAATATTTTCTATGATTTTTGTCCCAAACTATGCGTTTTTAACGGTATAAATGACAATAACAGTGACCTCAACTGAAAAAGGTTGTCACTTTTTATATCATACGCTCTCTACGTGGAAGCGGGGACTCACGCCCCCGCCTGTATTCCCGCGGACCTTCGGCCCGCCGACGAACTTAGAATTTCGTACGATAACTAACTTCGTACGATAACGAAAACCAAAACAAAAAAATCCGTTCCTATCTGTTAGACTGTTCAATCTGAGTTCTATTTATAAGGACAAAAATCCACTCTGCGGTGCCAACACGAGCGGAGCGAGTATTAACACATAGTCTTAACACAACGTATTAACACGCCAGTTTTAACACGCCAGTTTTAACACGCCAGTTTTAACTCACTGTATTCAATCAGTGTTCTAAAGGGTTTTATTCGAAGCCCTTCGACCGGCGCCAGCAGTAATGATACAGACGCCAGAGGGGACCCCAGAACCACATCCATCGGTCGAACCGAGCCAGGCGCAGGGACTTCATGTTGACAATCCAGAAGGAGTGCCATTTAGATTTGGAGAGCGCTTTCTGTCGGGCATCCAGTTTGCCGAAGTTGCCGCTCAACATAATCTCGTTGAGGAGGAACTCGCCATCACGCTGGTTGGAGGTCCATGGCATACGGGCATTGTCCAGCCCATAGACATGCTGCAAAACCCACATCAGCGCCGATGCAAAACGGTTCAATCCCAATTCACTGATGACCGACAGCGGTAACGAAAGAACAGAATCCACTTCATTTGAATGATGCGCAATCGCCCGATGACCATCATCCACCGACGGCACACTGCGCAAGATGAAATAATAATCCATCAACTGACGCAGGCCTATACCCTCAGTAAACAGATGATGATAGATATGCACCATGGAATGCACCAGGTTGAACTGTGTGGTCGGTGTGGCTATGCTCAATGGTGCAGGCCCATCAGCGGCTACATCGGTTAGGGACGATAGAGTAATTCTATGGGCGAAACAGGCCTCACTCTGCTCCAGAAAGAAACGTTGCAGCCGCGCGTTCCTGAACGGATTGCGCATGATGAAAGGCCGAAAATGAAATTCGACCTCAGTATATTCCTCCGGAATGAGCTGCCCCCGGCGAGAAGCTGCGCCGAAAAAATCGACATGCATCTCGAGCTCATTCACCTTCGTGGTCGGGCCGAAAGTATTAGCATACGCCAATACCCGGTCCAGTCCTCCCTCCAGAAACACGTCAATGTCTCCGCTCTGGCGCAATGGACTCAATTCGCCATACAGAGTGCCGATGGCCTGGCCCTTCATGATGTAGGAGCGGAATCCATCCTCCCCTATCTTGCGTTGGACCTGGGCACAATGACGGTTGACAATCTCGTTGCGCTGTTGAATCTTGGCCGCCAGTCCCATCCACTTCAGCAGCAACATCTTGGGCGGGGCTTGGTGCTCAAGCCGCTTGACACCGGCGAAACAGATGCCGACCAACGACTGCTTCTTCGCCATGGCGAAGAGGTCGTCCCACTCCCCTGCCGACGGTGTGCGCGAGAGTTTGTCCTGCGTCCCGATGGAGACTCGGATCAGTTCGAAAAACAATTCGTATTCTTCCATTGTATCTTAAGTCCGTAGAATGATTTGCAAAGATAATACAAATCCGTCAACTATCAAATTTTATTGAAAGATTTATGTCCGATCTTCCCCCAAGAGCCCGCGTTTCAAGGGGGAAAGGCACCAAAATCACTTTGCTTTTGTAGATAAGAATGGACCAAAATATGTCATTAATGACAAAAATGCCTCTCAAAGTAATACGGCTTTCCTATTGACGATGAAACAGTTCTGACCGACTCCACACACGACAGCGGGGATAAACTCTCGGACTTGAGTTTATCCCCGCTGGTTTTGTTCTGCATGTACGATGGATGGGCTACCGCCCTCAATCGACCGAAGCGACCGAGAAGTACCGGTCACGCAGTGGCTTGCTGCACGTAGCGCCGGTCAGTCGGACGGTCTGCTGCAGACGTATGTCGCGGCTGGAAGCGCCGATACGTACCTGATATTCGCCTGGCGCTACGTTCCACTGGCGCTCGCCCTGATGGGAGAAGTAGCCGAACTGGTCGGCATAGAGGCAAATGTGCACGCGACGGGTCTGGCCCGGCTGCAGTTGGACACGGGCAAAACCCTGCAACTGTATGGGTCGGATGGGCTGATCCGACTGCGTGGGCGAGAGATAGAGCTGGGCTACCTCGTCGGCAGCTACCGCTCCGGTATTGGTCACATCGAACGACACCAGGATAGAGTCACCATCCGTCGAACAAACTGTATCTGCCTGCATATTGCTGTAGGCAAAGGTGGTATAGCTCAATCCATAACCAAATGGCCACGCCACACGGCTGTCGAGGGTGTCGGCATAGTTGTAGCAGAGCGGACCATAGACCTCGGTATTGGGGTAGCTGACGGAGAGCTTGCCCGACGGCGCGACCCGGCCATATAGTATGTCGGCGACGGCTCGGCCTCCCTCCTCGCCCGGATACCACGCCTGGATCACTGCAGCACAACGCTCGGCCAGCCCCGATACCACCTGGGCACGACCACCGAACATGACGAGCACGACAGGCTTGCCGGTGGCTATGAGCGACTCGACGAACTGCTCCTGCCTACCTGGCAATCGCAGTCCCGGACGGTCACGGTTCTCGCCGCACAGCAGGACGTTCTCGCCCACGGCTGCAACGATGACGTCACACTTACGGGCCAGACGCAGTGCCTCGCGGGCATCGGCCACTTCGCCCGACTCCACACGGCGCTGCAGGTTCTTGTACTGCTTGGCGCGGTCATCGCCACCCTCAGCTATCTGGGTCTCTATCCCTTCGGTCCAGTCACAACCACGGGTATAGAGCACCTCGCCACCTTCTGCCTTGCCTGCCTCCATGCCATCGCGCAGGGTAACGATGTGCGGATGTTCGGCATCGACATCGAGCCGCTTCCAGAAGTAGAGCATCGAGGGGAAGGTATAGTCACCGCACATAGCCCACATGCTGTTGGCATTGGGTCCTGTGAGCAACACTCGGGCACCTCCCTGCAACGGGAGCACACCGTTGTTCTGCAGCAATACGACCGACTGCGTGGCCAACTGGTAGGCGGTCTGTCGCTCCTGCGGGGTATCAAGCACGATGGAATCTGTACTGTACAGATAGGGTTGGGCATCGAGCAGGCCGGCACGCAACTTATGTCGCAGCACGCGCTTCACAGCTCGCTCCAGGGTCTCCTGGCTGACCAGTCCCTGGTCGATGGCCTCCTGCAGATGCTTGTAATTGCGTCCGCGAGGGAAATCGACATCGTTGCCGGCGTTGATGGCAGCGGCAGCCTTGTGTACGGCATCGGGCTGATCAGGTATTTGCCCGATGGCCGAGTAGTCGCTCACCACCATACCATCGAACCCGACATAGTCACGCAATATGTCCTGGAGTATCTCTTTGTTCGAGACGCACTTGGTCCCATGCACAGCGTGATAGCCTGGCATCACTACCTTGCTGCCCGCCAGACGGATCATCGCCTCGTGCGGCAGGAGTATCTCCTCCATCATCTCCTTCTCGTCGGCGTCACCGCCTCCGCCATAACCGAGATAATGCTTGGAACAGGCACCCACGCCACGGCGCAAGTCTCCCTGCTGTAATCCCTCGACGAAGGCTGTACCCAGCACTGCCGAGAGGTAGGCATCTTCGCCATACGACTCTTCAAGTCGGTTGAAACTGGGATCGCGGCACACATCGACCATAGGCGACAGCGCCAATACTCCACCTATGCGGCGCATGGCCAGACCTGTCTGTTGCGTCTTGATGCGCGCCAGTTCCGGGTTGAACGAACATGCCTGACCTATCTGTTGGGGATAGAAAGTCGAACCCAACGTATTGACTCCCGACAGCACCTCCTCATGTACCAGGGCCGGTATGCCATTGGGGGTATGATGAATGAGCCAATCCTGCACCTTGGCAACCTTGTCTCGGAGTTCGTTGGCCTCGATAGGACGTTGGCAAGCGAACTGCGAGAAGTGTCCGATACCATAGGGTATCAGACTGTCACACAGAGCGGTATCGAGCCGTCCCTCGGCATCAAAGAGTTCATTGAGATAACCGCTGTACAACTGGGCTATACGCTCCGGCTGCGACATACGGTCATAGAGTTCATCTATACGAGCCTCGTCCGGATCCGACGGACTCCCACAGGCGCAACACAGCGCCACAGTAAGCAACCCACTGAAATAAGTCAATTTCATAAATAAAAGTATTAAAAATAAGGAAGTTGTTCCAAATTGTTTCTGGGGGAAGACAAAGGAGGTAAAAGAGTTTAAGTATATAAAGGAGATATAGACAATAGATGCGACTGTTGAGAATCAACTGATTGTACCATGTCATGCCCGACTCATACCCGACATCACCTGTTCCCAATCAGTCTCACCTATACAATTCCGACCGCTCCAGCTCTCAATCATCCGTGAGCAGGTCAGCCGATTCATCTACAATGCCATCATCCTCTTCCTCCTCGGCAGTGGTACGTTCGTCCACTACAAGATGACCGTTGATGCTACACTCCACACCGTCCAGACTACGCACATACTCGACCAACTCGTTGCTGACACGCACCTTATGTTCGCGGCAGAAGAGTCGCACGTTGTAGTTCTTGATGGCATCGCACACCTCGAAGTACAGCAATGTGGATGCTGGCTTCTGCGCGATACTGTTATCTGGTTTGGCCAACAGTTCGGACTGCAACATATGCACAATCTGGTCCGTTATCTTCAGACTATCCACGCGCACGGTGAAGTCTTCGATCAACTTGTCTGCCACGAGGTCCAATTGTTCTATCTTGAGAATCTCGAAATTCAAGTCAAAGATAGTGCGCGGAGGCGTTCGCAGATACTTGCCGGGCACATACTTGGCGTGAATCAGGATGAACATACCCTCCTTGCCATAGCCGCGGAAGGCAGGATAACTCTCGCCGAAGAGCGGGAATTCGTGCTTGCCCGAATAGTCCTCGACCGTCAGGATGCCGTAGGTGTTGCCCTTCTGGCTCACACCTTCGCGCCAACCCGTCACCAGACCGCCGCAGATGATCTCGCGCGACTGAATCTGCCGTATGCGCTCCATCTCTTCGGGTCTCTGCTCCAGTTCGGCCAATTTCTGCTGCATCTCTTCACGGCCACGAGCACGAGGTATGGATTCCAGCTCATTCATGCGCGTATTGCAGGCATACTTGAGCTGCAACTTGTAGTCATCCAGCGGATGAGCAGAGAGATACAGACCTACATGTTCCTTCTCCAGGTTGAGTCGCTCCAACGTACTCATCGGGATACCCTCGGGTATGGTCGGATGCTGGATGGTGACATCAACGTCCGACAGGGCGCCGAATAGCGATGTCTCGTTGCTCTGCTTCTCTGCACGGTACTTCTGACCATAGCGCAGCAGCAGGTCCAGGAACGACTCGCCGTTGGGCATCTTGGCCACATACTGCTCGCGGCGCACCTTGCCCAGGCTGTCGAAGGCTCCACTATATACGAGCGTCTCGAGCGCCTTGCGGTTGATGGCACCCAGATCGACACGTTCCACAAAGTCGAAGATATCCTTGAACGGACCATTTGCCTTACGTTCGTTGACCACAGCATCAGCTGCTCCCTCGCCGAAGCCCTTGATACCGGCCAGTCCATATCGGACAGCACCCTCAGCATCGACGCTGTAGCGCTGGCGGGACATATTGACGTCCGGACCCTTGACTTCCAATCCCATCGCGCGGCACTCGTCCATCTGTTTGCCCAGTTCCTTCACGTCATTGAGCGAACGTGACAATACAGCCGACATATATTCAGCTGGATAGTGTGCCTTGAGATAGGCCGTCTGGTAGGCGACCCAGGCATAGCACACAGCGTGACTCTTATTGAATGCGTACGATGCGAACTTCTCCCAGTCAGCCCAGATCTTCTCCAGTATCTTCGGGTCGTGGCCATTCTTGACACCACCCTCGATGAACTTAGGTTTCATTGCATCGACGATGTCCTTCTTCTTCTTACCCATCGCCTTACGGAGGGCATCGGACTCACCACGCGTGAAGTTGGCCAACTTACGCGACAGGAGCATCACCTGCTCCTGATAGACAGTGATGCCGTATGTATCCTTGAGGTACTCCTCACAGGCATCCAGGTCGTAGGTGATAGGTTCCTTGCCGGTCTTACGCGCGATGAACGAAGGGATATAGTCCATTGGTCCCGGACGATACAGGGCATTCATAGCCACGATGTCGCCGATACAGTCTGGATGCAACTCCTTGAGGTACTTCTGCATACCGGGCGACTCGAACTGGAACGTACCGACAGTGCGGCCCGAGGCGAAGAGTTCGTAGGTCTGCTTGTCATCAATCGGGATGTGGTCGATGTCAATCTCAATGCCGTTGGTCTCCTTGATGTTGTCGAGCGCTTCGTTGATGATGCCCAATGTCTTGAGCCCCAGGAAGTCCATCTTGATCAATCCCGTCGATTCGATGACGTGACCGTCGTACTGCGTCACGAGCAACTTCGTGCCATGGTCATCGACCACCGATACAGGCACGACCGTGTCGATAGGATCACGGCCAATGATCATACCACAGGCATGTACACCCGTACCACGCACATTACCCTCCAACATCTGCGCCAGGCGCATTACGTTGCGGATAGCTGGGTCAGAGCTCTCGCAGGCTTCGGCCAGTTCCGGCACTACCTTGATACAGTTCTTGAGGTTGCACTTGAGCGGTTTGCCGTTCTCTTCGGGCATACGGTCAGGCACCAGTCCTGCCAGATGGTTGGCCACGGGGATAGGCACTTTCTCTACACGCGCCATGTCCTTGAGCACCATCTTGGTCGCCATCGTACCATAGGTGATGATGTGCGACACGCGGTCCGAACCATACTTGTTCTGCACCCACTCGATGACGCGGGGTCGGCCATCATCGTCGAAGTCGGTATCGATATCAGGCAGTGAGATACGGTCAGGGTTCAAGAAACGTTCGAACAGCAAGTCGTACTTGATCGGGTCAATCTTGGTGATGCCCAGACAGTAAGCTACTGCCGAACCCGCAGCCGAACCACGGCCAGGACCGACGGACACGCCCAACTCCTCGCGACAAGCGCGTATAAAGTCCGACACGATGAGGAAGTACCCCGGGAAACCCATCGTCTTCATGATGTGCAACTCGAACTTGATACGTTCCCACACATCAGGACGGAGTGCTGCGATGATCTCGTCATCGGTCATCTCCTGTGCCATTGGGTCGCCCTCGTACCCGTACTCCGGAATCAGGTAGTGATTGTCGCGCGCACCACGCAGGGTGAGGTGACGCAGGTAGTCCGCTTCGAACTTGATACGTACCACCTTGTTTAGGTCGCCGTTGCCCAGTTTCTTGAACTTCTTCTCGGCCTCCTCCTGAGACAGTACCACATTGCCGTTTTCATCGCGCGTCATCTCGTCGAACAACATATCGTGCGTGAAACGCTGACGATACTCCTCCTCCAGTCCGAACGAAGCCGGAATCTCGAAGTTAGGCATGATTGGGTCATTCTCGATGTTGTAGTACTCCTCGCACTTGTCAACAATCTCGATGGTATTGCGCAATGCCTCGGGCACGTCGGCAAAGAGTTCGTTCATCTCTGCCGTCGTCTTGAACCACTCCTGCTTGGTGTAACGCATACGGGTCGGATCGTCCAGGTCCTTGCCCGTATTCATACAGATCAGGTGATCGTGTGCCTCGCCGTTCTCCTCGTCCACGAAGTGTACGTCGTTGGTGCATATCAGTTTGATGCCATGCTTCTGCGACATCTCCATCAGGAACTCGTTGTAGGGTTTCTGCTTCTCGTAGCACTGCGGGTTGTAGAGTGGATCCTTCGATATGTGGCGCTGCATCTCCAGGTAGTAGTCATCGCCGAAGAGATTCTTGTGCCACAGTATTGCCTCCTCCGCCGATTCCGGTCCCTCCAGGTCGAACTTCTTCGCCACCTCACCACCGATACAGGCGGAACAGCAAATCAGGTTCTCGTGGTACTTCTCGAGTACATCATGATCGATACGTGGTCGCATATAGTAGCCATCCACCCAACCGATGGAGACAGCCTTGATCAGGTTCTGGTAGCCGGCTTTGTTCTTGGCCAACAGTATGAGGTGCCAACCGGACTGGTCCTGTCGACCCTCTTTCTTGTCCAAGCTTCTGTGCGCCACATATACCTCGCACCCGAATATTGGCTTGATGGGGGTCAATCCATCGCCCTTGCGCTTCTTGTTTTCTTTCTTCGCAATATCAAAGAACTCCTTGATGCCGAACATATTACCGTGGTCTGTGATGGCAAAGCCCGGCATATTATCCTTGGCTGCCTTATCCCAGAGGCGCGAAATCTTGCTCTGCCCATCGAGCAGAGAATATTCTGTATGTACGTGTAAATGTGCGAAAGGTTCCATAAAATATAAAAAAGAATTTTAAAGGAAGTGACAAGGAAGTGACAGGGAAGTGACAAGGAAGTGACAAGGAAGTGACAAGGAAGTGACAAGGAAGTGACAGGGAAGTGACAAGGACGATACAATATCCATTGGGATTGGGATTGCCCATTGGACCCATTAAGCCCATTAGCCCCATTACGAACCCATTGCGAGCCCATTGCGAGCCCATTGCAGTCTCCCCATCTCATTTACCTATCTGGATGCTTCTCGAAGTACACCTCGACATCCTTGAGGTT
Source organism: Bacteroidales bacterium (assembly GCA_024694125.1). Lineage (GTDB taxonomy): Bacteria > Bacteroidota > Bacteroidia > Bacteroidales > UBA3663 > Liminaster. The sequence goes on from JAILKE010000032.1 coordinate 13,401, forward strand.
CTGCTCGATGGATTGTTGCCACTGCAGGCGCAGTTGTTTGTCCTCCTCCATGGCTGCCATCTTGCGTTCGTTAGCGACGCGCTGCTGCCACTCCTCGCTGCGGAAGAACTTACGCTGGCGGGCAATGTACTCCATCAGGAACTTAGAGCTGCCGAAGTCTGCGATGACCCACTGGCCGTTCTCGCGTACCAACTGGATGCACATGTCCTGCAGGTCCACATCGAAGCCCTTGACATGGGCAACCGAGAGGTTGGCAAATACGAAGTCATCGTTGATAGGAATGATGTGCGTAGCGCTCACGAAGACGAGGTCATCCTCCTGCGTATTGACCAACAGAGCGAGCTGATTGCGGCTGCCATCGTTGGTGAAGGCATCATTGGGCACATCGAAGGCATGGCGCAACAGGGCCGACATCTGCTTGGAGTAAGCCTTGGTCGGGTCGCTCAGGTTGCACTTCGGGTTGCGGCTCGTGGCACCCGGTATGGCATTGAACAATGCACGCACGCGCGCTTCGTTCAGGCCCGATGCCTTGAGTTGGCGTTGAATCTTGTCCGACGACTCGATGATGAATGTTTCATCCATCTTGCCCACTACCGACAGGGAATCGGGGTACATCTGGAGGTACTCATCAATCTGGACCAACATACGCTGTGAGGTAGCGCGGTCCTTCTCCTTGTAACGAGGATAGCGACCCTCGAAACGTTCCTTGACGAACCATTCACGCCACTCGTCCGAGTAGAAGCAGATGCGCTGACGACGGATGAAGTCGGTCACTTCCGACTTGAACTTGCCGCGACCTACGGCAAAGTCATCAATCAACCAGTGTCCATTCGATGGTATCAGGTTCAATGTCGTAGCCAGGTAGGAGTACTCGCGCGAACCTGAATAACCCAGGAAGCAGTAACGTACATAGACTACAGCCAGGGTCGAGTCCGAAACCTGGTAGATGCGGACAGAGTCAATCGAAGTCTTCTCACGGTCGCAAATCTCACCGAAGATGCTCGATGCATAGTATGCCGTACGCAATGGCGACTCGATGGTCACCAGGTCCTTGGCCTCACGTATCAAGGCTGCAGCTGCCGATGCTGCGATACGTTCGCTGTGATTCATCTCGGCATTACGTTCGGCATACGTAGGCAATGACCAGAACAACCGACGCACCAACGAGTCGGTCAATACTTCGCACGAGTCAATGGCTACACTGTCCACCGCAACCATCCCGGGGGGGAGAACAGCCTTGGGCTCCGCCTGGCGGCATGAGGTACTCATCAGCACGCTCAATACCGCAACGCCCAATATGGTCCAAAAATAGCGTTTCATATAAGGTTTTGTCATTTTCAGTTATTTACAAAATAGGCAAAAATGGGTTATAAAAAATGATTAATTTTTGGTTTTTAAGAAGTTAATAAATCTTGTTAATGATATCATTGTTAAACTTTTCAACTTACAGGTAAGTTAATAGGAAATTGGCATTGGGCAATTTTCATTTTTCAATTGACATTTTTCAACTTTCAATTGTCAATTTTCATTTTTCAATTTTCAATTTCCAATTTCCAATTTCCAATTTCCAACTAACTATTATCAATTATCAATTATCAATTGTCAATTATCATTTATCCATCACTCTACCGTCACGTTCTCGAACTCAACTGGTTTATCGGGATAGACAATCAGCACATAGTCGCCGGCATTGACCATACTGCCCGTGGTTGTGCTGACGAACTTCCACTTGGGTGGAGTGACAGGCAGGGCCAATGTACCCTGAGCGATGATGCGGTTGTCCGCCTTGCTGCGCAGTTCCCAACGCGAATCGACCGTAGCGCCGGTCACATTCTTGTAGCGCAGGCGCATCACGTTCTCGTGCGCCAGGCCAGTGGCGAACTCAAAGCGTACGGTACCGTCCGCCTGTGGTTGGGCATCGGCCTTGATTTGCTGGTTCAGGTTGGCGTCATAGTTCGGGAAGTATCCCTTGGGCGTCACAGCAAGCGTCATCGCGTCCAACATCGCCCAGGTGAGGCCCTCGGAGTATGGGTAGCCCGGCGTGGCAGGGACCTCGGGGCACTGCAGCGTCTCGGCTATGCGCGCTGTGGTCGAAATGGCAATGGCGCTGACCACTGCCTGTCCGTTCTGCACGCGTGGGAAAGTTATCTCCAGGTAGTCCTTCTTGCCGCTGTTCACGAGCATCGTGCTGCGCACCAAGCGGTTGCGACCGCCCGATACACTTACGATATCTACGTGCGTCTCAATCTGTCCATTGACAGCTATGTCATACTCGCGTGCGCCGATGAAAGGCTCCCATGGTTCAAAGTGGAAGACATCTATTCTATAGGAACGATCTGCCTGTACAGGGAAGCGGAAGCTCAATGCGTGTCGGCCCCAACGGAAGGTACCGACCAACGGCTGCACCGACTCGGGCAACTGCGTGAGGCGGCCATCGGGCCATGCCACACTGACAGGACCATCGGCCACACCCTGTGAGGCGAGCACCGGGCAGAGGCTGTCCTGGGCGAAGCATGGACGCTGTGCCCACGAGGTCGAAAACCGCGTGTCGTCGCCCATCCACAACTGTCCCCAGTCATCCACCAGACTGTCGCCGCCACAGTTGTAGCGGTACAGATAGACCATGTCCGGCGTGCCGCGCAGCAGCTGCATGCCGAGCGAGTCCTGTTCGGCAGTCTTCAGGGTATCGTTCAACAACTGGCGGGCGAAGTCCGTCGGCTGTCCCCAGATGGTATAGAGACCCTTGTAGTTGTATGGGCCCACCTTGTCGATGAGGCGCAATGCCTCGTCCGGCTGGTAGCGGCCCGGATTGTCGTGCGAGTACATCAACCACAGGTACTGGCCGCACACGCTGTCGCGCACTGCCCAGGTCTGGTCCATCTTGCTGCGCAGCAACATGCTGAACTTCTCCTCGCTGTGCGGTGCCTTGCTGTTGAATATGGTCAATGTATCGTGCAGACCTACGGTACGCCATGCACCGTACTCGCCGTTGAGGAGCTGGTTCTCCTGTTTCAGTTCCTCGCCGTACTTCTCCAGCTTGCCGCCGTAGGTTCCGCTCCAGTTCTGCACCACGTTCCAGTCCGTTCCGGTACCGCCGTTGCAGGTGGTCACCAGACGGCCGTGGTCGGGGTCCATCTCCTTGATGATGGCGGTGCACTCCTCGGCGAACTCGCGCGGCAGGGTCGATTCATTCTGCAGGCCCCACAGCACGACCGATGGATCATTGCGGCGCTCCTTGACCCACTGGCGCATCAGCGTCTTGAAGGTCTCGCGGAATGCCGGAGTGTCGTACCAAATATGTGCCGAGAACTGTGTCCAGCAGGTGATGCCCAGGCGGTTCCAGTTGCGCATATAGCGCAGGTTGTGAGGCTGGTGACCGTCGCGGAACGAGTTGTAACCCAGTTTCTTGACCAACAGTGTGCGGTAGTCTATCTCCTTCTCGGTCAATGCGTGGCTGTGGCCGAAGCTGTGTTCGTACTCGCATATACCGTTGACCAGCACCGGCTGGCCGTTTATCTTCAGTTGGCGGCCCCACTCCACGGTGCGGAATCCGAACTCCGTGTACAGTTCGTCGTACACCTTCATCAGGCCACTCTTCTGGTCCTTGCATCTGATGGCTGTCCTGACCGTGTACAAGTTCGGTTCATCGGGGCTCCATCGCTTGATGTCCTTCCCCACAGGTATGGCCTGGCGTATCACGGTCCGTTCGCCGTTGCGCAGGGCGAAGGTTACATTGTCCCTGCACACCACCACGCTGTCCTGTCCCCAGGGCATCAGGGTGGTCTCCAGGCTCAACTTGCGGCGCAGCGACTTGTTGTCGTTCTCCACCTCCGACTCCACGTAGAGTGTGTCGCACGCGGCATTGCTCCATACGTGCACGCCGAAGGGAGCCAGACGCAACTGGTGCAGTTCCTCTATCTGTACAGCACGATACAGGCCCAGGGGCTGACTGCCCTCGCTGAATCCCCACTCGCTGCTGCAACCACCGCACACCCACGGCATATCGGTGATGCGCGACGGATGTTCGCACACGATACGCAGACTGTTCTGGATCAATGAATGGAGCTGGCGGGGCAGGTCCAGGGTCGTCACGATGCGGCCCGATGGACGGCGGCGGCACAGTGTATCGCCGTTCAGCACCACTGTCACATAGGTTCCCGCACCCTCCAGGCGCAACCTGTAGAGCACATCTTCGGGATGCAGGCAGCGCGGTGCGACGAACTTAATGTCATATATCGCCGTGCCGTGCAGGTTGCCGTGCAGCAACTGACGGGCGCCGTAGTAATCATCGAAGTTGTGGGGCAACATGACGTCCTCCGCCACGATCGAGTCGCCGTAGCGGGCAGGGTCCTCGGGATAGCACACCGCACGCCATCCCTCCTCGAGGCATAGTGTGCGACGTACCTGGGCCGATGCTACGGTCATAGCCGATAGGGCGGCCAGTATGATGGTTGATATAGTCTTGTTCATTTCTTGTGCTTTAGCAGGAATCGCATCTGTCGGTACCTGGTCTCGGTGCTGACCCAGTGCTCATTGATGGGCGTGACGTAACGCTCCTTAGGGCAGGTCAGGGTGTTCCACACGGCGTACGAGGTGGTAGGCGGACAGGTATCGTCGTTGTACCCCCAGGTCATATAGGTGGGGCACTTGACGAGTCGGGCGAAGTTGACGGCATCATAGTACTGCAGCGTGCGGATCTCCTCCTTGCCCAGTTGTACATCCTTGTACTTGCGACCGAAGTGTGGATAACCGCCCGTGCGACCCTTCTCGCTGTAGGCTGCCATGTCGCTCAGTGCGGGATGCGCAATGGCTATGGCTGTGATGCGTGGGTCCAGGGCTGCCAGTACCAGGCTCAGGCCACCGCCCTGGCTGTTGCCCTGCAGGAAGATGTTGCGGCCATCCCACTCGGGACGTGTCACCAGGTAGTCGATGGTGCGCACCAGGCTGGCATAGACCTTCTGCATGTAGTAGGTCTCGCGGTCGGCTATGCCGTTCGACAGGTAGCCTGCAGCGAAGTGGTTGCCGAAGGCGCGTGTGATGTCACCATACACCTCCTGACCGAGGCTGGGGTCGATGCCGTGTATCTCCATCTCGAATCGCATGCACTTGCCCTGGGTGGCATAGAACTGCGTCTTCTTCGGGTCCATGTGCTTGACGCCGGCACCCGGAGGCGACACTACGAGCGGGTAGGTTCCCTCGCCCTTAGGTATCGACAGGTAGCCATAGACGTATGCCTCGACGTCGGTGCGCCAGGTGCGGATCTTGACCAGGTAGCAATCGACGTCGGCCGATGAGAATTCCTCTGCGCGGGTCACCGTCGCCCGGACAGGCAGTTTCTTCTGCTCGTCCAGCACACCCTGCCAGAACTGCTGGAAGTCAGACGGCATCTGGGTGAATGGTTCAATGGCCTCGGGCGAGTAGCCCACCTTGATGTGGTTGCGGAAGGACTGACCCTCCACCTTGCACTGCATGCGGCAGTCGCGGAAGGATGGGCGCTTTGCGCTGCCCATCTGTATGCGGGCACGGCCCTGGGCATCGGTCTGTACCTTGCCCTTGCTCTCGTCATCCAGTTCATCTTGTCCGATGGCATACGACACCTCCACACCGCTCAACGGCTGTCCGTGCCACAGCAACTGCAGGTCGATGGCAGCCTTCTCGCCGGTCTGGTAGTTCCAGTCAGCATGATCGGGCACAGCGACCCACTGCAGGTCACTCTGCTGCTTGAAGTTCTGTGCATAGAGAGGGTGTATTGGTAATCCCACTGCGATGATGAGCAGGGCTAACATTTGGACAATAGATCTTTTCATTGCTTTTCAACGATTTGGGTGATGGCGTTTTCTCACGACATTCCGGCACACGTCCGACGGGGCTATTCTGAACATCGACTCACTGCATCATCGGGTGTGCCTCTACGGGTACATCACTGACCCCTCGGCACCGCATATGCACTGGTTATTCCATCTGCAGTTTATAGTATCCCCATATTATGGCTGCAAAGATAGGTATAAAAAAGAGAATTTGCAAGTTTTATTTGTTTTTTTAAATAAAAAAGCGTACCTTTGCGCCCGTTATTAGAAACAAATGAATAAATTTGAGAAATCCTTACGCTTCATAAGCGACAGCATTTTGCCCGACTCGCCGTTCTACGGCAAGATATTTTTGGTGGGCGGATGTGTTCGCGACGAACTCTTGGGCGAAAGATACTCTGACCTTGACCTGCTCATCAATCTCCCCAACGGACAGAAGGACTTTGTGGAATATATGTGCCGCACTTTCCCGGACACATGCAAAGGCCCATTTTACTATCAGCGCTATGGCACCACTGCCATGGACGTCATCATCGACCGTACCACTACCCTCGTAGAGTGTGTCGAGCCTCACATTGAGGCTTACGACGAGGATGGTGTCACGTTGCTCGAGACCCGTTTCTGCACCCTCGAGGAGGATGCCATGCGACGTGACTATACTTGCAATGCCCTGTACAAGAACCTCTCGTCGGGCGAAATCATCGACCCTACGGGACGAGGCATCCAGGACCTGAAGCACAAGCTGCTCCGCACTCCTGCTGAACCGAACGTCATCTTCCGCCAGGACCCTGTCCGTATGTTGCGCGGCATCCGATTCAAGCACCAGAAGGGCTTCAAACTCGATCAGGCTGCATGGGACGCTATCCTGCTGCAACACGAGGAGATGGCTAAGGCTGCACCCAAACGCCTGCGCGACGAACTGAACAAGATGCTCAAGGCGCGCACCTTCGGCGACGGCATCGACGACCTGCTCCGGAGTGGTCTGCTCGCCTATGTCATCCCTGGTCTGTCGGAACTGCTGCTCGACGAGACGCCGCTCCCCACGGGCGATGGCCAACTCACGCTCTGGGCGCACACACAGACTGCCCTGCGCACCATGTGCCGCGAACATCCTCACACGGACACCATACTCAAACTCACTGTCCTGGTGCTGGACCTGGCCGACGTACACGGCAAGGAGACTGCCGAGGAGGTGCTGCGCAGTGCCCAGATAGGCCGCGAACGTATCGCCACCATCATGCACTACATCCAGCAGTATCAGCGTTTCCGTTCGTTCTACCGCAATGGCGAGTACATAGGTCGCCCGCGTGCCCTGCCGCACTTCATCACGGGCCTCAGCGCTCACAAGGATGAGTTCCGCCGTATGGTCCGCGCTCTGAATCACGGCCTCGCCGCCGAACATCAACTCCCCTATCAGGTTCTGTACGACAAGGACTTCGTACCCCGCGAACGCAAGGCCAAACCAGCCGACTCGCGCACTTCTGAACAGATCAAGGCTGACCGCAATCATCGCCGCAACATCACGCGCCGCCGCAAGCGCAAGGCGACTCGTCAGAAACCATCTTCCGCCGATTCTGCATCGGCCGTATAATTGTCTCCACCTTTCTCTTTTTTCGGAGCATCGGAGGTTTGCAATCCACTTTCCCCATCAAGTAGATTCGCAACCCTCCTATTTTTTTGTCCAATCCCATACACCCATATACAACAAGAAGCGGGGTCGCTCCCCGCTTCTTGTTCTCTTTCTCCCGCGCACCTACAGCGCACGAAGATATTGTAATAGCAGTAAACTGGAGTCTTACATCAAACTCCCATTAAACCTTAAACTTTAACGACCCTTAATCCTCGCTGCAAGCGACAATTTCGATTTCGACCAATGCACCCTTGGGCAATGCACGGACGGCGACAGCAGAACGTGCTGGATAGGGTGCAGCGAAGAACTCTGCATATACCTGGTTCATCTCGGCGAAGTCGGCCATATCTGCCATGAAGACTGTAGTCTTGACCACATTACTCATGGTGAGTCCTGCCTCGGCCAGTATTGCCTGTACGTTGAGCAGTGCCTGACGGGTCTGCTCCTTGATACCGCCCTCTACCAGTGCTCCGGTAGCTGGGTCAATCGGTATCTGACCCGATGCATAGAGCATATTTCCTACTTTCAATGCCTGGCTGTAGGGTCCAATAGCCCCCGGCGCCTTTGTTGTACTGATCACTTGCATAGTATAGATTCGAATAGATTAAATAGATTCGTATAGATCAAAATAAGTTTTTATAGGAGTTTTGGACGATAGAATCAACATCGTCAAATACCCGCAGAACCCTCCACCTTCGTTTCATACTCCAACACGAGCGTAGCGAGTATTACCACGAACGAAGTGAGTATTAGCGTGAGCGTAGCGAACTTTTACCACGAGCGAAGCGAGTATTAACAGCGCGCTGCTCCGCAGCGCGCTTACCAGTCTTCCTCCAGATCTGACTCTGCCACACCGTCGATGATGACATCTTCGCCGAATGGGTTATCCTCGGTGTAGTCATCCTCCAGGCCGTGCGACACATCCAGGTTACGGTGCGTGAAGGTCTGAATACGGTTAGACTCGTCATTGAGCATATTCCACAGCATATCCTTGAGTTGGTCCAGGCCTGTGCCAGCCACAGCCGAGATAAAGACCGTAGGCACGCCGTCGGGCAACTCCTGACGCATCTCGTCGATCAGTTCATCGTCCAGCATGTCGCACTTCGTGATGGCGAGCAGACGCTGCTTGTCGAGCATCTCCGGGTTATATTTGCCCAATTCGTTGAGCAGGATGTCGTAGTCGCGGCGGATGTCCTGCGTATCGGCCGGAATCATGAAGAGCAGGGTCGAGTTACGCTCGATGTGGCGCAGGAAACGCAGTCCCAGACCCTTGCCCTCCGATGCGCCCTCGATGATGCCAGGGATATCGGCAATGACGAACGAGCGGTTGTCGCGGTAAGGCACCAGACCCAGGTTAGGCTCCATCGTAGTGAATGGGTAATCGGCAATCTTAGGCTTGGCGGCGCTCACGCTGCTGAGCAGGGTCGATTTGCCGGCATTAGGGAATCCCACCAGACCCACATCGGCCAGCAACTTCAGCTCCAGCACGATGCGGCGCTCCTGTGCAGGTTCGCCAGGTTGAGCATAGAGAGGGGCCTGATTGGTCGCAGTGCGGAAGTGCCAGTTACCCAGACCGCCGCGGCCGCCCTTCAGCAGCACTATCCGCTGGTCATCGGCGGTCACCTCGCACAGGTACTCGCCCGTGTCGGCATCATATACCACGGTACCCATAGGCACCTCGATGACGACGTCCTGGCCGTCCTTGCCGAACGACTTATTCTCGCTGCCTGCCTGTCCGTCGGTAGCGAAGAGATGACGCTGATAGCGCAGGTGCAGCAGGGTCCAATAGTTACGGTTGCCGTGCAGTATCACCGAACCGCCCTTGCCGCCGTCGCCGCCGTCCGGTCCGCCCTTTGGTATATACTTGGCTCGATGCAGGTGCGAGCAGCCGCGGCCGCCCTTACCCGAGCGGCAATAGATGGTTACATAGTCCACAAAGTTTGTTTCGGCCATAAATTCTCGTTTTTTGTTTGAACGCGGATAACGCGGATTAACGGTTTTGACGGATTCCAGGATTATCCCTGTTGCTCCTTTTTGATTATTCTCAATATTCGGGATTGGACAAAATGGAATTGAGCTGATACAGGTTTAGGCATTTGTATCGTCCCTGTCAATTCCCTGTCAATTCTTTGTCAATTCCTTTAACTCCTTTCTGTTTCGCTGGAGCGAAACAGAAATAATACGCCCTCCCAAACACTGCTGGGAGGGCGTGTTTTATTTCAAGATTACTTTACAGCGTCGATAGCCTTCTTGATGTTGGCGAAGATCTCGTCGATCGAACCGACACCATTGATCTTGGCATACTTGCCCTCGTTGATGTAGAAGTCCTTAAGAGGCAGAGTCTGGCTGTAGTAGGTGTTGAGACGCTTCTTGGCTGTCTCCTCGTTGTCGTCTGCACGACCCGAAGTAGCGCCACGAGCGATGATACGCTTGATGAGTTCGGCGTCATCTACCTCAAGACCGATGACGGTGCTGACCTTCTGGCCACGCTTAGCGAGCATCTCGTTCAGAGCCTCAGCCTGTGCGATGGTACGTGGGAAACCGTCGAAGATTACGCCCTTGATGTCCTTACCTTTGGCATCGAGGGTAGCAGCGAGCATATCGATGATGAGTGAATCTGGTACGAGCTTGCCCTCGTTGATGTAGGCCGAAGCGGTCTTGCCGAGTTCTGTACCTGCCTTAATCTCTCCGCGCAATACATCGCCGGTCGAGATGTGCTCTACGCCATACTCAGCGATGATCTTGTCGCTCTGTGTGCCCTTGCCTGAACCTGGAGCACCAAAAATTACGATGTTCAACATAACCTTTTTTATTTCTTTGGGTTTTAGAGTGTTTGCAGGGGACTACGCCGAGTCCGTCTGCCTAAATAATCGCGCAAATATACAATATTTTGGTGACTTGACCAAATCTTTGGGCCGATGATTGCGCATTAACGCCCTAAAAGTAGTTTTTTGCAGCCGTTTTGCACTATGAAACAGCCATTTTGCCTATAGCTGACCCACAGCGGGAGGCAGACTGGCTGTTCGGTTTCGTGGCTCAATGTCTCGATGCCCGATGCCCCGGGCAGTACCATCTGCAGCGCACGACCGAAGTCCGGAATGCCATATCCCAACAGACTGTCGGGCTGCGACACCTGGCTGGCGCTCTGGCGCACCACGTCCATCAGTTGCTGCACGGTGAGCGTGGTGTCGGCGCTCCACAACGAGGTCATCAGGCCGCACACCAACGGACAGGCGTACGAGGTTCCGCTGCCGGTGCGCGGCAGTCCGGTCTGCCCGTCTATCACCCATGCCGACGTAGCGCGGGCGCAGACATCGGGCTTGACGTACGGTGTGGTCCACCCCACGCTGCTGAAGTAACTCGCCACGCCCTGGGCATCCACGCCGCCCACCGTCATCACGCTTCGGTCATCGGCTGGCATCGACATCCGCTGCCACACGCGCCGTCGGTCATTGCCCCCGGCGCAGCACACCAGCATCCCACGCTCCACCGCCATGACGGCACCGCGCTGTATGAAGGTCTCCCGCTGCCCCAGCTGCGCCCAGGTGTGGTCGTAAGCGGAGTTGTCGAAGATGCTGTACCCCAGCGACGAATTGATTACATCGGCACCCAGCGAGTCTGCCATCTCGGCACCCGCCACCCACATATCCTCCTCCAGCGGACATTCGGTCGGGTCGTACTCCGTTCGTATCACGTAGTAACGGGCATCGGGCGCCGTGCCCCACACCCCCATCGTCGTGTCAGCCGCCATCACGGAGAGCACCGCCGTTCCGTGGCTGGAGGCAGCCCAAAGCGCCTCGCCCGCCTCGTCCTGCGGCGCGTACATATCGTGCCAGCCCACTACCCGCTGCATCAGTCCGGGTAACTGGTCCAGTCCGTAGTAACCGCCGTCCAGCACCGCCACCAGCATCCCCTGTCCGCGCCATCCGGCATCGTACAGGGCCTCGCCGCCCACCTGCAGCATCGGCGCTCGCCATGCCTCGGTTGCCTGGGCTGCACTCTCTGTTATTTGGTCCGATATCTGGCCTTCATTTTCTGTTATTTGGTTCGATGTCTGGCTTTCTTTTTCCGTTATTTGGCCCGATGTCTCGTCCTCCGCCCATTTGTTCCGCACGGCGGGCGCACTCATCGTGGTCGATGTCTCGCCCCTCACCTGTTCGGCTTGCGTCACCCACGGCAGGTCGGCCCATTCGGCTTCGTCTATTGCCTCTCCGTCGGGCCTGCACACCACCACGGTATTGAGCCACCTGGAGGTGGTCAGCACCTGCCACCCGCGCGCCCTCAGCGCCTCTATGTAGGCCGCCGAGACGCTCCAGTCCGCACTGTCGGTCTCTATTCCCCATCGCGCCCGCCGCTGCAATGCCCTCGCGGACAACGCGCAGTGGCTGCTCCCCTCCTTGTCCGCCAACCACAGCCTATAGGCGCACCCCGAGCTACCCCACAGGGCACTCGCTGCGCTCATCAACATAGCTATGATTATTGGGTATTTCATTCGAGGTTTAAGGGGCGTTAATGTTTACAGTTTAATGGAAGTCTCTAATATAAGGTTTGGAGTTCAGGTTCAATGTTTTATTGAGTCCCCTCCCCTGTTTCCAGTTAGGCAGCACGCCAAAGGTGTGCGAGAATACAGGCAGAGGGTCCCACCCCACGCTTTCGTCAGTAGCCGGCAGGAGATACAACAATTATATCGCTATTATCACATCTTGGACCGCTTCCCATTCCATCGCGATTGCATTGCGGTTCGTGTACGATTGGCTGGGGCACACCGATCGCACACCAATCGCATTCCAATCGCACACCAATCGCACTATGAACGTACCCTCGCCGAAACGGTTATTGTACGAAAATATCAAAATGTACGTTGGTAGGAATCAACCCTTGGTGATCAAAACGGTGGCATAGGCTGCCATACCCTCCTGACGACCGGTGAAACCCAATTTCTCCGTCGTGGTGGCTTTGATCGATATGTCCTCCACATCGACCTGCATCACCTCCGCCAGGCAGGCCTTCATCGCGTCGATGTGCGGCTTCAACTTCGGACGCTCGGCAGCCACGGTGATGTCCGCATTGCCGAACTCGTAACCCGCATCGCGCAGCAGCTTCATGGTATCGGCCAAGAGCAACTTGCTGTCCACATCCTTGTACTTCGGATCTGTATCGGGGAAATGATACCCGATGTCGCGCATATTGGCAGCACCCAGCAGGGCATCGCACAGGGCATGAATCAGCACATCCGCATCACTGTGGCCCAACAGGCCCATGGTATGTTCCAACTTGATGCCGCCCAACCACAGGTCGCGGCCCTCGACCAGACGGTGCACATCGTACCCGAATCCAACTCGTATCTTCATATATATATTTATATAGGTTTTTAGGTTAACAGTTAAGGGGCAAGCGTCAAGGCTTATGGGTTGACGTTTAAGGGGCTGTGGTATCGTCCCTGTCACTTCCCTGTCACTTCTTTGTCTCTTCCTTGCCACTTCTTTGTCACTTCCTTGTCACTTCCCTTTTCATTTCCTTTCTGTCGTTGCTGCAAAGATACAACCAATTGTGCATAAAAACAAAAATAAGTATGTCAAAATGTCAAATTGGACGTTTTTTTTGTCATACATAAAGTTTGGCACGCCTTTTGCTGACATATTAGCGTCTGCTTCCCCAACGCGGGGGCAGCACTCCGCTCCAATCGGGCAGAGTTGAGAAAAATTAACAAGAATAACAAATTAAAAAATTATACAATTATGGGAAAGATTATTGGTATTGACCTTGGCACCACCAACTCGTGCGTTGCCGTCATGGAGGGTAACACTCCAACCGTCATTGCAAACTCAGAGGGTCGCAACACGACTCCATCTATCATCGGTTTCGCCGAGAATGGCGAGCGTACCGTTGGCGAATTGGCCAAGCGTAAGCAGGTCATGAACCCAACCAAGACCGTCTATTCGATCAAGCGTTTCATGGGCTGCGACATGACCCAGGCCGCTGACGAGATCAAGCGCGTTCCTTACAAGGTAGTTGCCAACAACAACCAGCCTCGCGTTGAGATCGACGGCAAGCAGTACACTCCACAGGAGTTGAGCGCTATGGTGCTGCAGAAGATGAAGAAGACCGCCGAGGATTACCTCGGACAGGCTGTCACCGAAGCTGTCATCACCGTACCAGCATACTTCAACGACTCACAGCGTCAGGCTACCAAGGAGGCTGGCCAGATCGCAGGCCTCGAGGTAAAGCGTATCGTCAACGAGCCTACCGCAGCTGCATTGGCTTACGGTCTGGGCAACCTGGACAAGGATGAGAAGATCGCAGTATTCGACCTGGGTGGCGGTACATTCGATATCTCTATCCTGGACCTCTCGGACGGCGTATTCGAGGTTCTCTCTACCGATGGTAACACCCACCTGGGCGGTGACGACTTCGACAACAAGCTGATTGACTGGTTGGCTGACGAGTTCCAGAAGGAAGAGGGCATCGACCTCCGCAAGGATCCTATGGCCCTGTCTCGTATCAAGCAGGCTGCCGAGAAGGCTAAGTGCGAACTCTCTTCAAGCACTTCGACCGAGATCAACGAGCCATACATCACTATGGCAGGTGGCGCTCCTAAGCACCTCAACAAGACCCTGACCCGCGCTAAGTTCGAGGAACTGTGCGACGACCTGATCAGCGCTTGCATCGAGCCATGCCGCCGCGCATTGCAGAACGCCAAACTGTCGGCCTCACAGATCGACCAGGTCATTCTGGTAGGTGGTTCAAGCCGTATCCCAGCCGTACAGCGTGAGGTTGAAAAGTTCTTCGGCAAGACCCCATCCAAGGGAGTCAACCCAGACGAAGTAGTTGCCGTAGGTGCAGCCGTTCAGGGCGGTATCCTGGCAGGTGAGAACGTAGCCGGCGGCAAGGACATCCTCCTGCTCGACGTCACTCCACTGTCACTCGGTATCGAGACTCTCGGTGGCGTAATGACCAAGCTCATCGACGCCAACACCACCATCCCTACCAAGAAGAGCGAGGTATTCTCAACTGCAGCCGACAACCAGCCTTCAGTTCAGATCCACGTCCTGCAGGGTGAGCGTCAGTTTGCCAAGGACAACAAGTCCATCGGTACCTTCAACCTCGACGGTATTCCAATGGCTCCACGTGGCGTTCCTCAGATCGAGGTAACCTTCGACATCGATGCCAACGGTATCCTCAACGTAACCGCCAAGGATAAGGGCACCGGCAAGGAGCAGCACATCACCATCACCGCATCTTCGGGCCTGAGCAAGGAGGAGATCGAGCGCATGAAGGCCGAGGCTGCTGCCAACGAGGCTGCCGACAAGGCCGAGCGCGAGAAGGTTGACAAGATCAACGCTGCCGACTCTATGATCTTCCAGGTCGAGAAGCAGCTCAAGGAGAATGGCGACAAGATCCCAGCCGAGCAGAAGTCTCAGATCGAGGCTGTCATCGCCAAGCTGAAGACTGCCAAGGACGCTCAGGACATCCCCGGCATCGACGCTGCCACCAACGAACTCCAGCAGCTGATGGGCGCTGCCGCTCAGAACATGTACGGTCAGCCAGGCGCTCAGGGTCAGCCAGGCGCAGGCCCTCAGGGCGGTGCCCAGGGCGGCGCTCCTAACAATGGTGAGCCCCAAGACGTAGACTTCGAGGAGGTGAAGTAAGGAATTGCTTCACAACCTCAGCAAAAGTTGATGAGGAAGTGAAGTAAGGAATTGCTTCTACTAACATAATTCACCCGCGTTACTCAATGAGTAGCGCGGGTGAATTGGTTTTAAATCATCAGCCTGTTACATATGGCAGCTTTGCAATGCAAACCCCATCTTAACATTTTACCAAAGGCTATACTATATTATGCAAAAAGTAACCAATCTACAACAAAAAAAGAGGCAAAATACTCAATTATTTATGAAATCATTGTAAAAACGAAATAATATCATTATCTTTGTCACCGTAATAGATACATTAACAAAATCCTAAATTTAATACATATATGGTTACAAACTCCTATCCATTTTACATATATCCAACTTGATGCAAGCCAAATTTAATTATACTTCAACCTGCGCAATGCTGAGTTGAAGGAGTTCGTCTCCAATATAATAAATGGAAAAGACTATCTCGATGGAGACTCTTTCCTCCAAACCGCCTTCGGCGAGTGGTTCAGTGGAAAGAAGGAGAATATTGCCAAGAACTACTCTGTGCTGCCCAAAGACTCGTTGGTGTCAAAGGATGGCGTGGAAGCGGATTTGGATCGCTTACATAAAAACGTCAGGGAAGACCAAAAAAGTAAAAGTTGAACAAAAGAAATAAAGACATTATAATAAAAAATATAACAACAATATGAATCGAGGTTCTGAATGGAGAGTATGGGATTTACATATCCACACTCCAGAAACTGCTAAAAATAATCAGTATGGAAATGCAGTTGAAGCATGGCCTGCTTTTATAGATAAATTGGAAGCAATAAACTATGCTGTTTACGGTATTACTGATTACTTTTCAATAAAGAATTATCTAAAAGTAAAACACCATCAAAATGAAGGTCGTTTACAGAACTGCTGTATACTACCTAATGTTGAAATGCGTATTGAACCTGTCACAGGCAAAGGAACTCCGATTAATATTCATGCTATCTTAGATCCATCTCTTTCAATCGAAGATATTGAAAGGGAGTTTTTCCGAGCATTGAAATTCAAATATAACGATTCGGAATATTCTTGTTGTGATGCTGACTTAATAGCAATGGGTAGGGCTATAAAAGGTGACTGCAACTATCCAGAACAAGCAGCCATAAATGTAGCGATAAGTGAAATGGTTATATCATATTCTGATTTACGCTCCATTATTCAAAAGCCTTTTTTTAGAGGAAGAATTATCATAGCCTTATCTCATAGTTCAAACGATGGAGACTCTGGTTTACATAAGCATGAAAGTGGACTTAGTGCTGTTCGTTCCGAAATATGCAAAATGTCTGACATTATTTTATCAGGCAACCCCAAGGATATTGATTATTTCCTCGGAAAAACTACGTCTGTAAAGGAAGTAGTCAATAATTATGGCAGTATAAAACCATGTATCACAGGCACCGATGCACACTCATTAGAAAAAGTGGGAGTATTTCCAGATGGAAGGAAAACATGGATTAAAGCAGATCCAACTTTTGAAGGTCT
>JAILKE010000057.1 GCA_024694125.1 Bacteroidales bacterium
ATTTGTTGATTTTGTTCGATTCGTGTTCAAAATAAATTAAACGAATTTGGAACGGATTTGTTAGTTTTCGTTGTGGTTTTCGTACGAAGTTGTTTTGGTTTCGTAGAGCGTTGCTTTTTTTTTTATCTCACGCAGAGCAAACAGAGTGTAAGAGAGTTTTCCTTTATCTTCTATCTCTTTTATCTCCATTTCTCTGTGAGAGTTTATAAGAGTAAGTATGTGAAGGTTTCGTTTCTTTCGTCAATTTCGTGTTCTCTAAAAAATACAATTAGGAACGGCCTTTTTTGTTCTCGTTATCGTTTTCGTCAGAATGGCCACCAGTTCCAGAGCCAAGAGAAGTCGATTGATTGGATATAGATGACCGATAGGCGGATGACAGGTTCGGCGATGCCCAGGATGAGGTAGAAGTAGATCTGGACCGAGAGGAAATGGCGCAGGAAGCCCGTCGAGTTGTTGCCCAGGGTGAACAGCAGGTGGGAGAGCAGTACAGTGCCGCCCAATGCCATGCAGATGGTCCAGCTGCCCGGCATGATGAGGATGAGCAGGATGCTGAGGCTGCTGAGCATCATGAAGAGCGAGCGCAGACGCAGGCTGCTCATCGTACCCTGCATGAAGCTGATGATGACATAGAAGAGCAGGGAGATTGGCACTATGGCCATGTAGAGCCAGGGAGTGATACCGGCAGCGTGAACGATGGGCAGTCCGTAGCGCAGTTCGCTCCATCCCTCCACCCAGCGGATCATATAGGCATTGCCCGCTTCGATGTCGATGCCCAGGGACAACGAACAGTAGATGAGCCATACGCCTATCAGCATGCCCGACAGCAGTACATAGACATTGTGCCACGAGAAACACAGCAGATGCGCCATGCAGATCACCACTACAGCCAGTCCAGCCACCGATGGTAACGACAGGGCCGACAACACAGCCACGACCAGTCCGCACACCAGCGAGCGTCCGGGCAGTTCGGTCTGCTGCCAGCACGAGATACCCAGCATCAGCAGTCCCACGAAGCCACATTCTATCACCGTGGCGCGCCACCATTCTACTTCGGGCACAATGCAGATGGCCGACAGGTTGAGTATGGCGCTGAGTAGTGCCCAGCCCTCCAGCATGCAGTTCCTGTTGTTGAACCCCATCAGGTGTTGGCTGATCAGATAGGTGGTCAACCCCGAGCTGATCACTCCCGCCAGCACCCAGTTGCTCCCCAATACCCACCAGTCGGCCAGATCCAACAGACCTTGGACCACAATGAAGAGAATACTGAGGATGAAGGGGAGCATAGTTTAAATTTTAAAGGAATTTACAGGGAATTGACAAAGAAGTGACAGGGAAGTGACAAGGACGAATGAAACGGCTATTTGAACCTTATTAGGAATTGACAAGGAATTGACAAAGAATTGACAGGGAAGTGACAGGGACGAATGAAACGGCTATTTGAACCTTATTAGGAATTGACAAGGAAGTGACAAAGAATTGAGAGGGAAGTGACAAGGACGAATGAACCGGCTAATTGAACCTTATTAGGAATTGACAAAGAATTAACATGGAATTGATATAGCGCAGGAGATTGTATCGTCCTTGTCACTTCTTTGTCACTTCTTTAATTAAAAATTGTTCAGGTCCTTTCCGATGTCCCTGCGGTAGTATTTGCCTTCGAAGTCGATGATCTGGGCGCCGCGCATAGACTGGGCGAGGGCCTCGTTGCGGTCATTGCCGTAGGAGGTGACACATATCACGCGGCCGCCGGCAGTGACGGTGCGACCCTCAGCGTCCAGGGCGGTACCGGCATGGAACAGGATGCTGTGTTCGGCATTGTGGGCAGGGTCAACCGTGCCCTGGGTGAAGAGAGCGTTGTCCAGGCCCGACATCACCTTGCCCTTCTGGTACGAGCCCGGGTAGCCGCCGCTCACCAGTACGACAGTGACGGCAGTGCGAGGATCGACCTCCAGCGTCTTCTGGTTCAATGTGCCGTCGGCCACACCCTCCAGCAGGTCGAGCAGGTCGCTCTTGATGCGAGGCATGACCACTTCCGTTTCAGGGTCACCCATGCGGACATTGTACTCGATGACCATAGGGTCGCCGGCGTGGTACTGCTGAATGTCGCGGTCCATGCGGATCAGGCCCAGGAAGATGAAGCCCTTGTAGCGCAGGCCATCGCTCTTCAGACCCTCGATGGTAGGACGCACGATGCGTTCCTCGACCTTCTGCATGAAGGTGTCGTCGGCAAACGGTACAGGCGAGCAGTTGCCCATGCCGCCGGTGTTCAGGCCCGTGTCGCCTTCGCCTATGCGCTTGTAGTCCTTGGCCACAGGCAGGATCTTGTAGTGGCCCTCGCCGTCGGTCAGGACGAAGACCGAGCACTCTATGCCCGACATGAACTCCTCTATCACAACCGTGGCCGATGCAGCGCCGAACATACCGTCCAGCATCGCCTTCAGTTCACGTTTGGCGCGGGTCAATGCATCCTCCTTCTCGGCAGGGTCTTCGGCTATGATGAGCACGCCCTTGCCGGCAGCCAGGCCGTCGGCCTTGAGCACGTATGGAGCCTGGAGCGACTCGAGGAATCGGCAAGCCTCGTCGTATTCAGCAGCGGTGAAACTCTGGTAGCGGGCAGTAGGGATGCCGTGGCGAGACATGAAGCCCTTGGCGAAGTCCTTTGAGCCTTCCAGCTGGGCAGCAGCCTTGCTTGGGCCGATTACCTTGGGTGCGCCTGGGCGGTCGGCGAAGAAGTCGCTGATGCCGTTGACCAGGGGATCCTCCGGTCCGACCACGATCATGTCGATGTGCTTCTCGGTGGCGAACTGTGCAATCTTGTCGAACTCATTGACTCCGATGGCGACGTTCTGTCCGTAGGCCGATGTACCGGCATTGCCTGGTGCAATATAGAGTTGGTCACACTTGGCGCTTTGAGCCAGTTTCCAAGCAATGGCACATTCGCGGCCACCGCTACCGAGCAGGAGTACGTTCATACTGATGATGCTTTATTATTTGACGATGTAAAAATGTTAAGAAATTAAGGGAGTTATCGCTTTGCTCTGGGAGTTAAAGGTCGATACAAAACCCCAAATTTGACGCGAAGATAGTCCTTTTTTTTCAATTGTGCAAAAGAGTGTCACAAATTTGCCATAAATTCTTGGTATATTCGATAAAATACTCTATTTTTGCTTCTGCAAAAAAAATATACTCAACAAATATGAGAGCAGGGAAGGGTTCAAAAAGTAGTAAAAGGTGTAAACTTTTAATTTTTAATTTTTAATTTTACTCAACTTTCGCAAGCTTCAGTTGAGAGTAGGGAAAGGCTAAAAAAAGTAGTAAAAGGGAAGAGAAAGGGACGATACAAACTTCCTCTGAAACTCCCGCCGATAATAGCAAACGTCCCTTTTACTACCTTTTCACTCCCCTTCCTCTCCCTTTTACTACTGAAAGTGAGCAAGTTGAAGACTTGCGAAACTTGAATTAATTTTATTTTTTCCGCTCCAAAAAAACAATTATACCTATGCAACTGACTTTCCAGATCGAATACCATACCCAGTGGGGCGAGGCCGTGGGCCTGCAGTTCGGTAATCTGACCGATGCCCCGTTGATGTTCCACACCGACGATGGCCGCCTGTGGCAGGTCACTACCCAGATGACGTTGCCCGACGATGGCGCGCCGCTCCTGTACCGCTACGGAATATGGAGAGATGGCCAATGCGTGCGCCGCGAGGAGTGCACCCTGCCGCACAGTCTCACGGCCGATGCCCTTCAGGGCGAGAGTGCGGTGCAGCTCGATCATTGGTTCGATGCCCGACGTGTGGCGGGAGTAGCCATCCCGGTCTTCTCCTTGCGCAGCGAGGGCAGTTACGGCGTGGGCGACTTCGGAGACCTGCGTGCCATGGTGCAGTGGGCAGCCTCGGTCGGCATGAGCGCCGTGCAGATATTGCCCATCAACGACACGACCATCGAGCACACCTGGCGCGATTCCTATCCCTACAATGCCATCTCCATCTACGCGTTCCACCCGCAGTACATCGACCTGCGTCAGTTGCCCGCCCTGCGTGACGAGGTTGCTGCCGCCCGTTTCGAGCAGCGTCGTTTGGAGCTCAATGCCCTGCCGCAGATAGATTACGTCGCGATGATCCAGGCCAAGATGGCCTACCTGCAGGCGCTCTTCGAGCAGGAGGGCGAGGCTACGATGCAGTCGCCGGACTACCAGGCCTTTGCCCGTCGTTCGCAGCAGTGGCTGTTGCCCTATGCGATGTTCTCCGTGTTGCGCGACCGCTACGATACCGCCGACTTCAACCGTTGGCCCGAGTGCAGCGTCTATCAGGCCGAACTGGTCGAGGCATTGTCCCACGAGGCAGACTATGCCCCGCAGGTACGGTTCTACAGTTACCTGCAGTTCATCCTGCACCAGCAGCTGCTCCGTGTCAGCAACTATGCGCGTGCTGAGGGTGTCATCCTCAAGGGCGACATCCCCATCGGCATCAGCCGCACGTCGGTCGAGGCGTGGGTCGAGCCCTATTACTTCAACATGCAGGGATCGACGGGTGCGCCGCCGGATGCCTTCTCGGTCAATGGCCAGAACTGGGGATTCCCCACCTACAACTGGGACTATATGCTTCAGGACGGTCTGCAGTGGTGGTTGCGCCGCTTCCGTCACATGGCGACCTACTTCTCGGCCTACCGCATCGACCATATCCTGGGATTCTTCCGCATCTGGGAGATACCCGTCACCTCGGTGCACGGACTGCTGGGCCAGTTCTCGCCGGCGCTGCCCATGTCGGCGGCCGAGATTGAGAGCTACGGACTACCCTTCCAGGAGGAGTTCATGACGCAGCCCTTCATCAACGACGAGTTGCTCGAACTGCGCTTCGGTCCCTTGCGCCGCTATGTGGGTGCGGAGGCCGAGGGCGAGTCGCCCGCCTATGACGGCAAGGACCCCGTCCAGTATGTCCGCGACACCTTCCTCCAGCATCTGCACGACGACATCTGGACCATGCGCGATTACTTCGACACGCAGCAGAGCATCCAGCTCTTCTTCAGCGGCAAGGTCAAGCCGCGCAACACCGAGATGCGCGATGCGCTCTACACGCTCATCAGCGACGTGCTCTTCGTGCGCGACCATCGTGACCCCACGCTCTATCATCCCCGCATCGCGGCGCAGCAGGACTACGTCTATACCCGTCTGCAGCCGTGGGAGCAGCAGGCTTTCGACCGCCTGTACGAGCACTACTATTGGCACCGGCACAACCACTTCTGGTACGAGCAGGCCATGCGTCGTCTGCCCCGACTGGTCGAATCGACCCAGATGATAGTGTGTGGCGAGGACCTCGGCATGGTGCCCGAGTGTGTGCCGTGGGTGATGGAGCAGCTCCATATCCTGTCGCTCGAGGTGCAGCGCATGCCCAAGAGCCCCGCCGAGCAGTTCGGTCATCCGGACCGATACCCTGTGCTCAGCGTCTGCACCACGGGGTCGCACGATACCGAGACCCTGCGCCAGTGGTGGACGCTCGATCCCGTTGCGACCCAGCACTACTGGCATGACCTGCTGCAGTGCGAGGGCGACGCTCCCGCCGAGGCTACTCCGCAGGTGTGCGAGCGCATTGTGACCGATCATCTCGCTTCGCCCTCCCTGCTCTGCATCCTGCCCCTGCAGGACTGGCTTGCCATCGACGGACAGTTGCGCCACCCCGATGTCGATGCCGAGCGCATCAATATCCCTGCCAATCCACGCCACTACTGGCGCTACCGCATGCACCTCACCATCGAGCAGCTCGCTCGCGCCACCCACTTCGGCCAGCATCTGTCGGAGCTGATTGCACACTGTGGCCGATGACCGGCGGCGTTGCTTACCCTCCGTACATCGAGATCTCGCCGCGCAGGTCGCACGACATCAGTCGGCGCACCTCGTCCGGTTCGTCGTACTGAGCCAGCAGGCACATCAGTTTCGTCACGGCGCTCTCCACCGTCATGTCGCGGCCGCTCACCACGCCCGCCTCCTTCAGTTGGTAGCCCGTGCTGTAGCGCTCCATTGCCACGCTGCCCTGCTTGCATTGGCTCACGTTCACTATCACCTTACCATGTGCCGATGCCTGGGCTATGGCCTCGCGCAGCCAGGGCAACTGTGGCGCATTGCCGCTGCCGAAGGTGCGCATCACTATTCCCCTCACGGGCATCCCCAGCACGTGGTGTATTATCTCCTCGCTGATGCCGGGGAAGAGGGAGAAGATCAGCACGTTGGCATCTATCCGGGTCAGTGGCACCATGGGGCGCTTGTAGTCCGGGCGGCGTATGTTCGCCTCGTGGAAGATCAGGTCCACGCCGGCATTGGCCAGGCTCGGATAGTTGAAACTCTTGAAGGCGTTGAATTCCTCGGCGCTGTGTTTGGTCGTGCGGTTGCCTCGCAGCAACTTGCCGTTGAAGTATATGCACACTTCGGGCACCATGGCGCGGCCTATGGCGTTCTTGGCCGAAGCTATCTCCAGGCTGGTGATGAGGTTCTCCTTGCCGTCCGTGCGTGGTTGGCCTATGGGCAGCTGGCTGCCTGTCAGGATGATGGGTTTGGTCAGATTGTCGAACATGAAACTCAGGGCCGATGCCGTGTAGGGCATCGTGTCGGTGCCGTGCAGTATGACGAATCCGTCGTATTGGTCATATACCTGGGCTATGCCCTCCACCAGTTTTATCCACAGCTGCGGCGTCATGTCGCTCGAGTCTATCGGTGGGTCGAACGACTGTACGTCGATGTGTATGTGCAGGTGTTCCATCTCGGGGATGAAGGTTCTCAGCCGTTTGAAGTCAAAGGGCTGCAATGCTCCGGTCTCTGGATTTCGGCTCATGCCTATCGTACCGCCTGTATATACCAGCAGCACCCGGCTTTCAGTTTTTTCGTTCATAGTCGATGTCTGTTAGTTTTTCAACTTTCGCTTGCTTCAGTTGATAGTAGGGAAAGGTTATAAAAAGGAGTAAAAGGGGAGTAAAAGGGACGATACAAACCATCTCTGGAAACTCCTGCCAGTAATAGCGAACCTCCTGTTGGGGTGCAAAGATAATACATATTACATAATTATCCAAGTGTTTGATTGAAAAAGGTATTATCACACTTCATTTGGCACGCGATTCGCCAGCGATCGTATCAGGGTTAGTGTACGATTCGATAGGGATGACCAATCGCGCACCAATCGCATTCCAATCGCACACCAATCGCATAATGAGTGTATCCTCACCGAATGTGGATATTGTCAAAATTGGATCATCGCCTATAAAGCACGCAGATCGAACAGATTTTAATGGAACACCGAATTTAAACGAATTAAAACATACCATTTTCGTTGATTTTGTTCGATTCGTGTTCTCTAAAATGGAACGCAGATTGAACGGATTTAACAGATATGAACGGATTTTTTTGTTTTCGTTATGGTTTTCGTACGAAGTTTTTATCTCACGCAGAGCAAACAGAGTGTAAGGGAGTTTCCCTATCTCTTCTATCTCTTTTATCTCCATTTCTCTGTGAGAGTTTATTAGAGTAAGTATGTGAAGGTTTCGTTTCTTTCGTCAATTTCGTGTTCTCTAAAATAAACAATTAGGAACGGCCTTTTTCGTTTTCGTTATCGTTATCGTACGAAGTTCTTATCGTACGCAGTTCTTTCGCTGTATTGAGCGCAGGAGATTGTATCTACACTACTCTTTACTCATTACCCTTTACTCTTTAATAACCCCCTCTTTCTTTATCCTCCACACCGTGGTGCGGGACAGGCCAGTCAGGTTTTGGATTTGTGCATTAGAGAATCCCGCCAGGTTGAGGTAGAGCACACGTTTGCGGTCCTCGGTTATCTCCTTGTCTTCGGCGCACATCTGTTCATTGAAATCTGGCCAAATACTGTCGATGGCCTTATAGAAGCGGTTCCATTCCTTGGGCGACAGTTTACGTTTGCCGCTGGCGGAGTCCTTCAGGTCCTTGAGGTATTCCTCGGCGTTCAGTTCGAACTGCACCTGGTGGAGCAGGTTGATTACGTTCTTGTTCATCAGTGATTTCTCCTCCAGCCGTTTCTCGTTCTCCTGCAGTTCGGCCGATACGCGAGCCAGTTCGGCGTGAGCACGATCCTTCGATTCCTCAATTCTGTGCAGTTCCTGGGTCACGTCCTTCAGTTGATTTTTGGACGATGCCAGTTCCTCATCACGCATTTTCAGCATTTTATCCACCTCCGATTTCTCGCGGTTGACAATATCCAGGCAGTCAGAGATGTCATTCAGGCGTTGCAGTTGTCGGTTTCGGACGAAGTAGAATAATACCGTCGCACCCAGAGCCACGATGATCAGTAGCGCCAATGCCCAGTAGAAGCGATTACGCGTCTTCTCGTTCTCATCCAGAATCTTACGTTCTTCCTCCCTGTCGCGGTAGTATCGGAACAGGTTATTCACTTTGGCAGTCTGCTCCTGGTTCATGCTGAGCTCCATCGAGTCATAACTGGCTATAAACTTGTCTGCATACTCGAAAGCTTGTTGGGCATCTCCGTGTCTGGAGTAATATTGATAGACATAGCGGGAGGCTTCAATAGATATTATTTCGTCTTTGCTTTCACGAATTGCCTTTTTGAAATAATCTAATGCTTTGATTGTATCTCCTTTCAGTTTATAATAATATCCTAATGCGATATTTGCACCCCTTGTTTTAGTATGTGTATTTTCATCTAAGACAGCCAACATTAAAGTGGCGCATATTTCAGCATTTTCTTTTTTACCATTATGAGCGTATTGTGCCAACAATATTTCTAATGTTTCAGTATTCTTATCTATATTTTTTATTTGTCTATCCAATGTCAAATCATAGTATTTGAAAGCTGAATCTGTGCTGCCATTATAAAAATATGCATCGGCCAAATGAAGAATAGTAGTGGACCACATATCGTCGCACAAAAGGGCTAGCTCGTATTCCTTTTTAGCATATTCCAAACTTGAATGGAAATCTGTTACATTATAATACAAATAACTCAAATTAGAGCAAGCATTACCCCACATTATGGAGTCACATTCGCGACCAGTCTCTTGTGCCCATTGTTCAGCCTGTAGGAAGTATCCAATAGCAGTAGGGGCATCCTGTAGGTCGCGGTACACGCTGCCTGCGTAGTAGTTTGCCTCTTGTTTTTCGAGGGCAGAACCATTCTCAGTGAAGTATTCGAGCACCTCTTTTATAGGCTTGTCCGATTCGGGAATAATATTTGCCTTGTCCTGCAATCTAATTCTCAGCAGGTCATACTTCATCTGCACATATTTGGATTGCGTAGAAATCTCGGCATCCAGTGAGTCCAGCTTACTCATGGCAAGCTCGGGATCTCTGTTGCCCAGAATCTTGATGTCCTGCATCTTTTCCAGCAGTTCATTATCCGCCCTCTGGCAAGAGGACAATAACAAAAGGCATGCAAATAATTCGGTAATGACTTTCAGCATGAGATTAAGTGTAAATAATTAGCCTTCCGACACATTCATTAAGTGCTGCAAAGATAAACAAAACCTCATTAAAAACAAAATTATGCCTCAAAAATGTTTCAATTTGTTTCAGACAAGAATTTTCCAAAAATAATCCAAAATGAAATAATTGTATTTTATTAATGCTTGTATATCAATGATATAAGACTTTATGTAACATTGAAATTAATTTTTTTTAACATTTTCGTGAAACACATTGAAACATACCTTTTGATGGAATTCTAATTTTTTATTATTACATTTGCGCCGCTCAACAATTCACTTGGGAGTTTTACTGCCTAAAGTTAAACAAGCAACTACCAAACTAAAATCATATATGAATTGCAAATTATTCCTTTTAAGTATGACAATTTTCATGCTGTCATTTGGCTGTATTATGGCTAATGAGATAGTTGAATATCATAGCAATGAAATAGTTGTAAAAGCTAGGACTACAATTGGTTCTATTCCAAAGAGATGTAAATTAGACAAAATCTTACCTGTCAGAATCCCAGGAGGTATGAGCATTCATCTTTTGATAGAAGATGCAGACTCCGGTAATGTAGCTCCTTTCCAGATTTTTGATTCAGATAATAATCTTATTCTCTCGTCTATTGGTATAGTGCAGGATTCAATGCTGCCAATACCGGAGGCTCAGTCATTACCAGCTGGTTCATATTCAATCATCATTAGCATAAATGAAGAATCTTACGAAGCTTCATTTACGATTGAATAATGCAGATTGCATAATCATACAAAGCATTCTATATATAGACTGAATTTGCCAACAATGCAATAATAGTCTAGACAATACGCATTGGAGGTAGCAAACTTCATGACATAAAGAAATATCTACAATCTGAGCTCGATTGCAAATAATTCTTGATGTTTCATACATTTCTTTCCCCGATATTGCTTCTATGTCAAATGGACGTCCATTTGCAGATGAGTAATATTGGGGTTGGGGATTGTACTTACATTGAGGATAGGTGGATTATTGTCTTGTTGGGTCTCATAGACCTGATTGGATGAGATACTGCCACTAAAGACGTTTACACCATTAGACTTCTGTTTGATTGGACTTGCATCTTCTTTTAGTCCGATAGAAAGTGGAAGCAATCGTTTTGCTCGGATTTTTCGACCCTACATAGAGTCGTCCCAAATGCAGACAACCACATCAGACAGAAATATTCGAGTACAGCCAACTACGTCTTTTATTATTTCATATTCAATTCCGAATCAGGGGTGGCTATAGGAAAAACATTATCAAACTCAACTTATGAAACAGTATGGGTTAGTCACAATGCTGACTATAATAGGTCCATGCGCCATGGGCCAGAGTGTTATTACGCGCTCTGGTAACGAGTGGCGCAATGGCGATGCACTGTGCAAGGTGCAGGTCGCCTATGTCAGTCCTGGCGAGAAGGGCCAGGATGCAGTATGGCAATTGGGAGAAATCAACCGACACAGCGAGGAGTTCATGCAGGGTATAGCTTCCAATGGCGACACCATCGCCGTCTTTGAACCAACCCGTATCGTGCACTATGTGGTGCATGGCGACACGTTGTGGGACAAGGGCGAGCAGCAGCGGCGCACCTATCGCATCTACAGCAACGAGCGGCCCGTACTGCGTTATCCTTTTGCCTATGGGGACAGCATAGGCGGAACGTTCACTGCTCGTGGTATCGATGAGGGTATCGACCTCATGGTCACAGGATCTGGTTATTCGGTAGCCGATGGTACTGGTCTGCTGACCGATGGCATCGATACGTTGCGCCACATCCTGCGTCTGCATCTGGAGGACTGCTATACGGAGGACTACGGCGGACAGACGCAACTGCATTAC